>NZ_CP038512.1:1845000-2017500 GCF_004758605.1 Deinococcus metallilatus
TCGGCAATCTGGCCGTTGCAGCCTACCTTCGGGTGGGCTGAGGATTGAAACGGCACCGGCTGGGGCGAGGACCTGGCTGCCGCGCAGTTGCAGCCTACCTTCGGGTGGGCTGAGGATTGAAACATTACCGTGCTCTGCGGCCCACTGCCGCACCTCTGCGTTGCAGCCTGCTTTCGGGGCTGCCCCCTTCCCTGCCTCAGTTCAGCAGTTCCACGAAGTCGTCGTCTTCGCTGTCCTGGGCGAGGGGCAGGGTGAAGATGAAGGTCGAGCCATGGCCGCGTTCGGACTCGGCCCAAATGTGGCCGCCGTGTTCCTCGACGGCCAGTTTGCAGAACGCCAGACCCATGCCGGTATCAAAGCGGCCGTGCAGGGTCAGGCGTGACTGCTCGAAGGCGGCAAACAGATTTGGAAGGTCATCGGCGGGGATGCCCTCACCGTCGTCGCGGACCGTGATCTGCGTTTCGTCCTCGGCCTGACGCACCTGAATCTGAATCAGGCCGCCGGTGGTGGTGTGTTTCAGGGCGTTGCTGATCAGGTTGGCGAAGATGCGGCGCAGGATGTCCGGGTCGGCGCGGGTAGGACTGAGGTTCGGGGCGACTTCCACACCGATGTGCCGGTCGCGCAGGCCGCTGCCCACGTCGCCGCACGCCTGCTCGATCACCTCCTCGAACATCGGGCTGAACACCAGCTCGGGCCGCAGGTGCATCTTGCCCGCCTGGATCTTGCGGACATCGAGCATGTTCACGGCGAGGTGCAGCAGATGTTGCGTCTCGTCGTGGGCGACCTTGACCAGTTCCCGGGTGTCGTCGGGCACACGGTCGTCGTCCTCGACCACTTCCAGCAGGCCCATGACGGCGGCAATCGGGTTTTTCAGGTCGTGGACGAGCATGTGAACCAGTTGGTCGCGCACGCGCTCCTCGTGTTCCCAGGTTTCCAGGCGGCGCTGGAGTTGACCGATCCGGCCCTCCAGTTCGCGGTGCCGGGCAGCGCGGGCCAGCAGCGCACGGACCTGAAGGGCCAGCGCCTCGGGCGGCGTCGCGTCGCTGATCAGGGCGTCCGCGCCCGCCGCCAGCAACGCGCCCAGGCCCGCACTTCCCACCGCCAGCCAGTAGGTCCCCGCCAGTTCGGCCCGCTGCCGCAGCAGGGGCAGCACCTCCGCCAGGGGCACGCCGCGCGTATCGGCATACAGCAGCGCCACGGCGGGCGGGTGGACATGCGCCTCGCGCAGCAGCGTCTCCGCGTCGGGGATAGCGAACACTTCGGCCTGTCCCAGCACGGGCACGAGCAGATCGGCGCGTGCCCGGTCGTGCGAGACGACGAACACCACCGGGGAATCGGCACTTGGCATGAGGTACCGGGCAGTCTAGCGCGCGGGGAAAGCCGTATTGCCGCACCTGCCCGCCGTGCCGCCTACAGACGGGCCCCGCCCCCTTCAGGGTTGCCCAGTCCTGAGGGTGAGGGGCGTCAGGCCCGCCTCGATGCTCGCGCGACGCGGCTCCAGAAAGGGCGCGAGCACCAGTTTCTCGCCCAGGTGTGCCGGGTCCTCGTCCACCGCGAAGCCGGGGCCGTCGGTGGCGAGTTCGATCAGGATGCCCTGCGATTCGCGGAAGTAGATGGAGTGGAATCAGTGCCGGTCCACCTCGCCGCTGGTCCGCAGGCCCAGGCCCCTCAGATGGGCATTCCAGGCGTGGTACTGCTCATCCGGCACGCGCAGCGCGAGGTGGTGAACGCCGCCCGCGCCGGGGCGAACCGGGGGCAGGGACGGGTCGAGGCGCAGGTGCAGTTCGGCGTGCGGCCCGCCTTCGCCCATGCTGTAGACGTGAACAGTGCGTCCGGGCGCTTCGGGGTCCGGGTACGTACCCGCCGCGTGCAGGCCGTAGGCGCGCGTCAGAACCCGCTCGGTGGGAAACAGGCCCGGCAGGGTGAGTTCCACGGGACCGAGGCCGAGAATCTGATGCTCGGCGGGAACCGGGCTCCCCTCCCAGGCCACGCCGCCGGGGCCGCCTTCCACCAGGCTGAGGCGCTGGCCTTCGGGATCGCTGAAGTCCAGATGTCCGCGGCCTGCCCGGGTGACGCGCGTCACCTCCAGCCCCTGCTCCCGCAGGTACGCCGCCCACCACTCCAGGCTCCCGTTCGGCACACGCAGGCCCGTGCGGGTGATGCTGTTGTTGCCGGGCACCTCGGGCGGCACCGGCCACTCGAAAAAGGTGAGGTCACTGCCCGGACTGCCCGCCCCATCGGCAAAGAAGAGGTGGTAGGCCGTCACGTCGTCCTGATTCACGGTCTTCTTCACCAGGCGCAGCCCCAGCACGCCGGTATAAAAATCGAGGTTCGCCTGAGCATTCGCCGTCACGGCTGTGACGTGATGCAGCCCGTGGGGAACGAGGGCAGGAGAGGAAGTCATGTCTCACATTAAGAATTCGACGTTAAACGACTGTAAGACGAGGGCAGCCGGATGCCCCGACCACAAGGGCCGGGGCACCTGAGCCTCAACGCTGAAAGCTGACGGCGGAAAGCTCCTTACAACACTTCGAACAGTCCCGCCGCCCCCATGCCGCCGCCCACGCACATGGTCACGACGACGTGCTTGGCGCCGCGGCGCTTGCCTTCCAGCAGGATGTGCCCGGTCAGGCGCGCGCCGCTCATGCCGTAGGGGTGGCCGATGCTGATGGAGCCGCCGTTCACGTTGTAAATCTCGGGGTTGATGCCCAACTTGTCGCGGCAGTAGAGGGTCTGCACGGCGAAGGCCTCGTTCAGTTCCCACAGGTCGATGTCGTCCACCGTCAGGCCGTGACGCTTCAGCAGCTTGGGCACGGCGAAGATCGGGCCGATGCCCATCTCGTCGGGTTCGCAGGCGGCGACGGCGAAGCCCTTGAAGAGGCCCAGGGGTTGCAGGCCGCGCTCGCGGGCGAGGTCGCTGCTCATCACCACGACCGCCGAGGCCCCGTCGCTGAGCTGCGAGGCATTGCCCGCCGTGATCACGCCGCCCTCGATCACCGGCTTGAGCTTGGCGAGGCCCTCCAGCGTGGTGTCGGGGCGGTTGCCCTCGTCCTTGCTCATCGTCACTTCGCGGTCACTGATCTGACCGGTCGCCTTGTCCTGCACCTTCATGGTGGCGGTATAGGGCACGATCTCATCGTCGAAGAGGCCCTGCTGCTGGGCCGCCGCCGTCCGCATCTGGGACTGGTAGGCGTACTCGTCCTGCGCCTCGCGGCTGACGCCGTAACGTTTGGCGACCACTTCCGCCGTCTCCAGCATCGGCATGTAGATGTCGGGCTTGTGTTCCATCAGCCACTCGCCGCGCAGCCGGTACTTGTTGGCGTGTTCGTTCTGCGTCAAGGAAATGCTTTCCAGGCCGCCCGCCACGAAGATGTCACCCTGTCCGGCCATCACGTGATTCGCCGCCAGCGCGATGGTGTTCAGGCCGCTGGAGCAGAAGCGGTTGACGGTCACGCCGGAAACGGTGACGGGAAAGCCCGCCCGCAGCGCGATCTGACGGGCGATGTTGGAGCCGGTGGCGCCTTCGGGGTTTCCGGCGCCCATGATCACGTCCTCGACTTCGGCGGGGTCCACACCTGCGCGCTCGACGGCGTGGCAGGCCACATGCGCGCCGATGTCGGAGCCGTGGGTGTCGTTGAGGTAGCCCCGGTAGGCCTTGCCGATGGGGGTGCGGGCGGTGGAGACGATGACAGCTTCGGGCATGGGTGGAACTCCTTCAGGATGTGGGAAGCGGGCCAGTTCCGGCCTGCTCCAGCGGAATCACGAAAATCTGGCAGCTCTCTTCCAGGCCGCCCGAGGCGGCGTACAGGCGGCGGGCAGCGGTGTTGCCCGCTTCTGTCAGCACCCAGGCGGCCACGCAGCCCAGCGCGCGGGCGTGGGTGGTCAGGGCGTTCATCATGCCGCGGCCCAGGCCCCGCCCCCGGTAACCGGGCGAGACCGCAACCTCGTTGATGAACAGTTCCGGCGGCTTGTCGGGGTAGACGTACCGGAACGCTCCCACCACGCCGACCACCGTTTCACCGTGCAGGGCCACCGCCAGATGATGCCGGGCGTCCGCGAAGAACTCGGCGGTCCAGCGCGGGTCCACCGGACCGTCAAAAACGTCCGGGGCCACGTGGTCGAGCACCGCGGCCTCATCGGGGTTCAGGACACGCACGGTGATTGGCTGGCTCATCCGGGACCTCCTCCATCTGGACCTCTGGAAAGCGGCGTTCAGGCCCTCGCCTTCTCGCGGTCCCACTGGGCAAATGTCTTGCCCTCGTCCGCCAGCCGCTTCAGCAGCGGCGCGGGCGTCTGGCCGTACTTTTCCAGGGCGGCAGCGACGTTTTGCAGGCCCATCTCGTCGGCGTACTGCATCGGGCCGCCCCGGTAGGCGGGGAAGCCGTAGCCGTAGATGTAGATCACGTCGATGTCGCCCGCGCGCTGGGCAATGCCTTCTTCCAGAATCTTCGCGCCCTCGTTGACCAGCGAGTACACCAGGCGTTCGGTCGCCTCTTCCCGGCTGATCTCGCGGGGCTGGACGCCCTTCTCGGCGCGGTAGTCCTCGATGAGTTTCTGGATGTCGGCGTTGGGGCGGGGCCTGCGGTTCTCGTCGTAGTCGTAGATGCCCGCGCCGGTCTTCTGGCCCTTGCGGCCCGTCTCCACGATGCGGTCGAGCCAGCCGTCGGGCTTGGGCTGGCCGCGCACCTTCGCCTGGTGCTGGCGAATGGCGTAGCCGATGTCCAGGCCCGCCATATCGGTCATCTGGAAGGGTCCCATCGGGAGGCCCAGCGCGTTCATCGCGGCGTCGGCGTCCTGCGGGCGGGCGCCTTCCTCGACCAGCTTGCGGGCCTCGTCGCCGTAGCGGTGGACCATGCGGTTGCCCACGAAGCCATCGCAGACGCCCACCACCACGCCCACCTTGCCGATGCGCTTGGCGAGGTTCAGGCAGGTCGCCAGCACGCTGTCGCTGGTCTTGTCGGCGCGCACGATCTCCAGCAGCTTCATCACGTTGGCGGGGCTGAAGAAGTGCAGGCCGATCACCTGCTCAGGCCGCGAGGTGACGGAGGCGATCTCGTTCACGTCCAGGGTCGAGGTATTGGTGGCGAGAATCGCGCCGGGTTTGGCGACCCCGTCCAGACGCCTGAAGATGTCCTTCTTCACGTCCATGTTCTCAAAGACGGCCTCGATGATGATGTCGGCGTCCGAGAGCGCGTTCATGTCGAGCGTCGGCGTGAGGAGGCCCATCCGCTGCTCGACCTGTTCCATCGTCAGGCGGCCCTTTTTCGCGGTGTTCTCGTAGTTGCGGCGAATGACCGAGAGGCCCCGGTCGAGCGCCTCCTGCGAGGTTTCGACGATGGTGACGGGAATCCCGGCGTTCAGGAAGTTCATGGCGATACCGCCGCCCATCGTGCCCGCGCCGATGATCCCGGCAGACTTGATCTCGGTGGTGGGCGTGTCTTTGGTCAGGCCGGGAATCTTGCCCGCCTCGCGCTCCGCGAAGAAGATGTGGCGCAGGCCGCGCGACTGCGGGGAGTCCTTCGCCTGCACGAAGAGCCGGGCTTCGGCGTCCCAGCCTTCCTGAAAGGGCTTGGTTGCGGCCATCTCGGCCAGCTCGATGATCAGTGAGGGCGAGAGCTGGCCGCGGTGCGTCTTCTTGATGCCCTCCCGGGCGGCGGCGAACAGTTCGGGGCTGGCATCCTTCACCTGCCGCTCGCTGATGCGCGGGAGGGGGCGCTCGCCCTCGTGGGCGCGGGCAAAGGCCACCGCCCCTTCGCGCAGGTCGCCCTCCACGATCTCATCCACCAGGCCGAGTTCCTTCGCCTCGGTCGCCCCAATGGGGTTGCCGGAGAGCATCATCTCCAGCGCCTTCTGGGCACCCATCACGCGCGGCAGGCGTTGGGTTCCGCCCGCGCCAGGAAGCACGCCCAGCTTGACTTCGGGCAGGCCCAGCCGCGCGTCCTTTGTCGCCACGCGGTAAGTGCAGGCCAAAGCCACTTCCAGACCGCCCCCCAGCGCCGTGCCGTGAATGGCCGCGACGGTGGGCTTGGGGAAGGCGTCCAGTCGGGCGATGAAGCCGCGCAGGTCGGGTGCCTGCTCGCGGGGCAGGTCGAAGGTCTTGATGTCCGCCCCCGCGATGAAGGTGCGCCCCCCGCCGATGATGACGACGGCCTTGATGTCCTCGCCCTGCTCGGCGGCATCCAGGCCCGCGTGGAGGCCCTCGGGCACGCCGGGCGAAAAGGCGTTCACGGGCGGGTTGTTGATGGTCAGGACGAGAACGTCACCCTCGCGGGTCTGGTCAACGATGCTCATGAAGGCTACCTCCTGTGTTGCTGTGTGCCCGCCTATGCTTCCACGCCTCTCTCTCCGGGTCAAATACGTGAACGTTCAGAGTGTACGTCCGCGTTCACTTGGCGGGGGACAGTCGGGTATGCTCCGCGCATGAGCGAAAGCATGAAGGCCATCGTCGTCGAACGCCTCGGCCCCCCCGATGTGATGGAACTCCAGCACGTGCCCGTGCCGCAGCCCGGACCCGGTGAGGTCCGCCTGAAGGTGGAGGCGGTCGGCATCAACTTCGCGGACGTGCTGGCGGTCGCGGGCGAGTACCTCACGCGGACGCGCCTCCCCTACACGCCCGGGATGGAGTTCGCCGGGACCGTGGACGCGCTGGGGGAAGGCGTAACGGGGGTGCAGGTCGGGCAGCGGGTCGCCAGCCTGGGGGGACGCGGCGGCCTGGCCGAGTACGCTGTCTCCCCGGCCGCCGCGCTGATTCCAGTGCCGGAGAACCTGACGGCAGCGCAGGCGGCGGCTTTCCCGGTGTCGTACTTCACGGCGTACCACGGCCTCAAGACCCTCGGACACGGCCAGCCCGGCGAGTGGGTGCTGGTGCAGGCGGCGGCCGGGGCGCTGGGGACGGCGTCCATCCAACTGGCGAAAGCTCTCGGCATGAACGTCATTGCGATGGCGAGCACCGAGGAGAAACTCCAGATCGCCCGGGACCTCGGCGCGGACGTGACGCTCCTTCAGGACGACCCCGAGCGGGTGCAGAAGGTGCGGGACGCGGCGGGGGGCAGGGGCGTGCCGCTGATTCTGGAAGTGGTGGGCGGCAGGCGCTTTCAGGAAAGCCTCGACATGGCCGCGAACCGGGGGCGCATCATCGTGATCGGGAACGCCAGCCGCGAGCAGGCGAACCTGCGCCCCGTCGAACTGATGAAGCGCAACCTGACCGTGACCGGCCTGTGGCTCACCTCGCTGATGTCGGACCAGGAAGCCACCCGCGAGGCGGCCCAGGCCCTCACCCCCCTGGTCGCCAGCGGCCAGGTCACGCCCCAGGTCGGGCCGACCTACGCCCTGGAGGGCAGCGCCCGCGCCTTTCAGGACATCCTCGACCGCAAGACGACGGGGAAGGTGATCATCGAGCCGGGGAGGTAGGGGGAGCGGTCAGCCATCAGCAGTCAGGAATCAGAAGAGCAGCGGACGCCTCGGCGTCCGCTGCTCTTTCTGCTGACGGCTTACGCAAACAGCCGCAGCAATGGCCGCCACCACGGAATCGCCAGCAGCACCGTCACCAGGCTCAGAACCGTCCAGAGGGCCGCTGTACGGAACTTGGCCTGGTTGCCTGCGGCGCGTTTGGTCAGGGCGTTGCCGAGGGTGGCGAAGACGGCCGCCAGCAGGCCCAGGCCCACGTGTTCCCACTGGAAGCTGGGGCGAGCGCCCGCGAAGGCGGGAATGCGCTGCATCCCCAGATAGGCGAACAGCAGCAGGCCCAGGACCACCTGAAGGTGCAGGCTGCTCATGAACATCGCCACGGCGCCGCGGTCGGTGGAGGTGAAGGTCTGCACGCCGCCCACACCCCGGAAGGAGCGGAGCAGCGCCCAGACGCCCGCCAGCAGCACCAGCCAGCGCACGAGGTTGTGAAGCGTGAGCAGGATCACGTAAAGGGTCGCCATACCCTCATCCTACCCGACACGCCTGACCGAGCGGAAAGGTAGAAGTCATCGGTCCCTCAGCCCAGGGACGCGGCCCCTGCGCGCACGGGCTGGACCTCTTGCGCGCCGCCCAGTGCCGCCCAAGCCGCCTGCACCGCTGCGCCGCGCCCGAACGGCACGCCCAGGCTGGCAAAGGCGTCTTCCAGCATTCCGGCGATGCCCAGGGCGTCGTAGCGGTCGGCGTAGCCCAGGGTGCTGACGCGGAAAACGGCGTCCTCGAAGGGGGCCTGACCCGCCAGCGCCCGCTGCCCCATCTCCGCGAGGCGGGCCGCAACTTGCCGACCCGTCAGAGGCGCGGGGGGCTTCAGGACGGCGACGGCGGGCGAGGTGCGGGCGGCCCAGGCGGGGGCACCCAGGGCGGCCCCGGCGGCAATCAGCGCGTCGGCCTGCCGCCGTTTCTCGGCCCACAGCACCTCCAGCGGCACGCTCAGGAGGCGGTCCAGCGCCAGCGACAGCGCCGAGATCAGGTTGATGGCCGGGGTCTGGGGCGTGTTTCCGGCCTTCTGCCCCTTCAGCTCGCGGGTCAGGTCGAGGTAGAAGCCGCGCCGGGGGGCGGGAATCATCCTTTCCTGCACCTCGGGGCTGAACAGCACGAAGCCCAGACCGGGGGGCGTGGCCGTGCCCTTCTGGCTGCCGCTCACGATGGCGTCCACGCCCCAGGCGGCGGGCCGCAGCTCCGCGACGCCGTAGCTGGTCACACAGTCGGCAATGATGATCAGATCGGGATTCTGCGCCTTGGCCGCCTGCGCGATGGCCGCGAGGTCGTGCAGCGCCCCGGTGCTCGTCTCGGAGTGGGTGATCAGCAGGGTGTGGGCCTCCCGCGCGGCGTCGGCCACTTCTTCGGGGTCGAGGAGTTCGCCCCAGGGTTTGGCGACGCGCACCGTTTCATAGCCCAACCTCTCGCTCATGTCGCCCCAGCGTTCGCTGAATTTTCCGGCCTGCGCGTTGACCACCCGGCCGCCCTCCGGCGTGAGGCTGATCAGCGCCCCCTCGAAGGCCCCCGTCCCGCTGCTGGTGGTGATCACCGCGTCGTAGGGGTCCCCCAGCAGGCGCATCAGCTTGGCCCGCGCCTCCATCAGCCGCTCGACGCCCAGCGGCGTGCGGTGGTGGAGCTGTGGCTGGGCCAGTTCGAGCAGCACACGCGGCTCGACCTCGACCGGGCCGGGCGCGATCAGGCGCGGACGGTTCAGGGGGATGTGCGGAGGCAGCGGGCGGTCGCTCATACTGTCCAGGGTAGTGCCCCCGTCAGCGGCGCGGGCGCAGGCGTCTGACCTATGACCTTCTTTCAGAAATGTCTGAAAAGTCATACTATTCGGATATGGACGGACAGCAGCAATTCGTGGAGCGGGCGGGGCTGGTGCTGGAGATGCTGGGGATGCCGCGGGTGGCGGGGCGCGTGCTGGGCGCGCTGCTGACCGCTTCCCCGAGGGGGGCGACCGCCGCCGAACTCGCGGAGCTGCTCCAGGCCAGCCGGGCGGGCCTCAGCACCGCGCTGAAGCACCTGACCCTGATGGGCCTGGCCGAGCGCGCGCCCAATCCCGGCGAGCGGGCGGACCGCTACCGGGTGCGGCCGAATGCCTGGGCCACGCTGACCGAGCAGGGCAACCGCAAGTTGCAACTGCTGCACGACCTCGCCCTCGACGGCCTGCGGGCGCTGCCGGGGGGCGCGGACCCCGGCCCGCTGCGCGAGATGGAACAGTTCTACGCGCTGTGGCTGCGCCTCTACCCCACCGTGCTGGAGGAGTGGCACCAGATGCAGCAGGAGGTCAGGGTATGAACGCCATCGAGACGAGCGGGCTGAGCAAACTCTACCGGCGGGGCGTGGGCCTGCATCCCCTCAGCCTGGGGATTGCGGCGGGCGAAATCTTCGGCTTCCTGGGGCCGAACGGGGCGGGCAAGACGACCACCATCCGCACGCTGCTGGGCTTCCTGCACCCGACCGGGGGCGAGGCCCGCATCTTCGGGCGGGACGTGTGGCGCGAGCGGGAGGCAGTTCATGCCCGCGTGGGCTACCTCCCCGGCGAGGTCCACCTGCCGCGCGACCTGAGTGCGCGTGAACTGCTGGAACGCTGCGCCCGCCTGCGTGGCACGCACGACATCACCTATGGGCTGGAAGTGGCCCGCCGCCTGGAGCTGGACATCGCCCCGCGTCTGGGCACCCTTAGCAAGGGCAACCGGCAGAAGGTGGGGCTGGTCCTGGCGTTGATGCCCCGCCCCGACCTCCTCATGCTGGACGAACCGACCGACGGCCTCGATCCCCTGGCGCAGGAGACGGTGCTGGAACTGCTGCGGGAGGCGCGGGCGGAGGGGCGGACGGTGTTCCTGTCCAGCCACGTGCTGAGCGAGGTGGAGCGTGTCGCGGACCGGGTGGGGATCATCCGGCGGGGGCAACTGGTCCGGGTAGACGAACTGGCGGTGCTGACGGCCAGTCTGCCGCAGCGGGTGCAGGTGCGCTTTGCCGCGCCGCCGCGCGTGAACCTCGCCGCGTTGCCGGGCATGGCGGAAGGCCGGACACAGGGCCTGGACTTTCAGGGCCTGTGGCGGGGTGGGGCGGACGCTCTGATTCGCGCGCTGGCCCCGGAACCCCTGGTCAGCTTCAGCCTGGTGCCGTCCACGCTGGAGGACGCCTTCCTGGGTGAGTACCGCCTGGACGAGGACCGGCCAGACTCAGAACGGGGCGGGGAGGTGCCGCATGTGGCCTGAAATCCTGCGTGAGTCGCTGCGGGACGCGCGGCGGGGCTGGCTGTGGTGGGCTATCGGCCTGCTGCTGTACGTGCTGCTGATCCTGGCCTTCTACCCGAGCATCAAAAGCGACCCCAGCGTGAACGAGATCATGCACAAGCTCCCCGCGTCCCTGCGTGTCCTGTTCGGGGAGGATCTCACCACGCCCGCCGGGTACGTGGGGGGCCGCCTCTTCAGCCTGATGCCGATCCTGCTGAGCGTGTTCGCCGGGCTGACTGGCGCCGCGCTGATCGCCGGGGAGGAGGCGCGCGGGCACCTGGAATTCCCGCTCGCGCAGCCCGTCTCGCGCCGCGCACTGCTGGTGGGGCGCACCCTGACGCTGCTGCTGTTGCTGCTGGGCCTGGGGTTGGTGCTGTTCCTGGGGACCTGGGCGCCGGGTCAGGTGTTCCAGGCGCCGCTGCCCGCCGCGCGGGTGCTGGAAACCGCCGCGCTGCACACGCTGGGCGCCTGGGTGTTCGGCGCGCTGGCCCTTGCGGTGGGGGCCGCGACCGGGCGGGCCGGGGTCGCGGCCGCCGTGGGTGCCGGGCTGGGCACCCTGCTGGTCGTGCTGCATACCCTCAGCGGGCAGGTGGCGGCCCTGCGGGACCTGGCCTGGCTGAATCCCTGGAAGGAGGCGCTGGGCGGCTCGCCCCTCCTCCACCCCGTCAGCGTGACGCCGCTGCTGGTGTGCCTGCTGGTCGGGGCCGCCTTTGCCCTGATCGCCGCGCCGTTCTTCCAGAACCGGGACGTGGGACGCTGAAGCTAGCGGGGAGCGAGGGGCAACAGTCGGATGCCCCCCTCGCCGTCCCCGCCGATCAACGTGGTGCCGTCGGGACTGAGGGCCTCGGGCCAGCCGTCCCAGACACGGGTCAGGGCACCCAGGGTCCGCCCGGTCGCCACCTCGCGCAGTTCCAGCCACTCGCGGCCCTGCACGTCCACGCCCGTGCGGCGCACCAGCACGCGGGTGCCGTCCGCGCTGAAGCCGATCACGCCGCTGGTGCCGACCAGATAGGGGGGCGTGGGGGCCTCCTTCCCATCCGCCAGGGTGATCAGCCGCCCGCGTGAGGCCAGCAGGCCCTGGCTGTCGGGCGTGAAGGTCCCGTAGCCCACGCCGCTGAGGGTGGTCCGCAGCGCGCCGGTCTGCACGTCGAAGATCCGGGTCCGCGTCTGCCCCCGGAAGATCGGGGCGAAGAGGCGCCCGTCCGGGCTGAATTCCAGGCGGGACGGCTCGTAGCCGGTTTCGCTGTTGACGGTCGTGACCCGCCGCTCGGTCGGCCATTCCCAGAGCTGCGCGTAGCCACTGCGGTTGCCTGCCGCCAGCCGCGTGCCGTCCGGCCCGAAGACCAGGGACAGGGTGCCGTTCAGGCCGCCCGCGCTCAGCACCTTCTGAAACCCGGGGGGAGTGGTCGGGTAGGTGCTCAGGATGCCCACCCGCCCCGCATGGGTGAAGGGATCGGGCGTGAGGACCACCGCCAGCCAGCGCCCGTCGGCACTCAGGGCCGGGGGCACGTCGAGCTGCACCTCGGGGGGGAGGAAGACCTCGCGGCGGGCCTCGCCGGTCGTGGGGTCGAGCAGCCGCACGTGCGAACTGTAGCGGCCCCGCACCGCCGCGACCCCGCCCGTCGGCGTGCCAGCCGGTCCGGGCAGGACGCGCGGCGCGACGCCCACCAGCACCAGCGGATCGGGCGGCACCCGCATCTCACCGGGGGCGGACTGGGCGGGCGAGGTGGGGGCCAGGGCGGTCAGGGCCAGCAGGGACAGTGCCAGCCGCCTGGGGTGACGCGGCGCAGCGGAGGGTCTGGGCTTCACCCCCCCAGGCTAACGGCTCGGGCGAGGCCAGTCCCGTCATGCCCTACCCTCTTCCTATGCGGATCGTGATTGTGGGCGGGGTGGCGGCGGGCATGAGCGCGGCGAGCCGGGCGCGGCGGCAGAACCCGGACGTGCAGGTCACGGTCTTCGAGCGCGGCGCCGACATCAGCTACGGTGCCTGCGGCCTCCCCTACGTGATCGGCGGCGACGTGCCCAGCTTCGAGCGCCTGATCGCCCGCACCCCCGAGCGGATGCGCGAGCAGGGCGTGGGCGTGCGCCTGCGGCATGAGGTCACGGGCGTGGACGCCGCCGCCCGGACCGTCACCGTACTGGACCGGGACGCGGGCCGTTCCTTCACCGAGCCTTACGACCGCCTCCTGATCGCCACCGGGGTCAGCGCCGTGCGCCCCGACTGGGCACACACCGACCTGCAAGGCGTGCATGTGCTGCGCGACCTCCCCGACGGGCGGGCGATAGAGGCCAGCCTTCAGGGGGCCAAACGTGCCTGCATCATCGGTGGCGGCTACATCGGGCTGGAGATGGCGGAGGCGCTGCGTTCACGTGGCCTGGAGGTGAGCCTGCTGGAAAAGGGGCCGGACGTCGCGGGCCGGATGCTGGACCGTGACTTCCAGCAGCGGGTGCGGGCCGAACTGGAGCGGCACGGGGTCGAGGTCCGCTGCGGCACGACCGTGGAGGAGCTGATCGGCAAAGGCGGACGTGTGACCGGCGTGCAGACGGATGGCGGCCGGGTGCCCGCCGACATGGTGATCGTGGCTGTGGGTGTGAAGCCGAACACGGCGCTGGCGCGGGCCGCCGGGGCCAGCATAGGCAAGACGGGCGCGGTCGCCGTGAACGCCCGGCAGGAAACCGGGAGAGAAGGCGTGTACGCGGCGGGCGACAACACCGAGAGCACCCACCGCGTCACCGGGCAGAAGGTCCACATTCCCCTGGGCCTCACCGCCAACCGGATGGGCCGCGTGGCGGGCGTGAATATGGCGGGCGGCGATGCCCGTTTTCCCGGCGTCGTGGGCACCGGCATCTTCAAGACCTTCGACCTGGGCGCGGCCCGCACCGGCGTCACGCAGGCGGAGGCGGACGGGCTGGGGCTGAAGGCGGTCAGCGTGGAGGTGGACAGCACCGACCACGCCGGGTACTACCCGGACGCCGCGCCTATCCGCGTGCGCCTGACGGGCGAGCGCGGCAGCGGGCGGCTGCTGGGCGCGCAACTGGTCGGCCAGCCCGACAGCGTGAAGCGGGTGGACGTGGTGGCGGCCCTGCTGCACGGGCGCGGCACGGTGCAGGACCTCTTCGAGACGGACCTGGCCTATGCGCCGCCCTTTTCCAGCGTGTGGGACGTGCTGCTGGTGGCGGCGGACCGGCTGGGGCGGGAACTGTGCGAGGAGTGAAGCGGCGCGTGGCCTCAGCCTAAGCTGGGACCACGCGCCCCACGTCCCACTTTTGATTCAGACCCGCACCAGGAACGCCGAGTCGATCACGTCCAGATCGCGGATCGCCTGAAGCTGCTCGGGCGTGAGGTTGTCGTCCAGCGTCAGGGTGAAGAGCGCCTGCCCGCCCTTCTGCGCCCGGCCCAGTGCCATCCCGGCGATGTTGATGCCCCAGGTGCCCAGCAGGTTGGAGAGCTTGGCGACCGCGCCCGGGCGGTCCTGGTTGCTGGCGATCAGGATGAAGCCTTCCGGGGCGAGTTCCACACGGTAGTCGCGCAGGCGGGTGAGGCGCGGGCTGCGGCCAAAGACGGTGCCGCCGACCGTGCGCGTGCGCTGCTTCTCGCCCTCCGCGCCGCTGGTGACCTTCACGATCACCTCGGTCTGGTAGTCGGGGCTGTCCTGCACTTCGCGCACGGCGAGGTTGAGGCCGCGTTCTTTGGCGAGCGCGCGGGCGTTGATCATGTTGGGGCGTTCGTCGGTGCTGCCGCTGAGGTAGCCGACCAGGGCGGCGGTGACGACCGGGGCGGGATCGGCGGGGAATTCGCCCCGGAAGGTGATTTCCATATCGTGTGCGCCCGGCAGCAGTTGCGCCAGGATGCGCCCCAGCTTCTCGCCCAGGTCGAGGTAGCCGCCCAGGGCTTCGAGCGTCTTGGCGTCGAGGGCGGGGGCGTTCACCGCGCCCTTGCTCACGTCGCCGTGCAGGGCAGCCAGCACCCGCCCGACAATCTCCGCGCCGACCCGCTCCTGCGCCTCGTAGGTGTTCGCGCCGAGGTGCGCGGTGATGCCCAGATTGGGCGCGTTCAGGAAGGGGTGGTCCGGGGTCGGCGGTTCCTCCACGAACACGTCCACGCCCGCGCCGAAGAGGTGCCCGGCCGAAAGGGCCTCCACCAGCGCCGCCTCCTCCACGATGCCGCCGCGGGCCGCGTTCACCACGATGGCGCCGGGCTTCAGCCGCGCCAGTTCCCGCGCGCCGATCATCCCCTGCGTCTCCTCGGTCAGCGGCGTGTGGACGGTCAGGAAATCGACCCGGCCCAGCAACTCGTCGAGGGACGCGGCCCGCTCTACCCCCAGGCGCTCGAACTTGTTCTCGGGGACGTAGGGGTCGTAGGCGATGACCTTCAGCCGCAGGCCCTGCGCCCGGTCCGCGACGATGGAGCCGATACGTCCCAGGCCGACGATGCCCAGCGTCTTGTCCTTGAGTTCCACGCCCAGGAACTTGCGGTCCCACTCGCCCGCGCGGGTCTTGCGGTCGCTGCGGGTCAGGCCGCGCGCGGCGGCGAGCAGGTGCATGATTGCCAGCTCGGCGGCGCTGACGTTGTTGCTCTCCGGGGCGTTGAGGACCAGGATGCCCCTTCGACTGCACGCTTCGAGGTCGATGTTGTCCACACCGACGCCGCCGCGCCCGATCACCTTCAGGCGGTCGCCCGCGGCCTCCAGCAGCTCGCGGTCCACCTTGGTGCGGCTGCGGGTGATCAGGGCGTCGTACCCGGGCAGGCGGCGCAGCGTCTCCTCGCGGGGGAGGTTGCCTTCATAGTCGATCTCGAACCCCTCGTGATGCAGGTCGCCGGGGTTCATCTCGTCGCAGATCAGCACGCGCAGGGGCGTGGTGCGGGGCTGATCCGGGCTGGTCAGAACGGGGACCGTCATGCGGTCAGGGTAAGGGGGCGGGACGCGCAGGCGCCGGAGTTGGCTAGGAGTTGGCTAGGGTCTGTCTGGCTGAAGAATCAAAGCCAAAGAAGGATGCAAGCGAGGTGGACACCGGCTAAAAACTGGTGTCCACGCTTCTCGTACCGGGTGGCAATCGCCCGAAAATCCTTGAGGCGATTGATCCCCCGTTCGACGACCTGGCGGCCTTTGTAGGCTTCTGCGTCAAATTTTGGGGGGCGTCCCCCCCGCTTGCCCTTCCGCAGCCGGGCCTTGCGCGCATCCTGGCGCTCGGGACAGACACACCTGATCTTGCGTGCCCGCAAAGCACGCCGGTATTTCCTCGCCCCATACGCCCGATCCATCCGAAGGGTCGGGGGACGCTTGCGCGGGCGTCCCGGTCCGGGACGCCCCACCCGCACGGCCTCCAGAAGCGGCACGAGGTAGGTCGGGTCGCTCGCCTGCCCAGCAGAGATCAGCACACTGAGGGGCCGACACTTCCCATCCATCAGGACGTGGATTTTGGTGGTGCGTCCCCCACGACTGATCCCGAGCCACTCGTCTTCGAGCGCCCCCTTTTTTCCAGCTTGGCTGGCTCTTTTCGTGCGCCCATCGCGCTGCGATGGGCTTTGACGTGCGTGCTGTCCACCGCCGCGCCTTCCCAATCAATCTTTCCCTCAGCATCCGCTTTCAGGTGCAGGGCGGCCAGAATCTCGGCCCAGACCCCGCTGCGCGACCAGCGGGTGAAGCGGTCATGACACGTCTTCCACGACCCATACCGCTCGGGAATGTCTCGCCACGTTGCCCCGGTCTTCTGACGCCAAAGAATGCCGTTCAGCACCGGCTTATGGTCCTTGTAGGCGTGTCCCTTCTTGGGGTTTTTGGGGAGCAGTGGGGCCAGAATGGCCCACTGCTGCTCCGTCAAATCTGTCCGTCCCATCTCCCTATCCTGCCAACTTCAGCCAGACAGACCCTAGAGGGAGGCTGGGCGGGCCAGAAGGTGAGCCAGCGACGTTCCCTTCAGGGCCTTCCCTGGCAACGCGCCCCGACACTGCCCCTCTCCCGCATCGTCCCCTTCCGCCAAGTTTTCGCAAGGGTGGACTTTATTTTTAGGTTACCCTAAAATCAGGTCATGTCCTCGGCCCCTTCCTCCCCCTCGTCCGATGGCCCGGTGCCGCCTCCCCCAGGCTCAGCCCTCGACGCGCGCATGACCGCACGCGCGGCGGAGGTTCTTTCCCGGCCCCAGCAGCGCCGGGGACTGGCGCGGATCGTGCCTTTTCTCGGACCGGCGGTGATCGCCAGCATCGCCTACATGGACCCAGGCAACTTTGCGACCAACATTCAGGGTGGGGCGCAGTTCGGGTACACGCTGCTGTGGGTGATCCTGGCCGCCAATCTGATGGCGATGCTGATCCAGAACCTCAGCGCCAAACTGGGGATCGCCACCGGAAAGAATCTGCCGGAGGTGATCCGCGAACGCTGGCCCCGCCCGCTGGTGTGGCTGTACTGGATTCAGGCCGAAGTCGTGGCGATGGCGACCGACCTGGCCGAATTTCTGGGCGCGGCGCTGGCGATCCACCTGCTGACGGGCCTGCCGATGTTCTGGGGCGCGGTCATCACCGCCGTCCTGACCTTCGCGCTGCTGACCCTGCAAAAGCGGGGATTCCGGCCCCTGGAAATCGCCATCCTGGGCTTCGTGCTGGTGATCGGCGTGGCGTATCTGGTGCAGGTGCTGATCGCGCGGCCCGGGGCAGAAGCGCTGCGGGGCTTCATCCCCAGTTTTCGGGGACCCGAGAGCGTGTACCTCGCGGTTGGCATCATCGGCGCGACCGTCATGCCGCACGTGATCTACCTGCACTCGGCGCTGACCCAGGGCCGCATTCCCACCCGCACGGATGAGGAAAAGGTGCGTCTCTCGCGACTGAACCGGATCGACGTGCTGCTGGCAATGGGGTTCGCGGGCCTGATCAACATGAGCATGCTGGCCGTCAGCGCCGCGACTTTTCACGGCAAGGGTGTGGCCGATGCCGGGAGCCTGGAAACCGCCTACCGGACGCTGACGCCGCTGCTCGGCCCGGCAGCGGCAGTCGCCTTCGCGATTGCGCTGCTCGCCAGCGGCCTGAGCAGCAGCGCGGTCGGCACGATGGCCGGGCAGGTCATCATGCAGGGCTTCGTGAGCTTCGGCATCCCGATCTGGCTGCGCCGCACCATCACCATGCTGCCCGCCTTCGCCGTGATCCTGGCGGGCATGGACCCCACCTCCACGCTGGTGCTGTCGCAGGTGGTCCTGAGTTTCGGCGTCCCCTTCGCCCTCCTTCCCCTCCTGCTCTTCACCGCCGGGCGTGACGTGATGGGCGTGCTGACGAGCCGCCCGGTGATCAGTGGGCTAGGCTGGCTCTTCGCGGCCATCATCATCGGGTTGAACGGGTATCTGCTGTGGGGGGCATTGAGGGGGTGAGGCGTGTGGCCTGTCGCTTGTGGCCCGTAGAAGGCAAGAGCGAAAGCATCCGCTCTGGCCTCCACAGGCCACACGCCACGCGCTACAAGCCAGCGTCCCGTCCCAGCGCCTCCGCCAGCCTCTCCCGGTACTCTGCCCCGCTCACCTCGCACACGCCCAGCCGGGCGATATGCGAGTTCTGAATCTGGGCATCCAGCAGCGTGAAGCCCCGCGCGTGCAGGTGCGCGGCGAGGTGAATGAGCGCGGCCTTGCTGGCGTTCGTGACGCGGTGGAACTTGCTTTCAGCGACAAAAGCCCCACCCAGCGCCAGGCCCATGACCCCCCCCGCCAGTTCGCCGCCTTGCCACACCTCGAAGGAGTGCGCCAGGCCGGTCCCGTGCAGGTGCGTGTAGAGCGCGGCGAGGGGCGGGCTGATCCACTCGCCGTCGCGTTCGGGTGCGCCGGGCAACTCACCCCGGCACCCCTCCACCACGTCCCCGAAGGCCGTGTCCACGCGCACCTCAAAGCGCCCCAATTCACGCCGCAGCCGCCGCGCCACGTGCAGGCCCTCCGCCTCGGTGAGCGGCACCAGCGCCCGCCGCTCCACCGTGTACCACTGCACGCCGTCCCCGTTGTCCATCAGAAAGGCGCCCCCGGCGTACCCGCGCGCGACTTCGCGGGTGAGGGGGTCGGGGTGGTGGAGGAAGAACGAAGCCTGTGGCATGTGGCTTGTCGCTTGTGGAGGCAAGAGCTTGGAGCTGTAGCTTCTGCCCTCTACAGGCCACAAGCTACACGCCACAAGCTATTTCGGATACAGCACCGCCTGCGTACACCGGAAGAGCGCCATCACCTTTCCGCCGGGGCCGCGCACCTCGGCGTCCCAGACCTGGGTGGTGCGCCCGGCGTGGACGGCGCGGGCCTCGCAGGTGACGGTGCCCTCGCGGGCGGTGGAGAGGTGATTGCTCTTGAGTTCGATGGTCGTGAAGCCGCTGGCGCCTTCCGGCAGCAGCATCCGCGTGCCGTAGCCGCAGGTGGTGTCCGCCAGGGCGACCACGCTGGCGGCGTGCAGAAACCCGTTCGGGGCGAGCAGTTCGGGCCTCACCGTGAATTCGCCGCGCAGCAGGCCGCGCTCGGCGTGGGTGAAGCGAATGCCGATCAGGCCGGGCAGCAGGCCCTCGCCCAGCGTGTTGAGTTGGTCCAGGGTCGGAAGCTCAGGCATGGGTCAGGCTAGCAGGGAGACAGGCAATCCGTCCGGCGCCGCGCCTCTCCCCTCCTCCAACCCGTACACTGGGGGCATGACCATCACTGCCGCCGTGATGATGCGAATGCCCTCGCGCGCCTGAGCGATTGGGACGGGCGGGGTGCCAGCACAGGGCGCCCCGCCTCTCTTGTCTCAGGTGCTTTTTACGGCGGCACAGTTTTTTCCGTATCTTTGGGAGGTTGCCCGGCCCTCCTCTCATCAGGGACCGGCCCGGGCGGGGAGCGGCCATGACGAAACAGCCTGAGTCCGAACACAGTCACCCGGAGAGCCGGGAGTTCTTTATTACGACCGCGATTGACTACCTGACCGGCCCGCCCCATGTCGGGCACGTGTACGAGAAGGTGCTGGCCGACGCGCTCGCGCGCTATCACCGCCTCGCCGGATACGACGTGACCTTCCTGACCGGCACCGACGAGCACGGCGAGCGCATCGTGAAGCTCGCCGCGCAGGAAGGTGTCACGCCGCAGGCCTTCGCGGACAACCTCAGCGACAACGCCTTCCGGAGCCTGTGGGACCGCCTGGAGATCAGCTATGACGACTTCATCCGCACCACCGAGGGCCGTCACAAGCGGTTCGTGGAGGAGATTCTCCAGCGCGTGTACGACGCGGGCGATATCTACTTCGCGGAGTATGAGGGCCTGTACTCGGTCGGCGCCGAACGCTACGTGACCGAGAAGGAACTGGTGGAGGGGCCGGACGGCGTGCGGCGCTTTCCCGGCGACAAGGACCCGCCCGAACTGCGGCGCGAAGCGAACTACTTTTTCAACATGGAAAAGTATCAACCCTGGCTGCTGGAACACATCCAGCAGAACCCCGACTTCATCCAGCCCGCCGGATACCGCAACGAGGTGCTGGAGATGCTCAAGGAACCCATCGGGCCGCTGAGCATCTCGCGCCCGAAAAGCCGCGTGCCCTGGGGCATCGAGCTGCCCTGGGACCCCGACCACGTCACCTACGTGTGGTTCGACGCGCTGCTGAACTACGTGTCGGCGCCGGTCAGCCGCGGGCTGGGCGAAGACATCATCGGCACTGCCTGGCACGTGATCGGCAAGGACATCCTCAAGCCGCACGCGGTCTTCTGGCCGACCATGCTCAAGGCGGCGGGCCTGCCGGTCTACCGCAAGCTGGTCGTCCACAGCCACATCCTCGCGGAAGACGGGCGCAAGATGGGCAAGAGCCTGGGGAACGCCATTGACCCCGAGCAACTGGTCCGCGACTACCCGGTGGACGCGGTCCGCTACACCCTCCTGCGCGAGGCGAGCCTGAGTGCCGACAGCCCCTACGGCGAGGGGATTCTGGTGTCGCGCCTGAACTCCGACCTGGCGAACGACCTGGGCAACCTGCTCTCGCGCACGGTCAGCATGATTCAGAAGTACCGGGGCGGCGTGATCCCGCAGGCCCTGGAGGTAGGCGAACGCGAGCGCGAGATCGAGGCGGCGGCCCTGGCCCTTCCCGGCGAGGTGCTGCGGCTGGCCCGCGACCTGAAGGTGAACATGGCCATCGAGGCGGCGATGAACTTCGTGCGCGACCTGAACCGCTACATCGCGGAGAGCCAGCCCTGGAACCTCGCCAAGTCGGACGAGACGGCGCGGCGGCTGGATACGGTGCTGTACACCGCCGCCGAGGGCCTGCGCGTGGCCAGCGTCGCCCTGGAGGCCGTGATTCCCGGCAAGGCCCGCGAACTGCGGGCGCAACTGGGCCTGGGGGGACAGTCGTACAGTCTCACCGGGGCCTGGGGCCTCACGCCCGCCGGGACGCGGGTGGTGGGCGGCCCGGTGCTGTTCCCCAAGCCCGAGCCGAAAGAAGCGGCCGACAGTACCGCCAGACCCGCCCCCAGGAAAGAGAAGAAAACCATGACCCAGACGCAGAACGGCAAGGCGCAGGACCACAAGACCCCCGAGCAGAAGCTCGCGCCCACGCCCACGGCCACCCCTGCCGCCACCGAGCCGCTGATCTCCATCGACGACTTCGCCCGCCTGGACCTCCGCATCGCGGAAGTGGTCGCCGCCGAGGCGGTCGAGAAGGCCGACAAGCTGCTGAAACTCAGCGTGAAGCTGGGCGACGAGACGCGCACGGTGGTGAGCGGCATCCGCAAGTGGTTCGCGCCCGAGGATCTGGTGGGCCGCAAGGTGGTCCTGGTGGCGAATCTCAAGCCCGCCAAACTGCGCGGCATCGAATCCCAGGGCATGATCCTCGCCGCCGAGGACGACGAGGGGAACCTCGATCTGGTGGGCACGCGGCTGGAGCTGCCCAGCGGGACGAAGGTGCGGTAAACACGGCTCCCGGGCGGCCTCCAGATTGAAGGCAGGTTGCCCGGTTTCTTCTGGGTCTGGAGAACCATGCACGATCTTCGACTGAAAGCGCCCTCCCTCCAGCCCCTGCGCGTTTCCTACCGGGGCCGAGTCATTCACGCCACGACCTCCGGGCAGGGCGGCCCGCCCGTCGTCCTGATGACTGGCCTGGGCGTCCCCGCCTCCTCCTGGTGGGAACTGGAGGATGACCTGGCCGAAGCGCTGATGGACCTGATGGAGACGGGCCCGTGGGGGAACCGCCCCTTCATCGGACCCGCCACCGCCGGTTTCACGCGCGTCATCACCTATGACCGCGCGGGCGTCGGGCAGAGCACACCGCCCGAGCAGGTCCGTGACCTGGGCGATGTTCTGGGCGAACTCGACGCCGTGTTGCAGGCCGCTGAGGTCAACGAGCCTGCGGTCCTGGTGGGGCACTCGGTCGGCGGCCTGGTGGCGTTCGAGTTCGCCCGCCGCTTTCCCGCGCGGGTCGCCGGTCTGCTGTTGCTGGACAGCTCGCACCCCGATCAGGCCGCACGTCTGGCCCTTCACGCCCCCCCGGAGCAACGTCAGGTGGAGGCACAGCGGATGATCCAGATGCAGGAAGAACATCCGGAGCGGCCCGACCTCGCGGCGCTGCTGGGGCAGGGTCCGCATGTCACCACCCCGCGCGTGCTGGGGGACCTGCCCCTGGCGGTGATCTCACGTGGGGTGACGGCCTTTGGCCCAAAGCAGATGCAGCAGAACCCTGATCTGACGGAAGCCGACTGGCAAAACCGCATGGGGACGTGGGCGGCCCTCCAGGCAGAATACGCAGCGGCCTCCACCCGAGGACGGCAGGTGCAGGCGGAGCGGAGCGGCCACTATCCACAACTGGACGAACCCGAACTGGTGATCGCCGTCCTCCGTGACCTCTGGGAAGACGTTCGTAGGCAAACGGCATCAACTTCCTGACGGGCAGCACGCTTCGCCCGAACCTGGGGAAAGCCTCCTCGGACGCCCCGCGTTACACTACCCCCATGCCGTTCGTCGTCGTGTCGGGGTTGTCGGGAAGCGGGAAGAGCACCGCGTTGCGCACGCTGGAGGACGCGGGCTTCTTCATCACCGACAACCTGCCGCCCGAGCTGTGGGGGGCGATGCACGACCTGGCCGCCGCGCGGGGGCTGGAGCGGGTGGCGGTCAGCACCGACGCGCGCACGCGGTTTTTCCTGGGCGCCCTGGAGGACAGTTACCTGCGGCTCTCGCGGCGCCGCGAAGACCTGCGGGTGCTGTTTCTGGAGGCCACGTCGGAAGTGCTGCTCCAGCGCTACAACCTGAC
This sequence comes from Deinococcus metallilatus, assembly GCF_004758605.1. Classification (NCBI taxonomy): domain Bacteria; kingdom Thermotogati; phylum Deinococcota; class Deinococci; order Deinococcales; family Deinococcaceae; genus Deinococcus; species Deinococcus metallilatus. Next base: position 1,867,891 of record NZ_CP038512.1, read on the forward strand.
GCGGCGCGAGCATCCGCTGGGCGAGACGCTGATGGTGGACTTCGCCCGCGAACGCGAACTGCTGGCACCGCTGCGCGCGCTGGCGGACATCGTGATCGACACGACCGACCTCACGGCGGCGGACCTCTCACAAAGGGTGCTGCAAACGCTGCGGCTGGAGCAGGACTTCCACCTGCGGCTGCTGAGTTTCGGCTTCAAGCACGCCCCGCCGCGTGACGCCGACCTGGTGATCGACGTGCGCTCGCTGCCCAATCCCCACTACGTTCCCGAATTGCGCCCCCGGACCGGGCTGGAAGCCGACGTGGCCGGATACGTCTTCCGCGACGAGGCGTCCGAGCAGTTTTACGGGGAGGTGCGGGACTTCGTGCGGAGTGCGGCCCAGCGGGCGCAGGCGTCCGGACGGCACGGGTACACGGTGGCCATCGGCTGCACCGGGGGGCAACACCGCTCGGTGGCGGTGGCGGCCCGGCTCGCGCAGGACCTGGCGGACCTGGACGCACAGATCACCGACCACCGCGACATGCAGTTGGGAGAGAGCGGATGAGCGACCTGCCACGGGGCCGCCGCGAGGCCGTGCGGGCGGGGGGCCGCCGGGCCAGGATGTGGCTCACGCCGGGCATGGGCGTGAAACGCTGGCTGCTGCTGTTCATCGTCTGCACCTTCGTCGGGGCGGTGGGCTTTTTGCACTTCACCTGGACGGGACCGCTGCATTTCGTGGCGACGCGCTGGATTCTGTGGCTGAACGCCCTGACCGAGCCCGACATCATGCCGCTGTACGTGGGGGGCATGGCGGTGATGGCCCTCGCGCTGGGGGGGGCCTTCCTCAGCATCGTGATGCTGAACCGCTCGATGCTGCGCTCGACCGGCACCGCGCCGGAAAACGCGCTCGACCTGATCTATTCCCACCGCACCCTCTCGCGCGGCGCGCGGATCGTGGCGGTGGGGGGCGGCACGGGCCTCTCAAACCTGCTGTCGGGCCTCAAGGCCCACACCAGCAACATCACGGCCATCGTGACCGTCGCGGATGACGGCGGCTCCAGCGGGCGGCTGCGCGAATCGCTGGACATGATCGCGCCGGGCGACCTGACCGACTGCTACGCCGCGCTCTCGGACAGCCCGGTGCTGGCCCGGCTGCTGCTGCACCGCTTCGGGCGCGGGGAGGGGCTGGAGGGCCATACCTTCGGCAACCTGCTGCTCGCCACGCTCAGCGAGGCCCAGGGCGGGCTGCAAGGCGCGATGCGCGACGTGCACGAGGTGCTGCGGGTGCGGGGGCAGGTGTTCCCGGCGACCACCACGCCCGCCACGCTGGTCGCCCGCCTCTCCGACGGGCGCGAGGTGCGCGGCGAGAGCGGCCTGGCCCGGCAGGTCGGCGCGGCCCGCGTCGAGGGCGTGCGGCTGGAACCGCCGGACCTGCCCGCCCTGCCCGCCGTGCTGGAAGCCATCCGGGACGCGGAACTGATCGTGCTCGGCCCCGGCAGCCTGTACACCAGCATCCTTCCGGCGCTGCTGGTGCCGGACATCGCCCGCGCCGTGCGCGAGTCGGGCGCGCCGGTCGTGTACGTCGCCAGCCTGATGACCGAACCCGGCGAGACGACCGGCCTGAGCCTGGAAGACCACGTGAACGCCATCACGACTCATCTGGGCCGCGCGCCCGACTGGGTGCTGCTGAACAGCAAGACCATCCCCCCCGACGTGCAGGCCCGCTACGCCGCCGAGGGCGCGCAGGTGCTGACCCTGCAAGGCGCCAGCCGCGACCTGCGGGGCCGGGTCCGCAGCGCGCCGCTCCTGCAAGCCGGGGAAACGGCCCGCCACAACCCGGCCGCCCTGGCCCAGACGCTGCTGTCGCTGATCGCCCGCGCCCGCATGGCCCCCTGACCGCCTCCACCCTGTTCAGTGCCGATGGGCAGCCGCTATGCTGGCGCGCGTGTTGACGCTGCTCACCGCCGCCCTCCTCTCCTTTTCCGATCCTGCGGGGGACGCGCGGGGCGACGGCGGCTACATCCTCCCCACCCGGCCTCCCGTGAGTGCGGACGCGCTGGACCTGCGGAGCTTCCAGGCGGCCCCACAGGCGGCAGGGATGCGCTTCACCGTGGGTCTGGGCCGCATCGAGAACCCCTGGGGGGCGCCGAGCGGCTTCTCGGCGGGCGTGACGGACATCTTCGTGGGCCGCGGGCTGGGAGGGGAGCGGACGCTGGACGACCTGCGGCTGAGGACGACGGGCGGCGGCTGGACCTACCACCTGCGCGTCACCGGCTTCGGCAGCACCCTCACGCAGACCCCGGAAGGCGGGGGAACCCCGGTGCCGCTCCCCGCGCCGACCGTGCGCCTGGAGGGGACCCGGCTGGTCATCGACGCGGCCATCCCAGCCGGGGAGTACGCCTACTGGGTCACCAGCAGCGTGTACTCGCCGCTCTCGCCGGACGGCCTGCTGCGGCCAGTCACCACGCCCGGCCCCACCCACCTGGAGGCGGGCCGGGCCGACGCGCCCGTGCCGGTGGACGTGCTGCTGCCGTCCGGTGAGACGACGCCCTTCACCCAGGGCACGCTGGCCCCAGTCGGCCAGACGCGCGACACCCGCGCCCTGATCCTGGGGGCGCTGGGTGGCCTGGGCCTTCTGCTGGTGGTCGGGGCGACGGTCGCGCTGTGGCGGAGGGGCGGATGAGGGTTCCGGCGCCGCTGCTGATCCTGCTGGCCGCCGTGCTGTGGGGCCTGCTGGGCATCCTGGGCAAGAACGCGCAGGCGGCGGGCGTGGGGCCGCTGGAGGTCGCCTTCTGGCGGGCGGTGCTGGGAGGCAGCCTCTTCGCGCTCCATTCGGCGGTGACGCGCTCCACTCTGCCGCGCGGGCGGGATCTGCTGGTGACGGCGGCCTTCGGCCTGACTGGCGTCAGCGTCTTCTACGGCTCCTATCAACTGGCCGTGCGGGCGGGTGGCGCCAGCCTCGCCAGCGTGCTGCTGTACACCGCCCCGGCGTTCGTGGCGCTGCTGGGCTGGGCCCTGCTCCGCGAGCGCCTGGGCGTGCGGGAAGGCGTGGCGGTGGCCGGAACCCTGACGGGCATCGCGCTGATCAGCCTGGGCGGTGGGCAGGGCGTGAACGTGACGGCGGCGGCCCTCGCCTGGGGTCTGACGGCCGGATTCACCTACAGCCTGTACTACCTGTACGGCAAGGCGTACTTCACCCACTACGCGCCCACGGCCCTCTACGCGGTCGCCCTGCCGGTCGGGGCGCTGGGGCTGCTGCCCTTCGTGGAGTTCAGCCACAAGACGCCCGCCGCCTGGGGCAGCCTGGTCGCCATCGCCGTGCTGAGCACCTACCTCGCCTACAGCGCCTACAGCGCGGGCTTGAAACACCTGCCCGCCACCCGTGCCAGCGTGATCGCCAGCCTGGAACCGGTGGTGGCAGCGGGACTGGCCGCGCTGCTGTTCGGTGAGCGCCTCTCGCCCACGGCCCTCCTCGGCGCGGGGCTGGTGATCGGCGCGGCATTGCTGCTGAGTGTGGAGAAACGCCCGGCTCCGGAACCCTTAACGCAGGTCGAGTAGCAAGGCCAGCACGACCGGGCCGAACGTGAGGAGCGGGCAGCCGATCAAAAGGAGCCAGCCCCAGAAACGGCGCGGCACCAGATACGTCACACCCATCAACGCCACCCCGATCAGGAGCAGCGCGAGCAGCAACAGGCCCAGCGGGGACAGGACGAAGAACAGCGGGACAGCGTCCACACCCCAGTGTTCCACTCAGGGGAGCAGTAGGGAAGGCGGCTCCCTTCGCGACTTCACTTCCCCTCCAGATCGAAGTCCCACTCGAAGGAGCGGCCCCAGGGCAGCGAGGCGTCCTCCAGCCGATAGGTCAGGCCCACACGCAGGGGAAAGTAATTGCGGGCGAGGTCCAGCAGTTTGGCCTGTCCGGCGGGCGTGTTCAGTTCCGCCTCGGGAATCGCCTTGCGGAGCGCGGCCCGCACCTCCGCGCTGTAGATCACGTCGTTGGCGTACTCGCGGGCCAGCAGGGCGTCCTGCCGAAACGGGTCGGCCCCCTCCAGCGCGAGGCGGGCGTGGGCCAGGGCGGTGCCCAGGTTGTTGCCGGGCGTGCCCCAGGCCGCGAGCGCCCGCAGGTTGGCGTGCTGGCGCAGGGTGGCGAGGTCGGTCCACAGCCGGGGGTTGCCCAGGTTCACCTGCGCCACGTCCGCGACGGCGACCGGGCCGCGCCGCAGCAGGGCGCTGATGCGGATAGCTGCCTGCCGTGGATCGCCGCCGTTGTACACGAACAGCGTCAGGTCGGCCGGTCCTGAATCCACCACGCGGAAGCTGCTGGCCTGCGCGTGGTTGACGGTACTCTGGGTGAGGGGAATCCCCTCGTACTTGATCACCTGCTGCGCCTTCGCCGGGTCGCTGTACTCGACGCGCACCGCCCGCTCGGCGGGGGCGAGGGCACGGGCGGCGAGCATACTCAGCACCTCGTCCGCGCCGGGGTAGACGCGCACGTTGGCGGGCGCCTCCTTGCTGAGTTCCGCGCCCTCTGCCGGGGCGGGGCTGCCGGGCAGGGCGTCGTCCCAGGTCACGTGCAGTTCCTTGAAGACGCCGTCCCGCGCCCACTGGAGCATCTCGCGCACCACCGCGAGGTTGCGCGCCCGGTCCGTCGCGTCCGGCTCGCGGGGCAGGGTGATGAAGGCGTACACCGGCTGCCGGGTCCGCGCCTGCCAGTCCCGCACCGGCTGGAGGCGGGCCAGGGCTTCCTGCGCCGTCAGCGGGCTGTTCCGCGACTGCACCAGCCCGCCATAGGCGAAGGTGTCCAGCGCGGCGATCAGGGGCTGGTCGGTCGGCTGCGCGTTCAACCAGGCGGTCAGCGCCGCCGGGTCCGCGCCACGCTCGGCATTGCCCAGGAGGTCGGCGGGGGGCACCTGCACCTTCCCGCCGTCCACACCCGCGATCAGGGCGGGCAGCACCCGCGTCGCCGGGCGCGAATCGAGCGGCACGAGCGTCTGGGCGCCCGCGCAGGCCGCGAGCAGAAGGCCGGACAGCAGCGAAAGACGGCGGATCATTCCGGCAGCGTAGAGTCAGGACGTGAGGGCTGGAGGAGCGGACGGTGGAGGCGCCGGGGCGGCGTCAGTCACCCTTCCCGCCGTCCTCACCACCCCGGCAGCGTAGCTTGTAGCTCGTGAATGGATCAGACCTCTGGAGCCTGGCGTGGCGGGGCCTCACGCGCAGACCGGTACGGACGCTGCTGACGGCGCTGGGGATCACGGTGGCCGTGGCGAGCATGGTCGTCTTCCTGTCGCTGGGCGAGGGCATACGCAAGGTCTTCACGTCCGAACTGGGCGCCATCGGGCCGGATGTCCAGGTCAGCCTCAGCGGCTTTTCCCAGGGCCTCGCGCCGCAGCCGAACCTGCCGCAAACGGTGGTGGGCGACCTCCAGAAGCTGTCGGGCGAACTGGGCATCACCTCGGTGACGCCGGTGGTGATGGCGGTGCGCGGCAGCCTGGACGTGTCGCAGAGCGTGGTGCTGTACGGCCTCCCGGCGGCGCAGGGGGTGCGGGCGGTGTTTCCCAACGTGCAGGCCGCAAGGGGCCGGGCGCTGACGGCGGCGGACGAGGGGCAGGGCGTGGCGGTGGTGGGCGCGAAGGCCGCCAAGAACCTGCACCTGGGGGTCGGCTCGCGGCTGAACCTGAACCGCCGGAGCCGGGTGGAGGTGGTGGGCATCCTCGCGCCGGAGTCGGGGCTGGTGGACAACTTCATCTTCCTGCCGCTCTCGACGCTGCAACGGGCGGAGGGGGCGCAGGGGCGGGTGTCGCTGGTCGCCCTGAAGCTCGCCAATCCGCGTGACGCGCGGGCGGTGGCGAGTACGATCTCGCGGCGGCTGAACCTGGAGGCGCAGACGCAGTCGGATTTCCTGTCGTTCGTGGACCGGGCCCTGCGCATCAGCGACGCGGTGCGCTTCGGCATCAGCCTGATCGCGCTGATCGTGGGGGGGCTGGCGGTGGCGAACACGGTGATGATGGGCGTGTTCGAGCGCACCCGCGAGTTCGGCACGCTGCGGGCCATCGGGGCACGGCCCGGGTTCGTGCGGACGCTGGTGCTGACCGAATCGCTGCTGCTGGCCCTGGTGGGCGGTGTGGGGGGGCTGCTGCTGGGCCTGGTGGGGATCGCGGCGGTGAACGCCTACACCCAGAGCCTCGCGGGGATCGACGCGGCGGCGCTCACGCCCCGGCTGACGCTGCTGGCGCTGGGCATCAGCCTGCTGCTGGGGCTGATTTCCGGCCTGCTCCCGGCCCGGAGCGCGAGCCGCCTCAGCATCACCGAAGCGTTGGGGCGGGTCTGATGACGCTGCCTTCCGGCTCGGTCCTGACCGCCCAGAACCTCTCGCGCATCTACCCCAGCGGCGAGGACACCGTGACGGCCCTCGCGCCCTTCACGTATGCCTTTCCGCCCGGGATGACGGCGGTGGTCGGCCCCAGCGGCAGCGGCAAGAGTACGCTGCTGAACCTGCTGGCGGGCTTCGACCGGCCCACCACCGGCCGCGTGCTGGTGGACGGCACCGATCTGCACGCGCTGTCGGAGGCGGGCCGCGCGGACTTCCGGCTAGCGAACTACGGCTTCGTGTTCCAGAACCACAATCTCGTCACGATCCTGACGGCGCTGGAAAACGTGGAGTTTCCGCTGATGCTGGCGGGTGTCCCGGTCCGGGAGCGGCGCGAGCGGGCGAGGGCGCTGCTGGACGGGGTGGGACTGGCCGCGCGGGCCTCGCACCTGCCGTCGCAGCTCTCGGGCGGGGAAGCGCAGCGGGTCGCCGTCGCCCGCGCCCTCGCCCATAACCCGCGCGTGCTGCTGGCCGACGAACCGACCGGCAACCTCGACTCGCACACCGGCGAGCGGGTGCTGGAACTCCTGACAGGGTCGGCGCGGGAAGGCCGGACGGTGGTGCTGATCACCCACGACCGGGACGTGGCCGCGCTGGCCGACCGGACACTGCGGGTCCGCGACGGTCTGGTGACGGCGGACGGCTAACGCCCGGAGGTTTCAGTTCTGCTGGATATTCGCCTGGGGGTCGCGCAGCCACATGGTGCGGCCCTGGGCGTCCTTCAGGCTGACCACGACCTGCACTCCCTCCCCTGGCCGCAGGCCCCGCGCCGCGCCGCGCCCGGTGCCCTGAAGGCAACTGTTCGCGCCGCAGTCCTGAGACTCACCCCGGGTGGTGACGGCACTCCACACGCCGTCCTCGGTGACGACGTACACGCCGGTCAGCGTCAGGGGCGGCAGGGGCGCGCGGCTGGGCTGCACCCGCACCCGCACGTTCAGGGTCGTCCCGTCGAGGGTAGGCGTCGCCTCCGCCTTCAGGCTGCGGCCCGTGACCTGGAGGGACGTGGGCGCCCCGAGCAGGTCCCCGGCGGTCGGGGCGGGCGGCGCGGCGAGGTCGCCGCAGGCGCTCAGCAGCGCGGCGGCAAGGGGCAGAAGCCACGCACGTCTCATGGCTTCAGAATAATGGAAAACTCATCTGCCGGGAGCGGCCTTGCTGACAATGCGGGACGCTGGCCCCGGCGGCGCGGCCACGCGCGGAGGAAAGGGCCTCACCAGTCGAGGTCGGGCGTGGTCACCACCCGGTCGACGGGCTGGTCGGTCAGCAGCGTGTACGTGAGGGTATAGGTGCCGGGAATCACGCGCGTCAGGATGATGGTGTCGCCGTCGGCGCGGGGATTCACCCCGGCCAGGCTGGGGCCCTGGACGTTCAGGGGACCCCGCACGGCGGACGCGCTGCCGCCCGAGGGCAGGGGGTCGAGCAGGCGGACATTTTCCAGCGTGCTGTCCACCGTGAAGGTCAGGGTGACGGTGTAGCCCTGCGCGGAGGGTTCCACGTTCTTGCTGAGGGTGGCCCGAGCGCCGCCCTGCACGGTGCGGGTCACGTTCGCGCCGCCGGGGTTGCGGACGCGCGCCTGCCCGGTGGTCCGCAGGTCCAGCGGTGCCAGAACCGCCTCGGCGGTGTCGCTGCGGCACACCCGGACGGGGACCTTGAGACGCAGGGGCGCCCCGCTGCTGAACTCGCCGGGCTGCTCCAGCGGATAGTCGCTGCTCCACCCGGCCGGGAGATTGAGTTTCAGGCGGGCGGGGAGCCGGTGCGGGAACTCGGTCCGGGCGGTCGCGGTGAGCTGCGTCACGTCGCAGGCGTTCACGATGTCCGGCGCGGTCACGAGGGTGAGTTCGGTCTGCACCCGGTATTCGAGGGTGACCTTCCCCGTTCCGGCATCGGAGACGTGGCCGGGCACCGGCGGCGTGAAGGTGCTGCCGGGAACGGTGCTGGGCGTGACCGGGTAATCGCCGGGCGGCAGGGCCACCGTCGCGGGCGTGGTGAGGGTGCGGCCCGCCACCTCGAAGGGAATCCCCGGCAGCGGCAGGCGCTGGTCACCGTACACGGCCACCGCGTCCACCATGAGCTGACCCTCCGGGGGCCGGGCCACAAAGCGCAGCTTGGTATAGCCCGGCTGGTAACGGATCTCGCCGGGCGACACGATGTTCCCGCTGCCCGCGACAATCGCGGCGCTGACCGGCAGGTACCCGGCGGGCAGGGCGGGCCGCACCACGCTGTCCCCGACCAGGGTGTAGCTCGCGCCGGGAACGGGACGGCCCTGGGGATCCACCACGTCCACGAGGAGCTGGTTCGCCATCTTCAGGCCCTCGGGGGGGTGAAGCCGCCGACCCGGGCCGTGACGGGCTGGTCATTCAGGCGGAACGAATAGCGGATCGCGTTGGAGTACTGCTTGGTGGTCGGCAGCACGCGGATGAATACCTGCCACTCGCCTACCTGATCGGGGGTCAGGGTGAAGCGGTCGGCGGCCGTCTGACCGTCCCCGCTGGTCGTCAGGTTCACGCGCTGCCCGCCGGGCTGCACCACCCAGGTTTCGGCCTCCTGCGGGCCGTCCACGTCATAGTTCTGCACACTCAGGGTCTTGCCGACCCACTCGGCGGGCACGTTCAGCCGGGCAGCCAGCAGCGGCGTCTGCTCGGTGTCGCGGGCGTTCACCGAGAAGTCGCTGGTTTCCAGAGTGAAGGGTGCGGCCGTCCGCAGCGCGAAGGCATTCTTGCCGTCGCCCCGGCTGGTCACCTTGAGGGTGTAGGTCCCCGCGGGCAGCCCCCCCGCGAAGAGGCTTTCCCAGGTGTGTTCGCGGTTGGTGGAGAAGCGCCGCTCCGCGATCAGGCCGCCGGGACCGCTGAGGGTGAAGGTCGTCTCGAACGGCTCGTTTTTCTTGTACAGCTCGTCCCCGAAGTACCCCGCGCCCCGGCGGCCGTCCACGTAGTCCGCCAGGTTGAAGGTCGGGCTGTACACCTCCAGCCCCAGGGGCTTCCCGGCATCCGGCGGGGCGACGCGGATCAGGTACGTTTCCTGCGGCTGCGGCCACTTCTCCCCCACTGAGACGAGGGGCAGGATGCCGCCCGTCTGCGCGAGAGCCGGGGTACCCCCCAGGGCGGCGAGGGTCAGCACCATTCGGGACAGGGCGGGTCGCGTGGTCACTGTCAGAGAGGATACACGCGCCTTCCCCGGCCGGGCGGTCCACCTGTCCACCGCGCCGCCCCGCTACCATGCGGGGGATGCTGGCACGCGCGCAAGCCCTGATTTCCGAGTCCGCCCTGCGGGGCAACCTGACGGCCCTCGCCCGGCGAGCGGGTGCCCGGCTGCTGCTGCCGGTGAAGGCTGACGCCTACGGGCACGGGCTGGAGATCGTCGCCCGGGTGGCCGCCCGCCATCCCGACGTGTGGGGCCTGGCGGTGGCCGTCCCGCGCGAGGCCGTGGCCCTGGCCGCCCTGGGCCTCGGCAAGCCGATCCTGCTGCTCACGCCGCCCGCGCCGGAGGAGGTGGGGCCGCTGGCCGACCTGGGGGTGCGCCTGCCCGTCGCCTCGGTCACGGAGGCGGACGCCCTGCCGCCCCACGCCCGCGCGCACCTGAAGGTGGACACCGGCATGAACCGCCTGGGCGCGCGGCCCGACGAGGCGATCCGGGTGGGACGGCGTCTGGCCGAACGGGGGCTGCTGGAGGGGGCCTATACCCACTTCGCCACCGCCGACGAACCGGACCCGAGCTTTGCCCGGGAACAGCTCGCCCTCTTCCAGGGCGTGCTGGCCGCGCTGCCTCCGGTCCTCGCGCACGCGGCGAATGGCGGCGGCATCCTGAGTTTCGGCCCGCTGCCGGGTCTGTCCCTCGCGCGGCCCGGCCTGGCCTCCTACGGCTTCGCCCCCGCGCACCTGCGTGAGCAAGCGCCCCTGACCCCGGCGATGACCCTCAAGGCCCGCGTCACCCACGTCCACGCCGTCCACCCCGGCGAGAGCGTCAGCTACGGCGGCCTGTGGCGGGCCGGGCGCGAGACGAGCGTCGCCACCGTCGGCATCGGCTACGCGGACGGCTACCCCCGCAACGCGACCGGCAGAGCCCAGGTTCTGGTGCAGGGCGAGCGCCGCCCGGTGCTGGGCCGCATCTGCATGGACCAGTGCATGGTGGACGTGACCGGCCTGGAGGTCCGCGTGGGCGACTGGGTGGAAGTCTGGGGCGGGGGCGAGATCACGGTGACGGACGTGGCCGGGTGGGGCGACACCGTGGAATACGAGGTGCTGACCGGGCTGGGCGCGCGGGTGGAGCGGGTGGCGGAAGGCTGAGGGTGCGGCCTGGCCAGGGCTGTCATCAGCCCGCTTCCTGTTGATGGCTGGGGCTGCTGCGAAACCCCGGCGGTGTGGTTGGTGGAAATGGACAGGACGTGTCTCTGACCTGCGGTCAGGGCAAGCTGCGCTTACCACCCCCCGCTCTTGCAGGGCTTTACAAGTCCCAACCTCTGCTTCGCAGCTTTGCAAGTCCCCCGCCAGGGGGGAGGGAGCAAAAGCCGTCCTCGTCGTGCTTTTCTTACATGAGACTTATCTGCATCACTCCGCCTGCAAGGGGGGAAGGGAAAAAGGCGGCCCACACGCTCCCGTCTTCTGCATCGCGTCAGCCCCACGCTCAACGCTCATCCCCTAGCCTCCCCCGCACCACTTCCACACTGCCGAATCCACCGACGAACAGGGCCACCCGCAACTCGTGAATGAAGCGGGACAACCACGCCTCCACCGCCTCCGCACTCTCCAGAGCGGGGGCGAGGAGGGGCCGGGCCACCGCGACCACCTCCGCACCGAGAGCCAGGGCGCGGGCGGCATCCAGACCGGTGCGGATACCGCCGGACGCGATCAGGGGTGTCCCAGGTGCGGCGCGGCGGGCACCCATGAGGGCCTGCGCGGTCGGAATGCCCACCTCGCACAAGTCCGGCGTGAGGACGGCGCCGTAGCGAACGAGTTGCTCCACGCGCGCCCAACTGGTGCCGCCCGCGCCCGCCACGTCCAGCGCGGCGAACCCCGACGCCGCCACCGCCGCGACCGTGGCGGCGTCCAGGCCGTGCCCCACCTCCTTCAGAAGGACCGGGAAGGGCAGGGTGGGGACCACCTCCGCCAGCCGGGCGCTCAGCCCCGCCCAGTGCGTATCTCCGCCCGCCTGCATGGCTTCCTGAAGCGGGTTCACGTGGATGGCGAGCGCATCCGCCCCAACCTCCCGCACCGCCCGCTCGGCCTCGGCAGCGCCGTAGCCCAGCAGGAACTGCGCCGCGCCGAGGTTCCCGACCAGCAGCACGTCCGGGGCCACGTCGCGGACCTGAAAACTGGCGGCGGTGTCCGGGCGCTCCAGCATCACCCGCTGCGAGCCGAGCATCAGGCCGATGCCGAGACGTTGCGCGGCGACGGCAAGGTTACGGTTGATGGCCGCTGCCCTCTCCGCCCCGCCCGTCATCGCCCCGATCAGCACCGGTGCCCGCAGCGCCCGCCCCAGAAACGGCACGGTGAGGTCCACCGCGTCCAGGTCCAGTTCCGGCAGCGCCCGGTAAGGCCAGGGCACCCGCTCCAGCCCGGTGGTCACGCCCGCGTACTGGCTCGCGGGCAGCAGGCACGCCTCGATGTGCCGCAGCTTGCGCGCCTGAATGCTCTCCGGGGCCGGGTCGGTCACGGTCCCAGCCTAACGCGAGCGCCCCGGGGGTTCGGCCCGCTTTCCCAGCCGCTGTTGACAGATTTTTGAACTCGCGCTACTATTTCTGAGCGCCGGAAGAACAGACGTTCGGAAACGCGCCAGAGCGACGCAGGGTAGAGCAGTCTGGTAGCTCGTCGGGCTCATAACCCGGAGGTCACAGGTTCAAATCCTGTCCCTGCAACCAAAGAACCCCACCACAAGGTGGGGCTTTTTCTTTGGCCTCTCTTTCGGGCTGGGGGATGCAGCCCTCTCTCATGTAGGAAAGTGCGGCGGGGTTTTCTCCCTCTCCCCTTGCCGGAGAGGGCCGGGGAGAGGGGTGGCAGCCGTCAGGCTGCCCTCAAAACAGGTCCGGCATTCGGTCATCCATTGGCCTCTCTACGCCAGGCCTGCTCACCCCCTCTGCAAGTCAAGGGGGAGGGGCTTTTTTACTGTCCTACACGGTGTTTCTTCTCTATGAGAGCCTTGTCTGCGTCACCTACCTCTTTTGGGTGAGTGCCCTCTCCCCTACCTCATCCGGTCGCGGACCTCTTGCAGGGTGTCCTCGAACGCTTCCTGAAAGTCGTCCTCCAGCTCGAAAGCGCGGATGAGTTCGTCCTGCAAGGTGGTGAGCTGTTCGCGCGTCCAGCGCACCCGGACCTGCCGGGCGCTGCTCACGTTGCCTTTCCCGGCAACGTAACGCGCGGCGTGGCGCAGAGCCTCGCGGGGGTCGTCGGTGGGGGCCACGATACTCAGGTTCCGCAGGCCGCCCCGGTCGTTGACCAGCGAGCAGGTCACCTCGATGCGCTGGCCCCGGCGCGCGAGAAACACCTGATCCACCCGCCACATGCTGGTCGCGCGGATGGGTTCGGGGGCGGGGCGGGGCAGGCGGCGGCGGGCCACGTCAGGGGGTTCCGTCCGGAGGTGGGGTCCAGTCGCGGGGCTGTTCCAGGCCCAGCAGCACGCGGCCCGCGCCTTCGGCCAGGGCTTCCAGTTCCAGCTCGCCGGGCACAATGATGACGGGCGCGATCCAGCCCAGCCGCCGCTCGATGCGGTCCACCAGGGCTTCCCAGCGGGCCGCTCCCCCCGTGATCGCCAGCGCGTCCGGGCGTCCGGCCAGCGCCCCGCACTGCTCGCCAATCGCCTTGCACGCCTGGTGCACGAAGGCGGCGGCGGCGGCCTGCACTTCGGGGTCACTGGCCTCGCGCGCTTCGAGTTCCTTGAGGTTGGCGCTGCCGGTCAGGGCCAGAAAGCCGCTCTCGGACGCCAGACGCCGCAGCACTTCCGCCGGGGTATGACCCTCGGCCAGGTGCAGCAGCGCCGCGCTGGACAGCGGGCCAGCTTGCAAGGCCCCCATCGGACCGCCGCCCGCCGCGGTGCCGGTGGTGTCGATGGCGCGGCCGCCGTCAAAGGCGGTGACGCTGGTGGTGGCCCCCAGGTGCGCGACGACCACCCGGGCCTCCTGAAGCCGCTTGCCGACCTCGTGGGCGGCGCGGCGGGCGACGACGCGGGCATTCAGCGCGTGAAAGCGGGCCTCGCGCGTGACGCCCCGCACGCCCGTCACGCGCGCCTCGGGCAGCAGTTCGTGCACACTCTGCGGATCGACCACGAAGGCGGGCACGCCCCGCGCCTCCCCGACGCTGAGGGCCAGCACGCTGCCCAGCCCGTCGCGGCCCTCCTGGGCGGCGTAACGGGCCAGTTCGGGCGTGACGCGGTAGGTGCCCGCCGCGACCTGCCCCAGCCAGCCGCCCCGCGCGACCACCGCGTCCGGGAAGGGCCAGTCGGCGGTGGCGTCGAGCACGGCTTGGGTCAGCGCCCCCAGGTCCTGTTCGCCCGGCGGCCCGGCAAGCGGCACCTCGGCCCGGGTCAGGGTGACGCGCAACTGGCCGGGCAGGGCGGGGTTCTCACTGGGCAGGACGCTGGCGCAGGCGAGTTTCACGCTGCTGGAACCGGGATTGACCACATGCGCGATCATGAACGCCCCAGCGTAGCAGATGCGGCGGGGCAGGCGTCCCGGCAGGTGAGAAGGCCGTGAGGTTGCGCCGGGGGCGAGGATCGGCAGGCTCCTCGCCCCCGGACGGGTCCCACGGGCCTCAGCTCGGTTCGATCAGGCCGTAATGCCCGTCCCGGCGGCGGTACACCACGCCGCAGCCCCCCGTATCCATGTTCTTGAACACGTAGAAGTCATGGCCCAGCGCCTCCATCTGCGTGACGGCGTCCTCGGCGCTCATGGGGCGCAGGTTGAAGCGCTTGGTGCGGACGATCTCGGGGCGGAACTCGGCGGCTTCCTCGTCCAGGCCCGCATTCACATCGGCCTCGGCCAGGCCCACTTCAGGCTCGGGCACGGCTTCCTGGCGGTGGCGCATGTATTTTGTCTTGAACTTGCGGAGCTGGCGCTCCAGCACGTCGGAGGCGCGGTCAATCGCGGCGTACATATCGGCGTGGTGCTCCTCGGCGCGGATAATGCCGCTGGGCACATTGAGCTGCACCTCGACGCGGTTGCGCCGCCCGGCGTCCCGCACGTCGCGGACGGTCAGGACCACGCGCGCATCGGTGATCTGGTCGCTGAAGCGGTCCAGGCGCGTGAGTTTTTCCTCCACGTAATCGCGCATCGCGTCGGTGACGTCCACGTTCCGGCCTGACAGCTGATAGATATGCACGGCTTCACCTCTTTCCGTTTCTCCCGGGGGGTCATTGCCCCGGGAGTCCACTCTAGGGTCCACATCAGATGAATGTCAGGCGAATGGGCCACAGCAGACGCTCACGCGGCGGGGTATGGTGGAGGGGTTGAGCTGCCTGCTGGACCGCCGAGCTTCAGGACGTGTGCCAGCAAGAAAGACGCCCACCCGCTGAGGGGTGGACGGAAAAAGTGGGAGGAACAGCCCGATCAGCGCCGGTCGCGCACGCGGACGGGAATGGGCACCGGCTGGGGCTGAGGCGAGCCTTTCAGCGCCTCCCGCAGCCAGTCAATGAACTCGCGCAGGCCCTTCATAACCCCAGTGTAGAGGCGTGGGCGCGGGGCAGATGCACCTAAAGTTACGGTGGCTTCACGGAAGACGGTTCAGTTTGGAAGAGGCGGAGGTACAGTCGCAGGCATGGACGAACCCGAAACAAACTGGTGGGAACCTGAGGCTCGAATTGAGGTTCGCATGGTTGAGGGAGCACACGTGATCTTCGGGAATGCGGCAGGATTCCGCACGCTTTCCAACATGCTCCTGAGCCTGGCAGAATCCACCGTCCCTGGAAAACATCTCCACTTGGAGGACTTCTCCGGGTTGGAGGAGGGCTCCGACGAACTCATCCTCAGCAGGCTTGACGACTGAGGGGCCAGCGGGAATCCACTCGCCCCACTGACCCCCGGCAACCTCGCCCTTACGCCCCGAAACGGCCCATCACGTCGCGGCTGATGACGAGGCGCTGCACCTCGTCGGTGCCCTCCCCGATGCGGGTGAGGCGGTTGTCGCGCCAGTAGCGTTCGACCGGGTATTCCTTGATGTAGCCGTAGCCACCGAGAATCTGGATCGCGTCGTCGCAGGCCTGCACCCCGACGGTGCTGGCGAACAGCTTGGCCCGCGCGGCGGCCACCGTGAAGTTCTCGCCCGCGTCCTTGAGGTCGGCGGCCTTGCGGAGCAGCAGGCGGGCCGCTTCGAGCTGGGTGTCCATGTCCGCCAGCTTGAAGCCGATGGCCTGGTTCATGGCGATGGGCTTGCCGAACTGCTCACGCTCCATCGCGTACCGCGCCGCAAACTCGAAGGCCGCCCGCCCCAGCCCCAGCCCCATCGCGCCGATGCCGATGCGCCCGCCGTCCAGCACGCGCATCACGTCCTTGAAGCCCTCGGCACGGGTGCCCAGCAGCGCGCCTTGCGGGAGGTGAATGTCCTCGAAGATCAGTTGCGCGGTGTCGCTGCTCCGCAGGCCCAGCTTGTCCTCCTTGCGCCCGATGGAGAAGCCCGTCACCTCGTCGCGGTTGAAGACGAAGGCGCTGATGCCGTCGTTCTTGCCCTTGCCGGGGCGCGGCGCGTCGGTGCGGGCCAGCACCACGTAGGTGCCGCCCACGCTGCCCTGCGTGATGAAGTTCTTGGAGCCGTTCAGAATCCAGCTTCCGTCGGGCTGCTCCACCGCCCGCGTCTGGAGGCCGCCACTGTCGCTGCCGCTGCCGGGTTCGGTCAGGCCCCACGCCCCCAGCTTCCGCGCGCTGGCGAGGTCGGGCAGGAACTTCTGCTTCTGCGCCTCGGTCCCCGCCAGGATGATGTGACCCTGGCACAGCGAGTTGTGTGAGGCGACCGTCAGGCACAGGCTGCCGTCATAGGCCGCGATCTCCTCGATGATCATGGCGAAGGTGGCGGTATCCAGCCCCGCCCCGCCGTATTCCTCGGGCGTCTGCGCGCCCATCACGCCCATCTCGCCGAGTTCCCGCACGAGGTCGAAGGGAAACTCGCCGGTCTGGTCACGCTCGGCGGCGCCGGGAGCGACTTTGTTCTTCAAAAAGCTCTGGAGGGCGGAAAGGATCGTGCGCTGGTCGTCGGACAGGGGACGGACGAGGGTGCTGGTCATGGGTGCCTCCGGCAAGGGGTTAGGAGTTAGGGATTAGAGAAGGAGGGGGAGGGGACGGGGTGGCTTTTCCTAACGCCTAACCCCTCACACCTGGAACACGCCCACCTTGAGTTCTTCCTGCTGCGGATTCTGCGCGCAGGCTTCGAGGGCGCGGATCAGGCGCTCGCGGGTGTCGTTCGGCGGGATGATCTCGTCCACCCACAGGCGCGCGGCGGCGTAGCGGGGGTCGAGTTCGGTGTCGTACTTGGCCTTCACCTCGTCGTAGAGGCGCTGGAGTTCCTCGTCGTCGGGCGGGTGGCCCTGGCGCTGGAGGGCGGCGACCTGGATGTCGAGCAGCGTCTTGGCCGCCGCGTTGCCACTCATCACCGCGTACTTGGCGCTGGGCCAGGCGAAGAGGAAGCGGGGGCCGTAGGCCTTGCCGTTCATGGCGTAGTTGCCCGCGCCGAACGAGCCGCCCGTGATGATGGTGATCTTGGGAACGACGCTGTTGGAGACGGCGTTCACCATCTTCGCGCCCCGGCGGATGATGCCTTCCTGCTCGGAGTCGCGGCCCACCATGAAGCCGGTCACGTCGGACAGGAAGACCAGCGGCACACCCGCCTGGTTCGCGTCGAGGATGAAGCGGGCGGCCTTGTCGGCGGAGTCGCCGTAGATCACGCCGCCGACCTCGATGCGGGTGCGGAGGCCGGGCTCGCCACCCGACTTGAGCTTCTTCTTGATCACGGTGCGCTGGTTCGCCACGAAGCCGACCGGGTAGCCGCCCACGCGGGCGAAGCCGCACACGATGGTCTGGCCGTACTCGGGCTTGAACTCGTGAAAGCTTGGCTCTCCGTTGGCTCCCCCATCGGCCAGCGCGGTGATGACCTCGCGCACGTCATAGGGCTTGCTGCCGTCGAAACTGACCACTTCGGTGAGGTCGCGTTCCGGCGCGGGCTGCACCTCGGCCCGCCGCTTCGCCCACGGCGCGACCTCGCCTTCCGCGTACATCCCGGCCAGTGCCCGGATGCGCTTCAGGGCCGCCTCGTCGTCCGGTTCCTTGTAGTCCACGGTTCCGGCAATCGAGGCGTGCATGTCCGCGCCGCCCAGTTCTTCCGACTCCACGACCTGCCCGATGGCGGCCTTGACCAGCGCGGGACCCGCCAGGTACAGGCCCGACCCCTCGGTCATGATCAGCGTGTCGCACATGACCGGCAGGTACGCGCCGCCCGCCACGCAGTTGCCCATGATCGCGGCAATCTGCGGGATGCCCCTGGCGCTCATGCGGGCATTCAGGTAAAAGACGCGCCCGAAGTCGTCCTGATCGGGGAAAATCTCGTCCTGCATCGGCAGATAGACGCCCGCCGAGTCCACCAGATACACGACAGGCAGCCGGTTTTCGAGGGCGATGGTCTGCGCCCGGATCACCTTTTTGGCCGTGATCGGGAAGAAGGCGCCTGCCTTTACGGTGGCGTCGTTGGCGATGATCATCCAGGGACGGCCCGCGACGCTGCCGATGCCGGTGACGGTGCCGCCCGAGGGAGCGCCGCCCACTTCCGGGTACATCTCCCACCCGGCGAAGGTCATCAGTTCGTCGAAGGGGGTCCCCTCATCCACCAGGCGGGCGATGCGCTCACGGGCGGTGAGGCGGTTTTTCTCGTGCTGGCGCTGCTGGGCTCTGGGGCCGCCTCCGGCACGGACTTTCTGCTGGTCGGCGGCGAGGCGGGCCAGGGCCTCCGGCCAGGTAGCGGCAGTGGGGGGCGCCGGAGCGCGGGTGTCGGGCTGGGTCATCTGTGCTCACAGTCTAACAAACGCCCGTTAGGAGTGGGGAGAGGCCGCTTCATCGCCCCTTGCATTCCGCCCTGCCCGACCGACAGGTCAGGTAGACTGGTCCGGTCAGCGTGCGTTCGCCTCAAGTTCTGTGCAGGAGGAACCCATGAAACAGGCTGCCCTCACCCAGTCGGTCCTCTTCAAGTCGGCACTGTTCAAGTCGGCCCTGTCCCTCGCGGCCCTGCTGGCCGGTGCCGCCGCTGCCGCCTCGCCTAACGGCAAGGCCCTGTTCACCACCAACTGCGCCGGTTGTCACCAGGCGACGGGCCAGGGCGTCCCCGGTGCCTTCCCGCCACTGGCGAACCATGTGGGAACGCTGCTGGCGGCGCAGGGCGGGCGGGCCTACGTCGAGCACGTCGTCCTGTACGGCCTGAACGGCAAGATCAGCGTAAACGGCAAGACGTACAACGGCGTGATGCCCGCCTTCGGACAGTTGAAGGACGCCGATCTCGCGGCCATTCTCAATTACGTCAGCACCAGTTGGGGCAACAAGCTGCCCAAGGGCCAGAAACCCTTCACCGCCGCCGACCTCGCCAAGTACCGTCAGGACAAGAAGACCCCGGCCCAGGTGAATGCCCTGCGGCCCAAGACGGTGAAATAAAAGCCGCAGGGCGGCCCAGGAAGGTGTCCCAGGCCGCCCGCCCCCCCCGCTGCTATTCCCGAATGGGCGCGCCCGTCTTGGTCCGCAGTTCCTCCAGCGTCACGCCAGGGGCGAGTTCGACCAGCTTCAGGCCGTCCGGCGTCACGTCCAGCACCGCCAGGTCGGTGATGATGCGGTCCACCACGCCCTGGCCGGTCAGGGGCAGCGTGCATTCGGACAGAATCTTGTGCGCGTCACCCTTCGCCACGTGTTCCATCAGCACCACCACGCGCTGCACGCCCGCCACGAGGTCCATCGCGCCGCCCATCCCCTTCACCATCTTGCCGGGAATCATCCAGTTGGCGAGGTCACCCTTCTCCGACACCTGCATCGCCCCCAGGATGGCGAGGTTGATGTGGCCGCCCCGGATCATGGCGAAGCTGTCCGCGCTGGAGAAGAAGCTCGCGCCGGGCAGCGCCGTCACCGTTTGCTTGCCCGCGTTGATCAGGTCGGGGTCCACCTCGTCCTCGGTGGGAAAGGGGCCGATGCCCAGCAGGCCGTTTTCCGATTGCAGCCACACGCTGACGCCCTGGGGGATGTGGTTGGCAACCAGAGTCGGGAGGCCGATCCCCAGGTTCACGTAGTAGCCGTCTTGCAGTTCCCGCGCGGCGCGGGCCGCCATCTCGTCACGGGTCCAGGGCATCTCAGACCTCCTCTCCAGCGGCGCTGGAGGCGTTCGTCGCCGCCTTCCGCACCGTCCGCTGCTCAATGCGCTTTTCGGGATTCGGGTTCAGCACCACACGCTGCACGAAGATGCCGGGCGTGTCGATCTCGTCGGGGTCAAGCTCCCCGACCTCCACCAGTTCCTCCACCTCGGCCACGGTGACCCGGCCGCAGGTGGCGGCCACCGGGTTGAAGTTCTGCGCGGTCTTGCGGTAGACGAGGTTCCCCGCCCGGTCGGCCTTCCAGGCTTTCACCAGTGCCAGGTCGGCCTTGATACCGCGCTCCAGAATGTACGTCTCGCCGTCGAAATCCTTGTGCTCCTTGCCGTCGGCGACGACGGTGCCGACGCCGGTTTTGGTGTAGAAGCCGGGGATGCCCGCGCCGCCCGCGCGCATCCGTTCGGCCAGGGTGCCCTGCGGGGTGAACTCCAGTTCCAGCTCTCCGGCGAGGTACTGGCGCTCGAATTCCTTGTTCTCGCCCACGTAGGAGGAGATCATCTTGCGAATCTGGCGGGTTTCGAGCAGCAGGCCCAGGCCCCAGCCGTCCACGCCCGCGTTGTTGCTGACGGCCGTCAGCCCCTTCACGCCGCTGTCGCGCAGCGCGAGGATGAGTTGCTCGGGAATGCCGCACAGGCCGAAGCCCCCCACGGCGACGGTCTGCCCGTCGGCCACGATGTCTTGCAGCGCCTCACGGGCGCCCTCGTAAACCTTGTTCATGTCGGCTCCAATGTAACGAACGTCAGGGCAGGGTGGCGAGAAATTCGGAAATCAGCGCCCGGAACGCGCCGGGGTCTTCCTGCGGGAAGCCGTGGCCGCGGCCCTCCAGCACGGCGGCGGACGTCCCCAGAGCGGCAGCCTGCGCGCGCACCATCTCGGGCGTGATCAGCGTGTCGAGTTCGCCGCCCAGCACCAGTACGGGCAGCCCTTTGATTCGCGCGGCGTCCACCCGCCACCCGGCCAGGGCGCGGGCATTGCCGCTGTAGTGCGAGTCCGCCATCCGCCCCGCGTCCGCCACCAGTTCCGGGAAGTTGGCCGGGCTGCCCGAAGGGAAGAGCGCCCCCAGGCTCAGTTCCCGGAGCTGCCCATTCACGCGCAGCAGTTCCAGCACCGGGTAATTCTCCTCGGGGGTGACCAGGCCCGTGAGGGGTGCACTCGCCGCGAGGATCAGGCCGGAGAGGTGGTGAGGGTCACGGGCGGCGAACTCCAGGGCGACCGCCCCGCCCAGGCTGTGCCCCAGCAGCACGGGCCGGGTGATCTCCCGCTCGGCCAGCCAGGCCGCCAGCCAGTCGGCGTAGGCGGGGATGCTCACCTCGCCAGCGTGCGCGGTTCCCGCGAAGCCGGGGAGGTCGGGCGCCAGGACACGCCAGCCGGTCGGCGGATCGGCCAGCAGGTCCACCCACCAGGCCGCGGAGGCGAAATTGCCGTGGATGGCGACGAGCACCCGCTCAGGCATGGGACGCCTCCCCGGTCTGAAGCGGCTCGGGGGGGAGGGGCACGGCGGGCAGCGCGTCGTCCAGCAGGGCACGCAGCAGGCCCGCGAAGGGCGCGGTGTCGGCCACGCAACCCAGGTGGCCGTGCGCGGAATCGTACTCCAGGTGCGTGTGGGCCACGCCCGCCGCCCGGCTCGCCCCGGAAAAGGCGCGCATCTCGGCGGCGGGGAAGAACTGGTCACCGCGAATGTTGACGGTCAGCAGGCGCAGGCCCACGTCCCGCCAGTGGGCGAACAGTTCGGCGCGCGGCAGGACGGCACAGAGGTCGTGCGTCTCCACCACGCGGGCAATGTCGAGGATGTGCGCGAGGCTGGCCGTCGCCATCCGCGAGCGCAGGTACGCCTCGAAGTCGGCGTCCCGGAAGGTCCGTTCCAGCCCGTCCGCGCCCAGCCCGAAGAAGGAGATCAGGCGCAGCGCCCCGGCCAGGCCCCCACGCGGCGCGGCGTCGCGCAGCAGCGGCCCGAAGGCCCCGCGCAGCACCGGCCCCGCACTGGGACTGGTGCCAACCGCGGCCACACGGGGAGCGAGGTCCGGCGAGCGGGCCGCCCACTGGAGCGCCTGCATCGCGCCGAAGCTGGGGCCGATGACGGCGTGCCAGCGTTCCGCCCCAAGGTGCCGCAGCAGCGCGAGTTGCAGCGCGTGCAGGTCCGCAAAGTCCCAGGCGGGAAACCGTTCGCCCCATCCCTCACCGTCCGGGTGCGGCGTGTCCGGGCCGGTCGTCACCACCTGCGGATCACGGGCCTGCACGTTCGACAGCGTGTTCATCGCCACCACGAAGAAGCGGTCCGTGTCCACCACGCGCCCCGGCCCGATCAGCGCCGCCCACCAGCCGGGCGTGCCGTCCGCCCCCACACCCGCCGCCTGTGACGTGCCCGTGTAGTAGTGGCAGACCAGCACCGCGTTGTCCCGCGCTCGGTTCAACTGGCCCCACGTCTGCACGCCCAGCCGCACCGGCACCGGCACACCGGCCAGCGGCGCCGTCACCTCCAGCGTGAACGCGCCGGGCGCTGTCCCCGTTGGTGCCGCCCCCACTCCCTCAATCTGTCGCATCGCCCCGAGGGTAGGCGGGAAGCGTTACGGGGTGGTCACAGGGAGAGGGGACGCTCTGGCGATCCTCCCGGCTGTAACGCCCCCGTGACGCCTCTCCCCTACACTGCCCCTGAACATGAAAAAGATGCTACTGACGGGCGTTCTGCTCGCGCTCTCCGGCGCGGGCGCGGTGAAGGTGGGCGTGCTGCTTCCGCTCTCGGGGGCGAGCAGCGTGTCGGGGCAGGCGGCCAAGAACGGCTATCTGCTGGCGCTGGACGAGATCAACAAGGCGGGGGGCGTGCTGGGCCAGCCGCTGGAACTGGACTTCGCGGACGACGGTTCGGCGCCCGCCAAGGCCGTGCCCGAGTTCGTGCGGCTGGTGACGGTGGACAAGGTGGACTTCATGGCAGGTGGCGTGAGCAGCGCGACCTCCATCGCGATCAGCGGCCCGGCCAAGCAGTACAACACCTTCATGGCCTGGATCGGCGCGGCGGCGGTCCCGGTCGAGGACGCCTTCGCGGGCTATCCGTACTTCTTCCACTACCACCCCTGGTCGTACTACAACTTCGAGGCGATTCTCGATTACTTCAAGTACCTCAAGCGCAGCAAGGGCGCGAAGAACATCGCCATCGCCTACGAGGACGGCCCCTTTGGCAGTGCGGGCATCGACCAGACGGTTGCCCTCTTCAAGAAGGCGGGCTTCAACGTCGTGATGGCCGAGAAGTTCAAGACCGGCAGCGGGAACTTCGGGCCGCTGGTCAGCAAGGCGAAGGCCGCCAAGCCCGACATCTTCTACTGGGTGGGCTACGACACCGACGCGCTGCCGCTGGCCACCGAGATCAAGCAGCAGAACCTGAATGTGGGCCTGATCTACGGCACGCCGCCCTCCTGGCCGGTGGGCTTCGAGAAGAACCCGCTTTCGGACAACATCGCGGGTCTGAGCCTGTGGCTCCCCTCCAGCCCGCAGGCCGAGAGCCGCAAGTTCGTCGCCGCCTACAAGCAGAAGTTCGGCAACGTGACCGAGGAATACTTCGCGCCGCTCGCCTACGTGAACCTCAAGACGCTCGCCGCCGCCATCAACCGCGCGGGCAGCACCGACAAGGACAAGGTGGCGGCCGAACTCGCCAAGACGAACGTGCCCACGCCTTTCGGCCCCCTCACCTTCAGCAAGAGCCTCAAGACGCAGTACCAGGGCTTCAAGGCCGGGAACTGGCTGCACTTCCAATTCCTCGGCGACAGCCGCGTGCCGGTGTATCCGATCAAGTTCGCGCAGAAGCCGATGGTGTGGAGCAAGTAGGGGGTGAGGAGAGAGGGCCAGGGCGGCTGCTCGCGCGTTCCAGGTTTTCCCTAACTCCTAACGACTAACCCCTAACGCCTCCCCAGGGCCGCCTGCCACCACCGGGGCGGCTCGCCTCTTCTAACGGAGCCTCCATGGAACTCTTTTTGCAAACGCTGCTGAACGGTCTGCTGCAAAGCGGCCTGTATGCGCTGGTGGCGTCGGGGCTGGCGCTGGCGGTCGGCGTGGTCGGCATCGTGAACTTCGCGCACGGCGAGTTCCTGATGATCGGCGCGTTTCTGGCCTGGGGGGCGAGCGCCTACCTGGGCGTGGACCCGCTGCTCTCGCTGCCGCTGGTGGCGGTCGCCGTGTTCGCGGTGGGCGCGCTCACGTACCGGGTGAGCATCCGGCACGTGCTGCTGGCCCCCGAACTCAACCAGATGCTGCTGACCTTCGGCCTCGGCATCCTGCTGCAAAACCTGGCGCTGATGCTGCTGGGCGGCAACACGCGCACGGTCACGACGCCCTACCAGGGCAGCTCGATCAGTTTGGGGGAACTCAGCGTGGGGGGCCGAAGCTGATCGCCTTCGGCTTCGCGGTGGCGATCCTGGCGGGGCTGTACGCGGTGCTCTACCGCACCAACCTGGGCCGCCAGATGCGCGCGGTGGCGCAAAACCGGCGCGGTTCGCAACTGATCGGCATCAACGTGGACCGGGTGTACCTGATCGCTTTCGGGGTGAGCTGTGGCCTCGCGGCCATCGCGGGTGTCCTGGTCGCCACGCTGCTGTTCGCGTCGCCGACCGTCGGGCTGGTCTTTGCGCTGAAGGCCTTTGCGATCATCGTGATGGCGGGGCTGGGCAACCTGACCGGGGTGCTGTGGGCCAGCGTGGTGCTGGGGGTGTCGGAGGCGCTGGTGCAGACCTACGTGCCGGGCGGCGGCGGGTGGAGTGACGCCGTGTTCTTCCTCCTGATCTTCGCCACGCTGGTGTTCCGGTCCTACCGGGGGGCCAGGTGACTCGGGGCATGGGGAGCCGCGCTGCGGACATGACGCGCACCGTGACGCGCCGTCCGGACTTCACGGCGCGGGCGCTGGTGCCGCTGGGCCTCTTTTTCCTGCTGGCGCTGGTGTTTCCGTTCCTGCCGCTGGGAACGCGGGCGGAATACCTGCTGCAAATCGCTTTCTTCACGCTGGTCGCGGCCATCCTGGCGCTGTCGTGGGACATCCTGGCCCGCAGCGGGCAGGTATCGCTCGCGCACGCGGCCTTCTACGGGCTGGGCGCTTACGGCTTCGCCCTGCTGGTCAAGGTGATGCCCTGGTTCGCCGCGATGCCGCTCGCCGCGCTGATCGCGGGACTCGTCAGCCTGATTCTGGGGGCCGTGACGATGCGCCTGAGCGGGATGTACTTCGCCATTGCCACGCTCGCCTTCACGGAGGTCGTGCGGACGATCATCCAGAACCTGCCGGAGTCGGTGGCGGGCGGGGCGAACGGCCTGCTGGTCCCGGCGCTGCTGGGAGGGAACGCGCGGGCACAGTATTTCCTGGCCTTCGGGGTGCTGCTCTTCACGGCCCTGGTGAGCCTCACCATTCGCCGCTCAAGGTTGCACCACGCCTTCGCCGCGATCCGGCAGGGCGAGGAGACGGCACGGGTGCTGGGCGTCCAGGTGGTGCGCTACAAGCTCATCGCCTTTTTCATCTCCTCCTTCCTGGCGGCGCTGGGCGGCGTGCTGTTCGCCGGGAAGACTTTTTTCATCAATCCACTGGAAACCTTCAGCCTCGCCAATTCCATCGCGCCGCTCACGACGAGCATTTTTGGCGGGCTGTACACCACGCTGGGACCGATTCTGGGCGCGACCGTGCTGCGGGTGGCCGAGGAACTGCTGCACAACTCCGTGAAGAACGGCTATCTGGTCGTGTACGGCCTGGTGCTGATGCTGAGCATCCTGTGGCTGCCGCGCGGGTTGATGGGCCTGTTCCGGCGGGGGAAGCATGGGGGGAGTTGTGACTGCCGTCAGCCATCAGCCTTCAGCGGTCAGCGGGAAAGAAACGGTGCTGCGGACCGAGGGCCTCAGCAAGCGGTTCGGCGGGCTGCTGGCCGTGCAGAACGTGACCTTTACGCAGTACGCCGGGGAGATTCTGGCCGTGATCGGGCCGAACGGGGCGGGCAAGACGACCCTGCTGAACCTGCTGTCGGGCGTCTACCGGCCCACCTCCGGGCGGCTGCATCTGCTGGGGCGCGACGTGACGGGTGCCAGCATGGAGGCCCGCTGTCACGCGGGGCTGGGCCGCGCCTTCCAGATCGTGCGGCCCTTTCCCGAGATGACGGTCCACGAGAACGTGACCGTGGGGGCGCTGTTCGGCAAATCCGGCGTGTCCCTGCCGGAAGCGCGCGAGCGGGCCTATGACCTGCTGGAACGCACCGGCCTCGCCGCACACGCCGACAAGGCCGCCCACGAACTGACCCTGCTTCAGGACAAGCGGCTGGAGGTCGCCCGTGCCCTGGCCACCCAGCCGCGCGTGCTGCTGCTCGACGAGGTGATGGCGGGCCTGCGTCCGGCGGAGGCGCAGGAGGCGGTCGCCCTGGTACGGAGCGTGCAGGGGAGCGGCGTCAGTGTCCTCTTTATCGAACACATCATGCCGGTGGTGCGCGACCTGGCCGACCGCGTGGTCGTGATGGATCAGGGGCAGGTGATCGCAGAGGGCACCTACCGCGAGGTGACGGCGAATCCGCAGGTGGTCGCCGCCTACCTGGGCACCGAGGAAGGGTTACAGGCATGACGCAGGGACAGGAATTGGTGATCGAACACCTCGCCGCCGGATACGGCAAGGTGCAGGTGCTGTGGGACGTGAGCCTGCACGCCCGGCCCGGCGAGTTCGTGGCCGTGATCGGCGCCAACGGGGCGGGCAAGACGACCACGCTGCGTGCCGTGAGCGGTGTGGTCAAGCCAACCGGGGGCCATATCCGGCTGGGCGGGCAGGACATCACGCGCTCGGCGCCCTCGCAGATCGTGGGGCTGGGGCTGGGCCACGTCCCGGAGGGCCGCGAACTGTTCCCGCTGATGACGGTGCGGGAGAACCTGGAACTGGGGGCGGCGATGCGGGCCGAAGCGCGGGCGACGCAGGCACAGACGCTCGACCACGTCTACACGCTGTTCCCGCGCCTGCGCGAGCGGCAGGGGCAACTGGCGGGCACCTTATCGGGCGGCGAGCAGCAGATGGTCGCCGTGGGCCGCGCGTTGATGGGCCGCCCCAGCGTGCTGGTCGTGGACGAACCCTCGCTGGGCCTCTCGCCCCTGATGACGCAGACCGTGTTCGGGGCGCTGAAAGCCGTGAACGCCGAGGGCGTGACGGTCCTGCTGGTCGAGCAGAACGTGGGCCTGAGCCTCAAGCTCGCGGACCGCGCCTACGTGCTGGAAAACGGCCAGGTGGTCAACGAGGGGACGGGGGCGGCGCTGCTGGCGGACCCGAGGGTGCGGGAGGCGTATCTGGCGCTGTGAGGGATGCAGAAGACAGAAAGCAGATGGCAGAAGGCCGGGAGGAATCCTTCCAGCCTTCTGCCTTTTCACTTTTCACCCCCCCGTCAGGAACCGCCCCGTCTCGCGGTACAGCATCTCCACCGCGTCGAGAGAGTCGAAGGTGTGGTTCGCGCCGGGGATAGCGATAGCGTCGCAGGCGAGGGCCTGGGCGTAACGAATCCCCCATTCGGGCGGGCAGACGTGATCGGCGTCCCCGTGAAAGACGCGGGCCACGCCGCCCCAGCGCGCGGCGGCGTCCAGCGGTTTCATCCGGGGTATCTCCAGCAGGAACTCGCGGCCCAGGGGCCAGCCCTGATAGTCGAGGATGACGGGTGGCGCGTAGCCACCGCGCAGGAACGGGAGCCACAGTTCCGGCAGGGCCGGTGCCCACAGCGCGAGGCGGTGGGGCCTGACCCGCTCGGCGGCCAGGGCCGCCACCAGTCCCCCCATCGAGAAGCCCAGCAGCATCACCCGTTCGGGGTCGAGCATCGGCAGGCCGCGCACATAGTCGAAGGCGGCCTCCACGTCCTCCAGCTCGCGCGCGACCGTCATCTCGCTGAAGTCCCCCTCCGATTCGCCGCTGCCGCGGAAGTCAAAGCGCAGGCTCGCCACCCCCCGCGCCGCGAGGTACCGCGACAGCAGCGGCAGGATGCGGTGGTCACCGGTCCGGTTCCCGGTGAAGCCGTGCAGCATCACCACCGAGGACCACCCCTGCGCGGGCCGCTCGCCGTCCGGAAGGTGCAACATGCCATAGAGCCGCTGGCCGCCAGAGGTGAACTGGGCGAACTGTTCCATGCGGGTGATTGTGGCAG
This sequence comes from Deinococcus metallilatus, assembly GCF_004758605.1. Lineage (NCBI taxonomy): Bacteria > Thermotogati > Deinococcota > Deinococci > Deinococcales > Deinococcaceae > Deinococcus > Deinococcus metallilatus. The sequence continues at coordinate 1,895,662 of NZ_CP038512.1, forward strand.
AGAGAGGTCGAACCGTCGAAAGGTCTAACTGCCAGGGCAGTTCGACGGTTAGACCTTCAGACCGTTAGACAGGCGGCCCCAGCCGCCTTAGGGCGTCAGCCGGTGCCGGTCCCTCGGGAACGCCCGGGCGTAGCGGACGTTGGGAATGCCCAGCAGCCTGGCGGTCAGGCGCTCGGCCCCAATGGCGAAGCCGCCATGGGGGGGCATCCCGTATTTAAAAACCTCGGTGTAGCCCGCCAGCGATTCGGGGTTGAGCTTGTAGTCCGCGATGGACTCCAGCAGCACCGGGTACTCGTGGATACGCTGGCCGCCCGAGGTGATCTCGATGCCGCGGAACAGCAGGTCGAAGCCGCGCGTGATGTCGGGGTTCAGGCTGCCGTCCTCGTTGATTTCGGCGTGGGTGTAGAAGGGCCGGGCCGCGCGGGGGTATTTGGTGACGAAGACGAATTCGGTGCCTTCCGTCTCGGCGTAGTGCTGGCTGAGCAGGCGTTCGGCTTCGGGGTCGAGGTCCTTGCCGCCGACCGCGTGGCCGTACTTCTCGGTGACGAGCTGGCGGGCCTCCAGCAGCGTGATCCGGGGGATGTGGGCCGGGACTTCGGGCAGCGTCGCGCCGAGGAGGGCCAGTTCGGGCTGGGCGCGTTCCTTCAGGCGGGCCATGATCGCGGCCAGCACGCGGGTTTCGATGTCCATCACGTCCTCCTCGGACTCGATGAAGCCCATTTCCACGTCCAGCGACAGGTACTCGTTGAGGTGGCGGCTGGTGGCGTGCTCCTCGGCGCGGTAGACGGGCGCGACCTCGAAGACGCGCTCGAAGACGCCCACCATGATCTGCTTGTAGAGCTGCGGACTCTGCGCCAGGTAGGCGGGGTGGCCGAAGTAGTCGATGGGAAAGAGGTTCGCGCCGCCCTCCGCCCCCGCCGACACGATCTTGGGCGTGCTGATCTCGGTGAAGCCCTCGCTGATCAGGTGGTCGCGGAAGGCCGCCACCAGTTCGGCCTGTACCTTCAGCGCCGCGCGTTCCTTGAGGCCGCGCACCGTCACCACCCGGTAGTCCAGCAGCGTTTCGGGGTTCACGTTCCATTCCATCTTGGGCAGTTCGACGGGCGGCGGCTGGGTGGCGGGGGTCAGCACGCGCAGGCTCTCGACCTGCACTTCAAATCCGCCGGGGGCTTTGGGGTGGGCCTTCACCTTGCCGATGACCTCAATGCTGCTCTCGGGCAGGGGGAGGTCAAGGCCGCTGCCGACCGCCTGCGCGACGCCGCTCACGTCGCGCAGCACCAAAAATTGCACGCCCCCCAGGTCGCGGCGGGCGTGCAGGAAGCCTTGCAGTTTCACGGTCTGCCCTTCGTGCTGGGGCAGTTCGCGGGTCAGCGTTCGTTGGAGTCGGGCGGTTGCGGCGGTGGTCATGGTTGGAGGCTCCTTTGATAGAGAAAGCCCCCGACTCCTTTGAGGGGTCGGGGGCGCGGCGTGCAGCGAGACGTCCCCTAGCAGGGATCATCATTCACGTTGCTGGCGTGCGCCGCAGTCATGCCGCCGAGTCTAGCCGCAGCACCTTGACGGGTCAATGCGGGGAGCTAGGCAGGCGGCTCATCCGGTTTCCGTCCACCCCGTTCCCCCGCCCCGGAAGCACCGCTCAACCGGAAGTCTCTCAGGAGGAAGCGATGTTCCTGACGGTGTACTGCACCGGCCCCGACCCGAGTTCCACCTCGAAGGACTCCCCGACGCGCCGCCCCAGCAGCGCCTTCCCGACCGGGCTGTCCTCGCTGACCTGCGCGGCGCCCCCGGCCAGCGCATCCACTTCCACCGCGCTGACGAGCTGCACCTGCACCTCGCGGTCATGCGTCTCGTCCTGCAAGACCACCAGCGAACCCAGCGCCACCTGTTCGGGCTGATCCTGGGCGGCCTCCACGATGACGGCGCGGGTCAGCACGTCCTCCAGTTCCAGAATGCGGGCCTCCATGCCGGGCAGGTCGAACTGCGCGGCCTGGAGGTTGCGGTCCTCCAGGTCCATCGCGTCGTCCAGCGTGTCGGCCAGGCTCCTGAGCGCGTCCTCGTGACGCTGCCGTTCCTTCTGGAGCGTCTCTTCCAGACGCCGGTACCCCTCGGCTGTGACCTGAATCTCCTCTGCCATCTGCGGCCCCCCTCGGTGACATTGAACTGGACTCCGGCAGGACGGGCCAGAAGACCGGCCACGCGCGCCTGCCGGTCGAGACACTTCCTCCCCAACTGCACCCCGAAACGTCCACCCGCACTGTAGGGAGTGGCCGGGCTGCCACCCATGACAGGCCGCTCAAGTGGGGCTGAGGCAATTCTCAGCCTGGGCGTCTTTGCCCGCTTCATAAGGGAGACACAACGCGCCTTCCTGAAGCTTTCATCGGGGGAAGGCGGTTCCTCCGGTCTAATTCGTGGGATCAGTTGGCCGCCGCCGAGGGCAGGCCAGCGGCAGGAGGAACGCCATGACCAGGACACCGCCCGACGACGCCAACGAAGGAACCACCGGCCCCACCCGTGCCGGGGAAGACCAGTCCGCCAGCCCCGACGCCGGAACGCCGCCGACAGTGGATTACTCCCGGCCCCGCGACGACAACCCCGAGCAGCAGGACATCCAGTCCAACGCGCACGCCATCTACGCCGCCGAGGCGGACCGGGAAGACCTCCCGGTGTCCGGCGACGTGACCGCCGGAAGGGACCTCAGCGGGACGGACGCGCTGGCCGGAGCGGGCATCACTTTCGACGACGGGATCGAGCCGTCCCTGCGGACAGAAATGCTGGACAATGCCATCGCGTACAGCGAGAACACGCCGCCCGCCAACGTGAACGACGAGCCGGGCTTCGACGACGGCGTCCCCAACAGCTTCTCCGACTTCAGCGTGGTCACGGCGGACATCCCCGGCGGCACCACCCGCCTGGCCGATCCCAGCTTCGACGCGGGAGGGGAAGTCAAGGGGCCGCGCATCGGCGGCTCGGGCGGCATCGACGGCGGCCCTCCCCGGACCCGGCCCCTGCCCGGCACCGAAGAGGCCGACGAGCAGGAATAAGGCGGGAAGCAGGGACCGTCCGGCGCTATCGCTGCACTATCCTGCCCCCATGACGGCCGCGCCCCCTTTTCAGACCGAGCTGAACGTCGCCACCCGCCTCGCCCTGGAGGCGGGTGAGCTGCTGCGCGGGCACCTGGCGCGGGGCCTGACAGTCGAACACAAAACCGGCGCGGATGATCCGGTGACCGCCGCCGACCGTGAGGCGTCCGAGCTGATCCTGGCGGGCCTGAACGCGGCTTTTCCACAAGACGGCCTGCTGAGCGAGGAGGCCGCCGACAGTCCGGCGCGGCTGGACACGCAGCGCGTGTGGATCGTGGACCCCATCGACGGCACGAAGGAGTACACGACGGGCAGCCCCGACTATGCCGCCAGCATCGGCCTCGCGGTGGACGGCGAACCGATGCTGGGCGTGGTGTACGCGCCCGCGACGGATGAACTGTTCGCTGGGGTGGTCGGCGTGGGCGTCACCAAGAACGGCGAAGCGGCAGGCTTCAGCAACCGCACCGACTACGTGGTGAGCGTGTCGGACACCGAATTCAAACGCGAACTGCACCGCCATGACCTCCCCGGCATGGTGCCGAGCGGGAGCATCGCCCTCAAGCTGGCGCGGATCGCGGCGGGCGAGGCGGATGTGACCTTCACCATGTCGCCGCGCAGCGAGTGGGACATCGCGGCGGGACACGCGCTGGTGCGGGCCGCCGGGGGTGACCTGCGGCGGCGCGACGGGCAGCCCATCCGCTACAACCTCCAGCGGCCCCATATCGAACAGGGCCTCATCGGCGGACGGCTGGAGGCGATGGCTTGGCTGGAAGGCGAGCTGAACGCGCGAAAGCTCCCCACCGCGCACCTGGGCCTGACCCAAGCCGACCGAGCCTGGACCACGTTGCCGGAAGCCGAGCAGGACGCGCTGCGGGGACACTCCGGCGTCTTTGTCCGTCACGCGGGTGGGCGGGTGCTGGCGCTGCTGGTGGTGGACGCGGGCGGCACGGTGGAGCGGGCTTCAGGGGACGCCTTTCACCTGGAGCGCCTGACACGGGACGTGACGCGGGCGCTGGGGACGCTGAACGCTGCGCCACTGAAGACGGGGAGGCTAGACTGACACGCATGGCGGCAGAAGGCACCCCTCTCCAGTGGGGCCGCGTCACCCTCAAGCCCGTCCCGGAGTTCACGCCTGACGAGTGGCGCACCCTCTACCGCTTCTTCCGCGACCGCGAACTGGCCGACTGGAACGACGCCAAACCCATCCGGCTGCCCGAGTGGCTCTTTCGCCGCGTGATGCTGGAGGAGGAACAGACGGGCGAACGCGCGGGCTTCGGCGTGCTGAACGAGCGGGGCGAGCTGATCGGAAGCGCCGAACTCTACGACCTGCGGCCCCCGCCCCCGCTCACGCCAACGGTGGGCACCCTGGGCGTGATGATCGGCGTGCGTCCCCTCTGGGGCCAGGGCTACGGGCGCGAGGCGGTGACGGCGCTGCTGGCCTGGGCCTTCAGGGAACGGGAAGCGCCCCTCTCCCGCGTGCGCCTCACCACCTTCGGGCACAATCGCCGCGCGCAGCGGGCCTTTCTGGCGTGCGGCTTCCGCGAGGTGGGGCGCACTTCGGGGCCGGGCCGCACCGACGTTCACATGGAGATCACGAGAGGAGAGTGGGAAAGTGCGCGTGCTGGTGCCTGATCTGCCCGAATTCCGCGAGTTGCGAGTGGAGGGCGTGGAGTTCGCCTTTTACAGTGCGGAGCAGTTGCCCGAAGGCGAGGCCGAGGGGCTGGTGCTGTGGCTGACCCCGCCAGGTCTGCAAGGCCAACTGCTGAACTGGCCCGGATTGAAGTGGGTGCTGACCCTGACGGCGGGGATCGAGCATGTCGCGGGCGCCCTGCCGGAAGGCGTCACGCTCTACAACGCCCACCGCCTGCACGACCGGGCGGTCGCCGTTCACGTCCTCGCCGGAATGCTCGCCGCCGCGCGCGGCCTGCACCGCTTCCGCGACGCGCAGCAGGAGGGCCGCTGGAAGCGCACCCTCGACCTCGGCACGCTGGATGAGGCGCGGGTGGTGATCTGGGGCTACGGCCACATCGGCAGGATTCTGGAAGACCTCCTGCGGCCCTTCAACGCGAAGGTGACGGGCATCCGCTCCCGCACCCCGGACGCCGAGCGCGACGCGGCCCTGGCCGAGGCCGACTGGGTCGTTCTGCTCCTCCCCAGCACACCGGAGACGAAGGGCATCGTGAACGCGGAGGTGCTGGCCCGCCTGAAGCCGGGCGCGTGGCTCAGCAACCAGGGGCGCGGCGACCTGATCGACACGGACGCGCTGCTGGCCGCGCTGGAGTCCGGCCACCTCGGCGGCGCGGTGCTGGACGTGACCGACCCGGAGCCGCTGCCGGAGGGGCACCCGCTGTGGCAGCAGCCCAACGTGATCATCACGCCGCATATCGCCAGCACGACGCGCGACCTGATTCGGCGCGGCGCCGACTACACCCGCGCCTTCCTGACGGAGATGCAGGCCGGGCGGGAACCCGAGGGGCGGGTGGAGGCGGGGCAGCGGTACTGAAGGGTTGAGGGTTGAGGGATGAGGAAAGACAGGAGGCTTGAGCTGTGGCCCCGCCTCCTCATCCCTCAACCCTGAATCTCTGGCAAGTCCCGCGCGTGGTCCGCGATCAGCCCGCCGCCCAATAAACGCGGCCCCGCGTACAGCACCGCGCTCTGCCCCGGCGCGACGGCGAACTGCGGTTCCGCGAACTTCAGCTCAAAGCCGTGTTCGTCGGCGTGGAGGACCGTCGCCTGGACCGGCTTCGTGCGGTAGCGCACCTGGACCTCCACCTCACGCGGCAACTCGGCCAGGTCGAGGAGGTAGTTCGCGCCCTCCGCCTTCAACCCGGTCCACAGGCAGTCCTCGTAGTCTCCGACCCAGACGGTGTTGGCAGCGGGGTCGAGGTGGACGACGTGGCGGACGCGGTGGGACTGGTACAGGCCCAGGCCCTTCTTCTGGCCCAGGGTGTAGAACTGCGTGCCCAGATGTTCACCCACCACTTCCCCGGTGCTGATCTCGCGGATGAAGCCCTGCGCCTGCGGGATGTGTTCGGCCACGAAGTCCTGCACCTTGCCGGGTACGAAGCAGATGTTCTGGCTTTCGGGCTTGCGGGCGGTCAGCAGGCCCTTCTCGGCGGCGATCTCGCGCACGCGGGGCTTTTCCATCTCGCCCACCGGGAAGAGGATGTACGGCAGCGCCTCGCGCGGGGTGCCCCACAGGAAGTAGGTCTGGTCCTTGCGGGGGTCGTCGCCCCGCCAGAATTCCACCTCGCCGCGCTCATTCTCCACGCGCTTCACGTAATGCCCGGTCGCCACGTACTTGCAGCCCAGCATCTTCGCCTTTTTCACCAGCTCGTCGAACTTCACCTTCGTGTTGCAGTTCACGCAGGGGTTGGGTGTGCGGCCCTGTGCGTACTCGGACAGGAAGGGGCCGACGATGTGGCGCTGGAACTGTTCGCGGTAGTCGAGCAGGTAGAAGGGCACACCCACCTGCTCAGCCACGCGGCGGGCCTCGTAGGCCGCGTCGGGTGAGCAGCAGGTATCGAAGGTGTCGACGCGCTTGTCATCCGGCCAGAAGCGCATCATCGCGCCGACGACCTGATAGCCCGCGTCTTTCAGCAGCGCCGCCGTGACGCTGGAATCCACCCCGCCCGACATCGCACACAACACCCGCTGATTTGCCTTCTCCTGGCCGCTCATACCGCCGGGGAGCTTAGCAGGCGGGGGGAAGGAAGACAGTGAGGGGGGCCCGGGCACCGGTCGATCAGTTGATCAGTTTCCCCTCGATCAGCCACCAGCCGTCCGTTTCGGCCGGGCCGAGGCTGCGGATGACGCGGTAGTAATTGCCCCCCGCGTCATAGACGGTGTCCCCCTCCTGGGGCGGGATGCCGGATTCGTCCAGAATGATTTCCACGGCGGCCACCGCCTGGAGGTCTTCAGGGTCCGAGGTCATGCTGTTCACGTTACCGCGGACCACCCGGACCAGACCGGGCCGGGGCTTGATGGCCGGTTCACGCACCACCGCCCGTGGCAAGGGCCAGCCCAAACCCTGCCCGGTGACTCAGCCCCAGCGCCGGAAACCCTACCGCCCGCGCCGCGTCGTCCCCGTACAGGGCGGCGAAGCAGGTGGGCCAGTGGGCCGAACCCAGCAAGGGCGTCAGCACCTCGCGCGTGTAGGCGAGTTCGCCTGCGTCGAGGTGCTGCTCCTCCCCCGCAAACCGCGCCGCCCCGCCCTCCTGCGCGAGCATCTGCCGCAGCGTGACCGGGAGGCCGTGCCGGGCCTGCCAGGCCGCCCGCCAGACCGACGCGCGGACCTCACGGCGCACGGTGTCCGGGCTCGGGGCGGCGTCCGTCCAGAGTTGCACCGTCACCCAGCGGTCAAAGCCCACGGCGGGGGAACTCTGGGGCAGGCGGTCGTACTTCTGCTGGAAGCGCCACTCCGCGTCGGTCAGCCAGCGTTGCGTCCAGCCGTCGCGCGGCTCGTCCAGCACGACCAGCAGCAGGCGGAACATACCCGGCATCCCCTCCAGTTCGGCCTCGATGCGGCGGCACTCGCGGGCGGCCTGGCCCTCCGCGTCCAGTTCGGTCAGCGCGTCCAGAAACGCCGCCTGCCGCTGTCCCATCGGGCTAAAGGCGCCGAGCGGGAGGAATTCTGGCCCGCCGGTCATCAGGTCCACGTAGGCCCGGAAGCGGGGCATCACGCCCTCTATGTCGTACAGGGCGCGCAACTCGCGCAGGATGGGGTGAAGGGAGAGGCGCATGGGAAGAGGGTGGCAGAGGACGGCCGAAAAGACATGCGCCGGGTGGCCTGCCCGGAGCCAACCTGCCCTACACTTCCCCCGTGACCCTTCCGCGCGCTGAACTGTCGACCGCCGCCGAACGTTTCGGCACCCCCCTCTACGTGTACGACGCCGCCGAACTGGACGCGGCGCTCGCACGGGTGCGTGCCGCCTTCGGAACGGCGCGGGTGTTCTACGCAATGAAGGCGAATCCGAATCTCACGCTGCTGCGGCGGATGCGGGCGGCAGGCGTGGGTTTCGAGTGCGTGAGCGCGGGCGAGATCGCGCGGGCGGAACATATCGGCGCAAAGGGTGACGCCGTGCTGGTGAACGGCCCTGCCAAATCGGCGGAGGAGTACGCGGCGGGCGCGCGGCTGGGCGCGACCTTCATCGTGGACCGGGCGGAGGAGGTGGGGTTGCTCCCACCCCGCTCAAAGGCGCTGGTCCGCGTGAACCCGGCCCTTGCCGTCAGCACGCATGACCACCTCGCCACGGGAGCGGCGGGCAGCAAGTTCGGCGTGACGCTGGAGCAGGCACCGGGAGTGCTGCGGGCGTTGCGGGAGGCCGGACACGACGCGCGTGGCCTGCACGTCCACATCGGCAGCGCGATTCGGAACGCGGCGGACTTCAGCGCGGCTTTCGCGCGGCTGATGGACCTGCACCCACAGACCGGTGACCTGGAGGTGCTGGACGTGGGCGGCGGCTGGGGTGTGGACGCCGACCTGGCGGGCATCGCGCGGGAAGCGCAGGCGGCCGCTTCCGTCTTCGGCGCGCGGCTCTGGGTGGAGCCGGGGCGGTATCTGGTGGCGCGGGCGGGGACGCTGCTGACGCGGGTGGTGGGCACCAAGCGCACCGGGCGCAACTTCCTGCTGACCGACGCGGGGATGACCGAACTGCTGCGGCCGATGCTGTACGGCGCGCAGCACCCCGTCACCGCACTCTGGGACGGGGAGGCGCGGGAAAAATGGGACGTGGCCGGTCCCGCCTGCGAGAGCGGTGACCTGCTGGCGCGGGATGTGCCGCTGCCCTCCCCCACCCCCGGCGACCTGCTCGCCATCGGGGAAGCCGGGGCTTACGGCGCGAGCATGAGCAGCACGTACCTCACCCGCTCCCGTCCTGCCGAGGCGCTGTGGGATGGGTCGAGCTGGACGCTGATCCGCCGCCGCGAGACGCCGCAGGAGGTGTGGGCGGCGGAGCTTCAGGTGGTCGAAAGCTGAGCCTTCAGAACCAGTTCTCGACCCGCAGGCCCACGACCCGCTCAAATTCGCGGGTGTTGTGGGTGACGAGGGTCAGGTCAAGGGCCAGGGCGTGCGCGGCGATCAGCGTATCCAGGGCACCGATTGGCACTCCCCGCCGCTCCAGCGCGCTCCTGACCTCGCCATAGCGCCAGGCCGCTTCGGGGCCAAAAGGAACGACTTCCAGGGGCGCGATGAAGCCCTGCAAGACCAGTTGATTACGGCTTGAGCAGCTCTTTTCCACGCCGTAACTCAGCTCAGCAAGGGTCACGCTCGACAGGCCGATGGCATCCGGTGGGTACTGGGCAAAGCGCTCCGCGACGTGCGGAGGCCGTTTGTTCATGATGTAGATGCAGATATTGGTATCGAGCAGGAACCGCAGCGCCATTCAGAGGTCCCAGTCTCAGAGGTCCCAGTCGCGTTCCTGCACGGCTGGCTGCTCGCGTTCCAGGGGCACGTCCAGCTCGGGCAGTTCCTCATACCAGCGCTGCCAGAATTCCCGCTGGCCTTCCGGGGTGGGCGGCAGCAGGAGAACACCGTTGCCCACCCGTTTGATCAGGACTTCCTGCCCCTCGAAGCGGAAGGCTTTGGGAAGGCGGACGGCCTGACTGCGGCCATTCTCGAACAGCTTCGCCTTGTTCATCACATCACCCGGATAAAGTATAGACCCAGTGGTCATGATCATGGCCCTCCGGGACTTCCGCCCCTTTCGGGCTATGATGCGGCCGTGACTGTCCCGCCCTCGCTGCCGACCTCGCCCACCCCCGATACCACGCGCGCCCGCATCCTGACCGAGGCGGCGCGGCTTTTCGTGGCGAGCGGCTACCACGGGGTCAGCATGCGCGAGGTGGCGGCGGCGGTGGGCGTGACCAAACCCGCGCTGTACCACCACTATGCCGACAAGGAAGCGCTGTTCCTGGCGATGCTGGAGGGCACCCTGGCCGGGCTCGCGCGGCTGGTGGCGCACGCACAGGCCCAGGCAGGCGTGCGGGCGCAACTGGAGACGCTGGTGGGCGACCTGCTGGCGAGCGCGCCGGAGCAGCGGGTGGGCCTGCAACTGGCGGGCGAACTGCGGCACGTCTCCCCCGAGCGCCGCAAAGCGTTCGAGGACGAGTACCGCCGGGTGTGGATGGGCGGCCTGACCCGGCTGATCGAGGAGGCGTCCCAGCGTGGCGAGCTGAGGGCCGACCTGCCCCCCGCCGTGCTGACGCGCGCGCTGCTGGCCCTGCTGTATCCGCTGGTCACGGGTGCGCCGACGAGTGACCCCCAGGGGACAGCGCGGGCACTGCTGAGCGTGTACCTGGACGGGGCCACGCCGCGTTAGGGCGCGCCGGGTTGGAGCGGGCGGCCGTTGGCGCCTGGCCCGCTCCGCATTTTTTCAGGGCCGCCGGTCACGTGCGGACATTAAGGCCCTTCATCTGACATTTAAGATTCGTGCACAACTTCTCCCGGAGCATGAGGCGTAACGCGCCCGGTGAGGTGCGCTGCGGGGTCACTCCCCGGTCTTTCTGCCGCCGTCGGCGGTCCATCCTGACGTGGGAGGCCTGGTCTGTCTCCCACGCTTGACCCCTTGACCTGGAGTTTTCCGTGATTGAATCCCTGTTTGGCTGGGTCAGTCAGCCTGAAGCGTGGCTGGCCTTCGGGACGCTGCTCCTGCTGGAAGTGGTGCTCGGCATCGACAACGTGATCTTTCTGAGTATCCTGGCGGGCAAGCTGCCGCCCGAGCAGCAGCAGCGGGCGCGGACGGTCGGGTTGCTCGCGGCCATGCTGATGCGGCTGGCGCTGCTGTTCTCGATCACCTGGATCTACCGCCTGCAAGACGACCTGTTTACCGCCTTCGGCATGGGCTTTTCGGGCCGCGACCTGATCCTAATTCTCGGCGGCCTCTTTCTGCTGTACAAGGCCGTCAAGGAGATGCACGAGCAGCTCGAAGGTCCCGGCACCCACGAGGCGAACGTGGTGAACCAGGGGACCGCCAACTTCGCGGCGACCATCGCCCAGATCATGCTGCTGGACATCGTGTTCAGCCTGGACAGCGTGATCACGGCGGTCGGGATGGCCGACGACATCGGCGTGATGGTGTGCGCGGTGGTGGTGACGGTGGGCATCATGCTGGTCGCCGCGCGGCCCATCGGGGACTTCGTGCAGGCGCACCCGACGATCAAGATGCTGGCGCTGGCCTTCCTGCTGCTGATCGGCGTGAACCTGATCGCGGACGGCTTTGGCCTGCATATCCCGAAGGGCTATACCTACTTCGCGATGGGCTTCGCCATCCTGGTCGAACTGCTGAACATGCGCGCCCGCCGAGGCAGGCCGGTGGACCTGCACGAGACGCAGCGGCACCCGGACGCAAGCTGAGCGGCAATGGGGCAAGGGGGCGGGCCTGCGGGCGCTCGCCCCCTTTGCCATGCCAGCGCGCAGGGCGGCAACCGTGAGGGAACCCGCAGAGGCAACCGCTGGATGCGGGGCGTAGGCTCACGCTATGGCTGCCTTCCTGTCCGCCTTCAGCACGCCGGAAGCGTGGGTCGCCGTGCTGAGCCTCACCCTGCTGGAACTGGTGCTGGGCATCGACAACATCGTGTTCATCACGCTGCTGGCCGGACGGCTCCCGCGCGAGCAGCAGGCGTTCGCCCGGACCCTGGGGTTGGCGCTGGCGGTGGTCACCCGGATCGCGCTGCTCGCCAGCGTGACGTGGCTGACGCGCCTGACCACGCCGGTCCTGAGCGTGTTCGGGCAGGCCCTCAGCGTGCGCGACCTCGTCCTTCTGGCGGGCGGCCTGTTCCTGATGGTCAAGAGCGTGCGCGAGCTGTCCAACATGGCGCGCAATCCGCTGGGCCGCGAGGAACCGGACGCCCCGCGCGTGACGCTGGCGGGCGTGATTCTCCAGATTCCGCTGCTGGACATCGTCTTCAGCCTGGACAGCGTGATCACGGCGGTCGGTGTGAGCGGCAACCTCCCGGTGATGATCGCGGCGGTCGTGCTGGCGATGGGGGTGATGATCGCCGCCAGCGGCTCCATCTCGCGCTACATGGACGCACACCCGCCGCTGAAGCTGCTGGCCGCCGCCTTCCTGCTCCTGATCGGCATGACGCTGGTCGGGGAAGCCTTCGGGGTGGAAGTCCCGCGCGGCTTTATCTACTTCACGATGCTGTTCTCGGGCGTGGTGATGCTGTACACGGTGCGGGCCGCACGGACGGTGCTCCGGCAACGGCTGGAGGAAGCGGGGGTGGCGCCCCCCACACCCAGCGAGCGGGAACGGCGCTAGAGGCGTTCAAGCCTCAGCCTCACCGTTCAGGAAGAGCGCCGCCGAGGGGCAGAGGTCCTGCAAGACGCAGACCGCACAGCGGGGGCGCCGGGAAAGGCAGGTCTGCCGTCCGTGCCGGATGGCGGAGACGTGGAAGGTGGCGCGGGTAACCCAGTCGCGCGGCAGCACCTCGTCAAACCAGCGTTCCGCCTTGAGGATGTTCCAGCGGGCGGGGATCAGGTCCAGCCGTCCAGCGACGCGGTGGATGTTGTTCTCCACCGGAATCGCGGGGCGGGCCAGGTCGAACAGCAGGAGGAGCGACGCCGTCTTCATCCCCACCCCCGGCAACGACTCCAGCAGGGCGCGGGCATCCGCGTCATTCATGGTCCGCAGGACGCGCAGGCTGAGGTCCCCTCGCGTCTCCTCCAACCGGTGCAGCACGTTCCAGATGTAGTCGGCCTTCGTTCGCGCCAGGCCGCCGCCCGCCGCGCGCAACACCGTCTCGACCCCGTCCGGGCCGTCAGCAAGGGCGGCTTCCCAGACGGGGTAGGTCGCCTTCAGCGCCTCGAACTGCCGCCGGGTCAGCGCCGAGGTGTTCTGCTGCGCCAGGATGATGCGGATCAGGTCGTCCAGCGGCTCGCGGCTGACATGCGGGGTGAGCGGCGTGGGCAGGTAGGTGGCCGCGAGGCGGCGCGTGATCTCCGGCAGGTGCGGGGGCGGCGGCACCTCCTGGGCGGGGGTCAGCCGGGGTGGGCGAGGGGCGGAGGGGACGCGCGGCACCGCGTCAGGCTAACGGGCGGCCCCGCGGGAGACTGTGGCCGCGAGCCTCACTGCCTCGCACGCAGTTTGGTGACGTTTCCGGCCCCGTCCGTGACCTGGATGTCCGCGTAGCTGCCGCTCGTCTCGGCGTAGAAGTCCACCCGCGTACCGGGCGTGATGTTCAGGCGGTTGCCGTCCACGCTGATCTGCGCCACCCGGCCGTTGTCGGTGGCGACGCCGGTCACGCGGATCACGTTGCCGTCGCGCTCGAAGCGGGTGACCTTGATGGCGGGCGGGACACTGTCCACCGCGACGGGCAGCACCAGCGTACTCTCGTTGCCCGCCTTGTCACGCGCCGTGATGGTGTACTCGCTGCGCGTGTCCTTGAGCTGCGTCTGGAACGCGAAATTGGCGATCTTGCGGCTGCCGGGCTTGATCGGAATGGCCTTGCCGTCCACCGTGATCTGCGTGACGCCCTGATCGTCCAGCGCGTACCCCTGCACCGTGAAGCTGCGCGCCCGACTGACGCCGCCGCCGTCCGGGCTGGTGACCACGATGCGCGGCTTGAAGGTGTCGGTCGTGCGGGTGCAGCCGCCGAGCAGGGGCACGAGCAGGAGGAGGGCAGGGGCGGCGCGGCGCATGGGGAGGAGTATAGCTTTCAGCGGTCAGCCGTCAGCGATCAGCAGAGAGGGGTGAGGCGTTAGGGGAGCTGCTGAAAGCTCCGAAGGAGAGGGGGACTGGGACAGCCTGCACCGCGAGAGTCAGCGAGCCCCAGGATGGACTGGCGCTGCTGTCTGGCTGACCACTGACGGCTGAGAGCTTTCCAGGCCACACGCCCCCCGCCCCGGTGCTTTAATGCCCCCGTGAGCCTCCCCTCCCGCCCCGCCACCCTGTCCCGCGCCGTTCCCCAGGGCACCCGCGACGTGCTGCCGCCCGAGTGGGCCTGGCGCGAGCATTTGCGGACGCGGCTGGCAGGCGTCTTTGCCGCGTGGGGCTACCGGGGCGTGGAGGTCCCGGCGCTGGAGTTCGCCGCCGAGAGTCATCCTCAGAATGCCCGGGCCTTCAAGCTGATCGACACGGGCGGGGAGGTGCTGGCCCTCCGCAGCGAGTTCACCACCGCAGTCGGGCGGCTGGTGCGGGCGCGCTTTCCCGAGGGGCCGTTTCCATTGCGCCTTCAGTACGGGGGCAGGCTGTGGCTGCGGACCCTGACCAGCGAACTGGGAAGGCTGCGCGAGTTCAACCAGGTCGGCGTGGAGCTGATCGGCGTGGCGACGCCGCAAGCCGACGCGGAACTGCTGCGCCTGGGCACGCGGGCGCTGGAAACGGTGGGCGTGCAGGCCGTGATGGAGGTGGGGTATCCCGGCTTCGTGGACGCCGTGCTGGAGGACGCCGGGCTGCCTGCCGCCGCCCGGAACGCCCTTCACGACGCAATTGACCGCAAGAGCGGCGCGGACGTGGACCTGCTCGCGGCCCGACACGGCCTGAACCCCGAGGTGACCGCCACCCTCCACACCCTGACCGACCTGTACGGCGGGCCGGAGGTGCTGGCGCAGGCGGCGGCGCTGGCGCGCGGGGCGAGAGCGCGAGCGGCGGTGGCGTATCTGGAAGCGGTATCCGCGCTCTGCGAGCCGGGGCTGCTGTTCGACCTGGGGGCCAGCCGCCGTTACGGGTACTACACCGGGATCACCTTCCGCGCTTACGCCGAGGGCCTGAACCAGCCGGTGCTGGGGGGCGGACGCTACGACCTGGGGGGACTGCCGGGCGCGGGCTTCGCCATCGGGCTGGAGCGGCTGACGGAGGTCACGGCGGCGAAGTTGCCCCCGAGCCGGAAGTGGTGCTGGCCCTCGATCCCATCGGCGCAGAGGCCGCCCGCGCCGCCGGAATGGTGGCCGAACTCGCCTGGACGGACGACCGCGAGGAACTGCTGGCCTACTGCGCCCGCCGGGGTATCCGCCGCTGGGCCCAGGGGGACACGCTGACGGAGGTGACGGCATGACGCCCGCGCCGCCCCGCAGTCCCGACCACCTCACCCTCGCCCTCCCGAAGGGCCGTATTCTGGAAGATGCCGTCGCCCTGCTGGCGCAAGCCGGGCTGCCCCTTACCCTCCCCGAGAAGTCCCGCGCGCTCCGGCACGAGTTCCCGGGCGTGACCGTGCTCGAACTGCGGAATCAGGACGTGCCGGTCTATGTAGACCTGGGCGTGGCGGACGCGGGCATCGTCGGCAAGGACGTGCTGATCGAGTCGGGCCGCGCCGTCTACGAGCCGGTGGATCTGCGCTTCGCGGCCTGTCACCTGTCAATGATCCGGGAGGTGGGGGCCAACGGTCCCATCGGGCGCGTCGCCACCAAGTACCCGCGTTCGGCCCGCGCGTATCTGGCGGCACGCGGCATTCCCGCCGAGGTGGTGAAGCTGTCGGGCAACATCGAGCTGGCCGCGCTGACCGGCCTGGCTGACGCGGTGGTGGACCTGGTGCAGACGGGCAGCACGCTGCGGGCGAACCATCTGGAAGAGGTGGACGTGCTGTACCACTCCAGCGCCCGCCTCATCGTGAATCGCGCGGCGCTGAAGCTGCGGCGATCAAGGCTGCGGCCCCTGATCGAGCGGCTGCGGGAACTGGTGGGGAGCGGTCAGGCAGGGGAAACCGGGGACGTGTAGTGTCGCGCGGTCGGTCCGGCTGACCGCCCTGTCAGTCAGCGGCTCTCCACCGTTGCGGGCACCTCCGCCCCCAGCGCGTCCGCCATCCTTTCCAGCGCCTCAATCAGGAGAGGGCGGCTGGTGGCAAAGTTCAGGCGGATGAAGCCCTGGTAACGCCCCTTGAGTTCGTCGGGCGCGAAGAGGGGGCCATCGTGCACCCCGAGGCGCGCCTCTTCCAGCAGGAAGTTCTGGATGGAGGAAGCACGGGGATGGGCGCGCAGGTCCAGCCAGGCGAGGTAGGTCGCTTCCGGCTCGGTGGCGCGCACCCAGGGCAGCCGCGCGTCGAGGAAGGCGTGCAGCACGGCCCGGTTCCCGCGCAGGTAGGCGAGCGTGTCCGCCAGCCAGGGGCCGCCTTCTTGCAGCGCCGCCAGCCACATCGTCGCGCTGAGGGCGGAGGGGTGCCCCATCAGGCCTCCCGCCGCGCCCCGGACCCGCTTCACCAGTGCCGCGTCGTGCCCCACCATCACGCCGATGCCCAGGGCCGCCGTGTTGTACGCCTTACACGGTCCGGTCAGGGTGAGGGTCTTCCCCCGCACACGCGGGTCGGCGGCGAAGGACTCGAAGGGCGCGTCCGTGTAGCGCAGGTCGGCGTGCAACTCATCCGACACCACGTACAGGTCGTGCGCCAGCGCGAAGTCCCGCAGGCGGACCAGTTCTTCCGCGTCCCACACGCGCCCAGTGGGGTTGTGCGGGTGGCAGAGCAGCAGCAGGCGGGTGCCCTGGGCGGCGGCTTCCATTGCGTCCCAGTCGATTTCCCAGCGGGCCAGGTGGCCTTCTGTCCCCTCGCGCAGCGGCGCGGCGGCCACCCGGCGGCCCTGCTCGGTGATGCTGAGGTGGAAGGGGTGGTAGATCGGCGTCATGGTGAGCACCGGCTCGCCCGGCTCGGTCAGGGCCGCGACTGCCGCGTACAGGCCCGGCACCACCCCAGGCAGGAAGCTGAGGCCGTCCTCGGGGAGCTCGGTCAGGCCCTGGGTGGCGAGCTTCGCCCGCAGCGCGTTCTGAAGGGCCGGGCCGCCCTGCAAGTGGTACCCCAGCCCGCGTGTCAGCCGCTCCTGCAATGCCGCGAGGATGGGCGGCGCCACCGGAAAGTCCATATCGGCCACCCACAGCGGGATCACGCCTTCCTCGTACTTGTTCCACTTCAGGCTGTCCGCGTGCCGGAGCGCGGCGGGGTCGAGGGTGCCGTAAGCGTCAGCACCGGATACGTCGGGCGTCAGTTCGGGAAGCTGCGGATCGGTCATGAGGGGAGGATACGCCGGGGAGGGGGTGGCCGCCGCCAGGCTGCCCTCAAAACAGGCCAGTCGTTGGGTCGTCCATTGGCCCCGGCCGCCAAGCCCGTTCACCCCCTCTGCTTCGCAGCTCTGCGAGCCCCCCGCAAGGGGCTGAGTGATGCACGTATCTCTCTCATACAAAAAGCAACACCGGCAAACACGGCGCTTTTCGCTCCTCCCCCCTTGCGGGGGACTGGTACAGCTCGCACCGCGAGAGGCTGGGAGGGGGGAACGCAACCGCCCTCCCAGCGCGGCTCAAAGGCAACAGCAGCCACATCCTTTGCACAGATGGGAGACTCATCCGCATCACCCAGCCCGCAAGGGGGAGGGGCAAAAACCGCTCTCCGCACCCTCTCCCTTCCCGAATCGCGTCAGTCCTGAAGTCTCTCCCCTAATCCCTAACCCCTCACTCCCGCTCCCCCTGTGCCAGCCGCGCCAGTTCCACCGGATCGGTAATACACACGGTCCGGCGTTCGAGGTGAATCAGGTTCAGGCGGTAGAACTCGCCCAGCTTGCGGCTGACCAGTTCGGGCACGGTGCCCAGCAGGGCCGCGAGTTCGCTGTTGGTGGGCAGGGCGTGGGGCTGGCGGGCATTTTCCAGCAGGTAGGCGGCCAGCCGTTCCCCGAGTTCGCTGAAGACCAGCCCCTCCACGCGGGTGAGCAGTTCGGCCTGACGCCGCGCGAAGTAGGCGATCACGGCCTGCGCGAGGGCAGGCGTGCCGAAGACCCGTTCGCGCACGGTCCCGGCAGGCAGGCACAGCAGCTCGGTGGGCGTTTGCAGCGCCACGGCACTCGCCGGGGCCACCGCCCGGCTCTGGAAGGCCGCGACGCCCGCCACCAGTTGCCGTGGGCCTTCCACGTGCAGCGTGAGTTCGCGTGTGCCGCCCCGCGCCAGGCGGTACACCCGCACGCTGCCCGAACTCACCAGAAAGACGGTGTCCAGCGCCTCCCCCTCGCGGAACAGGTGTTCGCCGCGCTTCAGGACGCGGAAGGAGGCCAGCGCCGCCAGGGGACGCAGGTCTTCGGCCTGGGCGCCCTGAAAGACTGGGGCGTGGGTCAGCAGCAGTTCGGCACGGTCCATCACGTCCCCTGATGCTGCCACGCTGGGACCCCGGCAGGAGAGGGCTTCTCCGCTAGCCGCCATGCAGCAACGTGACCAGCACCTGCGTCCCCGGCTGGACAGCCTCCAGGGCAATCGGCTGGTCACCGTCATGCGTCATGACCTCGCCGCCGTAGAGAGCACGGAGCCCCTCGCCGGTGGTGACGTGCAGTTCACCGCTCAGGACGGCAATCACGACCTGCGCCTGCGGGTGCTGGTGGGGAGGCACCCCCTCCCCGGCGTCCAGATGAAAGAGGAGGCAACGGCCCCCCGCTGTTGTCGCCAGGACTTGCGGGGGCTGGGCACGCTTCATGAAGGCTCCTGGGTGGCGTGGCGTTCCAGCGTGATCCTCATCCGCCGGGCGAGGGTCAACAGGGCTTCGGCCTCGGTCGGGTCGAGGTGTTCGCGCAAGGTTTCCTCCCAAAGCGCCAGCCAACGGTCAAAGTGCGCGGGGTCGATGCCGAGGTCGGCGTGGGCGGGGCCGGGCTGTCCCCGGTAGGCGCTCGGGCCACCCGTCACGGCCCGCCAGAAGCCCTCCAGCCGGGCGATGTGCATCGGCCAGCCTGCGCGCGGAAACGGCCCGATCTTGCGGGTGAACACCGGGCCGAGCAGCTCGTCCCGCGTCGCCTTCGCGTAAAAGGCCCACAGCACCCGCCGCAGCGTCTCGTCCCCCAGGCGGGCGAACAGCGCGCCCTGGTGGGTGAGGGGGAGGGGCTGCGTCATAGATGCGCCGCCAGGGCCAGGCCGCACAGCAGCGCGCTGGCGCCGAGGGTGACGTGGGTCAGCCAGGCGGGAGGCCGGACCTGCGCGCCCCGCCGCATGTGCCCGGACACCAGCCCGGCGATCAGGAGCAGCATCGCCAGTTCCAGGCCCAGCGCCAGGCTGAAGCCCCCGATGACTCCCAGCGCCAGCACTGTGAGCAGCAGCAAGAGCGACAGCGGACCATTCACCCGCGCGTAATAGCGGCCCACCGTGCGGCGGTGCGCGCGGCGCGTGGCCTCAGCGGGGAACAGTTCCGCAAAGGCCGGGCTGACCACGAAGGTGGTGAAGAGGTACATGCCCACCCACGCGCCGACCAGCAGCACGTTCAGGGCAGAAACCACGGAGAGCAGCGTCATAACCCAAAGAAGGCGCGGTTCTTGACGATGAAGTCTTCCTCGCCCGCAGGCACGTCCTCCTCGGGGAAGATCGCGCTGACCGGGCAGGCGGGCACGCAGGCGCCGCAGTCGATGCACTCGTCGGGGTGGATCACGAACTGGTCGCCGCCGTCGTAGATGCACTCCACGGGGCAGACTTCGGTGCAGGCCTGGTCCTTGACACCGATGCAGGGGCTGGTGATGACATGAGGCATGGCCGCAGTCTGCCCCGCCCCCTGCGAAAGGACCATGACCTGAGTCAAGGGGCCTGTGGCGTGCGGCTTGTCGAGAAGGCCGAAAGCTGACGGCTGCCGCATTTCCCTAATGCCTCACCCCTGACCCCTGATCCCTCACCCCTTACACTGACGCCCATGCTGGCGATCATGGGCGCGATGGACGAAGAGATCGAGTTGCTTCTTGCCGACCTGCAAGACCGCGAGACATTGGAGCGGCCCGGCGTGACGCTCTACCGCGGCGTGCTGGACGGCGTGCCGGTGCTGCTCACCAAGAGCGGGATCGGCAAGGTGAATGCCGCAGTGGCCGCGACCTTCCTGCTGGTGGCGGGCGCGTCCCGCGTGATCTTTACCGGAGTGGCGGGCGGCATCCACCCCGAGCTGCGGGTGGGCGACATCGTGGTGAGCACCGACCTCGTCCAGCACGACGTGGACGTGACCGCCCTGGGGTACGAGCTGGGGACCATCCCCGGTGAGGCCCCCGCCTGGGCCGCCGACGAACGCCTGCGCGCCGTCGCGCTGAACGCGGCCGGGGAGGTGGCAGGCGTGCGCGCGCTGGAAGGCCGGGTGGCGAGCGGCGACCAGTTCATCGCGTCGCGGGAAGGCGTGCAGCGCCTCTGGACGCAGTTCGGCGCGGCCTGCGCGGAGATGGAGGGGGCGGCGGTCGCGCAGGTCTGCGCCAAGGCGGGCGTGCCCTTCGTGGTGATCCGCTCGGTCAGCGACACTGCCGACCATGACGCGAACGTGGACTACCGGACCTTCATGCCGCTGGTCGCCCGTCACGCCAAACAGGTCGTGCGCGGGATGCTGGCCCGCCTGAGCGCACCCGCTGGCGCATGAGCAGTCCTGCCTCCGTCACCGCGACGCTGCCCGCCCCGGTGCGGTTCGTGCTGGGCCTGGGTGTGCTGACCGGCTTCGCCGCGCTCGGCACCGCGCTGGTGACCGCCCTGCACCTCCCCTTGCCGGGGTCGGTGGTCGGGATGGGGCTGCTGTGGGCGGCGCTGTCGCTGCGCCTGGTGCGCCTCCACTGGATCGAGGCCGCCGCCGACGGTCTGCTCGCCACCCTGGGCCTGCTCTTCGTCCCGGCCACCGTCGGCGTGGTCGATTACCTCTCGGCGGGCGCGGCCTGGGCACTCTGGCTGCTGGTGATGCTCGCCGGGCTGCTGCTGGGGGCGGGCGTGGCGGGGGTGCTGGCAGCGCGGCTGGTGCGGGAGTGAGGAGCTATCAGCCGTCAGCTTTCAGCGAAAGCCTTTTCTGACTGACGGCTGACCACTGAGAGCTGATAGCTTTCCCTCATGCTCTGGGTCGCCCTCACCCTCCTCGCCTTCGCGCTGGGGGTGCTGGCGCAGGCGCGGGTGCGGCATCCGCTGATGAATCCGACGCTGGTGGCAACGGTCCTCGTGGCGGGCGTGCTGCTGCTGACACACACGCCGTATGACGGGTACGCGGCGGAGGTGCGGCCCATCTCCTTTCTCCTGGGCCCGGCGGTGGTGGCGCTGGCCGTACCGCTCTACCGGCTGCGGGCGCTGCTGGCGCGGGAGTGGCGGGCGCTGGTGATCGGGGGCGCGGCGGGGACACTGGTCGGCGTGGGTGCGGACATCTTCCTGCCCCGGCTGCTGCGGCTGAGCGTGGAGGCGCAGCGGTCGCTCATGACGGCCTCCGTCACCAGTCCGGTCGCGCTGCAACTCGCGCCCGTCACCGGGGCACCCCCCGCCCTGGCCGCCACGCTCGCCGTGCTGTCGGGCCTGCTGGGGCGATGCTGCTGCCGCCCGTGCTGACCTGGCTGGGCGTGCGGCACCCCCTGGCGCGCGGCATCGCGGTGGGCAGCGTCGCCCACGGCATCGGCACCGCCCGCGCCCGCGAGGAGGGCGAATGGACCGGGGCCGCGAGCAGCATCGGCATGGGCCTGGCTGCGCTGCTGGTGACGCTGGTGGTGGCAGTGCTGGGGTGAAAAGCGGTCAGCTGTCAGCCATCAGCGGTCAGCCAGGAAAGGCTTTCGCTGAAAGATGAGGACTTACGCGATTCAGAAAGAGAGAGCGTAAAGGCGTTTTAGCCCCTCCCCCCTTGCGGGGGAGGCTGGGAGGGGGGTGGACGGCGCCGCCGTCCCAGGGCAGGAAGCCCCGTTTTTCGCCGCTTGCAAAGACCGCTTTTCGCGTAAGTCCTAAATTGACTGCTTACCGCTGCACCAGAATCTGCACGCCCTGGAGCACGTCCGGTTGTGCGCCATTGATGGGTGTCTCGCCGCTCTGGCTGCTGGTCGCCGTGCGCGTCAGCTTTTGCAGCACGTCCTGCCCGGCGATCACTTTGCCAAACACCGTGTACTGGCCGCTCAGGAAGTCGGCGGGCGCCAGGGTGATGAAAAACTGGCTGCCCTGAGAGAGGTAACTCTGCGAGCGGGCCATGCCCAGCACTCCCGCGCTGCCAAAATCGAGGGCGGGGTCCAGTTCCACGAAGAAGTTGTACCCGGGGCCGCCGGTCCCCCACTGCGCCTTCTGCGCGGCGTCGGCACTCAGCGGGTCACCGCCCTGCGCCATGAAGCCGTCGATGACGCGGTGGAAGCGCGTGCCGTCGTAGAAGTGGTTGAGGGCCAGGAAGACGAAACTGTTCACGGCTTTGGGAGCCTGCCGGGGGTACAGTTCCACCGTCACGTCTCCCCTGTTCGTCTTGAGGACCGCCCGGTACGTCCTGGCCGGGTCGATCACCCAGGCCGGGGCCTTGAAGGAGCGGACGGGCGCGGCGCTGAGGAACGGGACGGGGGTGAAGGTGAGCGCGGGAGAGGTCGCCGGAGCGGGAGCGGCAGGCGGCGGAGTCGTCTGGGCGAACGCGGCGGATACGAGCAGGAGGGCGGACACGGCCAGAAAGCGCATGGGCCCCAGCCTACCGCGTGCCGCGCCACAGCCCACAACCTCCCACCCTCTCCCCTCACTCCAGCGCCAGGCTGGTCGTGTACTTCTCCTGCTTGACCACAATCGTGCTGGCCGTGTTCCGCACCCCGGGAATGGACGCCAGCACGTCCACCAGGAAGTTCTGGTAGGCGTCAAGGTCGGGCACGCAGACTTTCAGCAGGTAATCGGTATCGCCCAGGCAGAGGTAACACTCCAGCACCTCCGGGCGGTTCCGCATCTGCTCGGCAAACGTCTCGAAGCCCTGCTTGGTCTGCTTGTCGAGGGTCACGCGCACCAGCACCATCAGGTCACGGCCCACCCGTTTGGGGTCCAGCAGCGCCACGTAGCGGCTGATGATGCCCTCCTCCTCCAGCCGCCGCACCCGACGCAGGGTGGGCGCGGGCGTGAGGCCGATCTCGTCGGCGAGTTCGGTGTTGGGGATGCGGGCGTCGCGCTGGAGGATGGCGAGGATACGGCGGTCGGTGGCGTCCAGTTCGGGTTGCGACATGAATACCCGCAGATTACAGCATTGGAGCAACGATATTGCGTAAGCCTCCCCCACGGTGTCGCTTCCGGCAATCGCAAAGAGTGAAACTCCTGCTAGCATTGCGCCAAATCGACAAGGTCTAGGCGGCAGGCCAGGGCTGGCCGCTCAGCAGGGGTAAAGTATGAAAATTGGGCTCCCGAAGGAAATCAAGGTCAAGGAAAACCGCGTCGCCCTCACGCCCGGTGGGGTGGGAACGCTGATCCGGCGCGGGCACACTGTCACGGTGGAGCGCGGCGCGGGCGTGGGCAGCGGCATTCAGGACAGCGAGTACGAGGCTGCCGGGGCGAGCATGGGGACGGCGGCGGACGCCTGGGCCGCCGAGATGGTCGTGAAGGTCAAGGAACCTATCGCTTCCGAGTATCAGTACCTGCGGCCCGACCTGCTGCTGTTCACGTACCTGCACCTGGCCGCCGACCGCCCGCTCACCGAGGCGCTGCTGAACGCCGGGACGACCGCCGTCGCCTACGAGACGGTGCAGCTCGAAGACGGCAGCCTGCCCCTCCTGACCCCCATGTCGGAGGTCGCGGGGCGCCTCAGCGTACAGGCGGGCGCGTACCACCTCCAGAAGCCGGTCGGCGGGCGCGGCGTGCTGCTGGGCGGCGTGCCCGGCGTGCAGCCGGGGCATGTGCTGATCGTCGGCGGCGGCGTGGTCGGCACCAACGCCGCGAAGATGGCGATGGGCCTGGGGGCCAAGGTGACCGTGCTGGACGTGTCGCACCGCCGCCTGACCTACCTCGACGACGTGTTCTTCGGCAGACTCACCACGATGATGAGCAGCGAGGCGAACATCCGCGCGCTGCTGCCGGACACCGACCTCCTGATTGGCGCGGTGCTGATTCCCGGCGCGAAGGCCCCGCACCTCGTCACGCGCGACATGCTGCCGCTGATGCAGGAAGGCAGCGTCATCGTGGACGTGGCGGTGGACCAGGGCGGCTGCGTGGAGACGATCCACCCGACCACGCACGACGACCCGACCTACGTGGTGGACGGCGTCATTCACTACGGCGTGGCGAACATGCCCGGCGCCGTGCCGCGCACCAGCACCTTCGCCCTCACGAACGCCACCTTCCCCTATGTGCTGCTGCTGGCCGACCAGGGCCTCGCGGCCTTGCAGCGCAACCCGGCGCTGATGCTGGGCCTGAACACCTACGGGGGCCAGTTGACGTACCAGGGCGTCGCGGACGCATTCGGGATGTCGTCGGTGGAGGCCGAAACGGCGCTGGCGTAAGCGGAAGGCCAGGGGGAGCGGCGGGTGCGGAGGGAGGCCCGCCGCCTGCCTTTGTCCCTTTGGCCCGCCTCACGAGGCGTACCCTACCCCCATGCTCTCCCGCCCCTCTCGCCTGACCCCGGCGGCCCGCGACCCGAACACCCCGCGCCCCAGGCGCGACCCCCGGCAACTCGCGCGGCTGCTGGCCTACGCGCGGCCTTACCGGGTGCTGTTCGTGCTGGGCGTCCTCGCCACGCTGGTTTCCAGTGGGCTGAATCTCGTCTTTCCGCTGCTGTTCGGGCGGCTGATCGACGCTTCCTTCCTGAAGGTGGGCAGCACGGACACCGGGCCGCTCGACCGGACGGTGCTGCTGCTGCTGGGCATCTTCGCGCTGAGTGCGCTGTTCGGGGCGGCGCAGTCGTACCTGCTCTCGATGGTGGGGTCGGGCGTAGTGGCGGACCTGCGAAGGAGCCTGTTCTCGCATCTGCTCTCGCTCTCGCCGCAGTTTTTCACGGCGCACAAGACGGGCGACCTGACCAGCCGCCTCACCTCGGACGTGAGTACGGTACAGGCGGTGTCGAGCACGGCGCTGGCGCAACTGTTCAGTCAGACGGTGGCGCTGGTCGGAAGCGTGGTCCTGCTGGTGCTGACCAGCCCGCGCCTCAGCCTGCTGACGCTGGCCGTGATTCCGCTGGTGATCGGCACCGCCGTGGTGCTGGGCCGCCGCCTGCGCCGGGTGGCCCGCCAGCTTCAGGACACCATCGCCGCCGCGAACGCCGACGCCGCCGAGGCCCTGGGCGGCGTGCGGGTCGTGCAGAGCTTCACTGCCGAGAACCTGGAGCGCGGGCGCTACGGCGCAGGCATGACCCGCGCCTTCCGGGTGGCCCTGCGCCGCAACCGCCTCCAGGCCCTGATGGCGGGCACCATGGGTTTCCTGACCTTCGGGGCGCTCGCGGTCGTGCTGTGGTACGGCGGGCGGCAGGTGATGGCGGGCGATCTCACGCCCGGCAAGCTCGTCACGTTCCTGATCTACGCCCTTCAGGTGGGCGGCACGGTCGCGGGTCTGACCGGCATCTTCAACCAGTTTCAGGAGGCGCTGGGCGCGTCGGGCCGGATTTTCGAGTTGCTGGACGAGCGCAGCGACCTGCCCGAATCGGCCTTACCGGTTCCACTGGGGCGGGCCGAGGGTCGCGTCACCTTCGATCACGTGGCCTTTCAGTACGGCGACGTGCCGACGCTGCGGGACGTGAGTTTCGACGTACCCGCCGGACAGGTGGTCGCGCTGGTTGGGCCGAGCGGGGCGGGCAAGACCACGCTGGTGAACCTGATTCCGCGCTTCTGGGACGTAACGGGGGGTGCGCTGCGGGTAGACGGGCAGGACGTGCGCGACTACGCCCTGGCGGACCTGCGCGCCCAGGTGGGTCTGGTGCCTCAGGAAACACTGCTCTTTTCCGGCTCCATCGAGGAGAACATCCGTTACGGGAGGCCGGACGCGACCCCGGAGGAGGTGCAGGCCGCCGCCCGTGCCGCGAACGCCGACGCCTTCATCACGGCCTTTCCCGAAGGGTATGCGACCGTCGTCGGTGAGCGCGGCGTGAAGCTCAGCGGCGGGCAGCGCCAGCGGGTCGCCATCGCCCGCGCGCTGCTCAAGGACCCCCGCATCCTGATTCTGGACGAGGCGACCAGTGCTCTCG
Organism: Deinococcus metallilatus; assembly: GCF_004758605.1. Lineage (NCBI taxonomy): Bacteria > Thermotogati > Deinococcota > Deinococci > Deinococcales > Deinococcaceae > Deinococcus > Deinococcus metallilatus. The sequence goes on from NZ_CP038512.1 coordinate 1,921,503, forward strand.
ACAACGAATCTGAGGCACTGGTCCAGGCGGCCCTCGACACGCTGATGCAGGGCCGCACCACCTTCGTGATCGCGCACCGCCTCAGCACCATCCGGAACGCGGGCCGCATCCTCGTTCTGGACGCCGGGGAAGTCGTGGAGGACGGCACGCACGAGGCGCTGATGGCGGCAGGTGGCCTCTACCGCGACCTGTATGAGCTCCAATTCAGGAAGGAACAGGCGGCGCGGGGGGAGCTGGTTTAGGGGTCGAGAACGCCCGCATACACTTCACCGAGCGTCAGCGTCGTATCCAGGCAGGGAACAGGAATGGTTCCCCCACCCGCCAGTTCCACCTCTTCCCAGCCGCCCGCCGTTCTCTGGATGACCCGGACAAACCGCCTGGTGGCGTCCACGATCAGGTAGGTCTGGAGGCTGGGGAGGCTGGTGTAGGCCCAGAGTTTGTCGTTGCGGTCCATGTGGCCCGTTCTGGGGCTGAGGACTTCGACGAGCAGACAGGGTTCACGGGAGAAGGTGGCGTCGCGGGGCATCGGTTCGCAGGTCACGACCACATCCGGGTAGTAGTACACGCGCTTTCCGGTGGGGTTGGTGGCGTTCACCCGCATATCCGAGGTGTAGACGTGACAACCTGCCTCCCGCGCTGGGCGGAGCAGTGCCGCCCCGATATTCAGGGTGATCTCTCCATGCCCACTGCTGGCCCCCGCCTGCGCCAGCGTCGGCCCATGCAGCGGGTAGGCGTACCCATCCACGAACTCCCGCTTGATAGGACTGTCCGGCTCGGTGCGGAGGTACTCTTCTTCCGTCATTTCCTGGGCATGTTCCCAGAAGTTGGGGGCAGGGCCACTCATGCCTCATGGTAGCCAAACGCCCACCCCTACATTGAGGCGGGCGCGTTCGCGGCCTTATTCTTTATTCTTTCAGTCCATTGCGTTCGCCAGCACCGGCTGGGGCTGCCAGGCGTTGGCGCCGATAGACCGCAGCCGCTCGGCCAATCTCTCGTAGCCCCGGTTGAGGTACTGCACGCCGTCGATCACCGTCTCGCCCTCGGTGGTGAGCGCGGCGATGAAGAGGGCCGCCCCGGCACGCAGGTCGGCGGCCTTGACCGGCGCGGCGTGGAGGGCACCGCCCTGGATGACCTGGGTGTAACCGCTCACCGTGATGTTTGCGCCCATGCGGTGCAGTTCCGCGACATGCGTGAGGCGGTCGGGATAGACCGGGTCCTGCACCACGCTGGTCCCGGGCACGGTGGCGAGCAGCGCGCTCATCTGCGGCTGCACGTCCGTGGGGAAGCCGGGGAAGCTCTGGGTGGTCACATTCACCGGCTTCAGCTCGCGGTCACGGGCGTCCACGATCAGGCGGTCTTCCGCTTCGAGGATGTCCACGCCCATTTCCATCAGCTTGCTGCTGACGGCGCGCAGGTGGTCCGGGCGCACATTGGTCAGCGTGAGGCGGCTGCGGGTGGCGGCGGCGGCAATCATGAAGGTCCCGGCCTCGATGCGGTCGGGAATGATCCGGTACTCCCCACCGCGCAGCGCCTTCACGCCGCGAATGGTGAGGGTGTTGGTCCCGCCCCCCTGGATATCCGCGCCCAGGCTGTTGAGGAAGTGGATCAGGTCCACCACGTCGGTGTCGATGCTGGCGTTTTCCAGCGTCACCACACCGTCTCCCAGCACGGCGGCCAGGATCGCGTTCTGCGTCCCACCCACCGTCAGCAGCTCGAAGACGAAGGCGCCGTTCAGGCTGCCCTCCCGCTGGGCCCCAAAGTTGCCCCCCTCTTCCACCACGCGGATGCCGAGCGCGCGGAAGGCCTTGACGTGCTGATCGACCGGGCGGTACCCGAAGGCGCAACCACCCGGCATGCTCACGGTCGCCTGACCGGCGCGGGCCAGCAGGGCACCCATCATGATGAAGCTGGCGCGCATCTTGCTGACCAGGGCGTAGGGGGCGTCGGTGTTCAGGATCTCGGGCGTGTGCAGGGTGAGGCTGTTGGGGCCGACCCAGACGTGGCGCGTGCCGATATGGTGCGCGAGGTCGAGAATGGTGTACACGTCCGAGAGGCGGGGGACCCCGTGCAGGGTGACGGGTTCGCTGCTCAGGAGGCTGGCCACGATGATCGGCAGCGCCGCGTTCTTGCTGGGCTGGACAGCGATCTCGCCGGAGAGTTCCCGGCCTCCCTGGATGTGCAGCGGCGTCAGTTGCATGGTGATCCTTTCGGCGGCGCGGCGGGCGCGCGGGGTGAGTGTCAGGGTATCCGGGCGTACCCGGTGCAAAGCTGAGTGCATGTTACACATGATGCTCACCTTACGTCTACGCTGACCTTACAACCTGTGAGGCCAGAGCGTGTGTGTCGTCTCTGAGGGACCCTGCTCCCTGATCTCATTCGAGCAGGCTGTGAGAGATGTTGAGGGTCCACACGGTGCGTGCTACGCTGCGCCGCAAGTCAGATAGCCAGACGGTGCAGGAATCAGCTCCACGTGGGGAGAGGCCGCACCGGGAGAGGCTGCGCCAGAGAGGGAGAGGGGATGCCGAAGAAGGAACGCAAACGCCTCCAGGTCGTTATCAGTGAGGAGCAAGACGCGCTGCTGACCCGCACCGCCTATGAACTCTCCAGCCCCGAGCGCCTGATCAGCAAGAGCGAGGTGGTCCGCCTCGCCATCGAGAAGATCGCCCGTGAACTCGGCGAGGGCGAACATCTCGAAGAGTACCGCAATCTGCTGGAAAACGAGGACGTGGCCGACGACCAGAACGGATAGCACCTTGCCCTGAGGCCGGAATAGCCGGGCAGGACAGCGGATGTTCTTCGTTGGCGGGAGGTGCAGGGGCGGCCCCTCTCCTGCGGACTCGTAGCGCTGCCCCGCAGAGCTTTGCAAGTCACCTGTCTTGACGCGAACGCCGGAGGCTGACCCGCTCCTGGTCCAGCGCCGCCAGTCGGTATTTTCTTCTGCTCGCTCTGCTTCGCAACTTTGCGAGTCCGCCCGCCCCTCGCCTGCGACTCCCCTGAAGTTGGTATGAGGCCGCAGCCACAAAGCCGGAGCGCCGCTCTCTGGGGTCGAGCGGCGCTCCGGCTTTGAAGCCTATACAGTGAAGCTGCCGCCCGTGCAGCGTCAGCGGCCTACGCTGTAGACGGGACCGTTGGCTGGCAGCACGCGGCGCGCGCCGAGCAGGCGGGGTGCCCAGTAGGGATCGCCCAGCAGGTGGTCCACCGCCACCTGCCCCTTGTAGGAATTGGCATTCACGAACTGGTCGTCCCCCAGGTAGATGCCGACGTGGGTGACCTGGCCGCGCCCCTCCGTATCGAAGAAGACCAGATCGCCGGGTTGCAGTTCGGGGGGGGAGACGGGCAGGCCCACCTGCGCCTGATCGGCACTGCGGCGCGGGAGTTGCACGCCCAGCGGCGCGAAGACCTGGAGGACGAACCCGCTGCAATCCAGACCGCTCGGGGTGCTGCCGCCGTACACGTAGGGCACGCCCAGCAGCGCCAGGGCCGTGCCGCGCCAGTCGCCGGGCAGCGCCCGGACCGGACTCTGGGCCGGACTGGGCAGGGACGCGGCCAGGGGCACCGGGGCCGGGCTGCTCTGGGCCACCACCGGGCGCACGGGCAGGCCCGGGCCGGGAAGACGCAGCACCTGTCCGACCTCCAGAACCGCGTCCGGCGGCAGGGTATTGGCGGCCAGCAGGCTGTCCACGCTGACGCCGAAGCGGCGGGCCAACGAGTACAGGGTGTCGCCGCGCTGCACGGTGTAAGGGGGCACCTCGCCCACACGCAGCACCTGCCCGACCCGCAGGTCCGGACTGCTCAGGCCGTTCAGGGCCAGGAGCGCCTCGACACTCAGGCCATGCGCGCGGGCGAGGCTGTAGGCCGTGTCACCGGGCTGGACAGTGAGGGTGAGGGGGGCCACCTGCACAGACGAAGACCCGGGAAGCGAGCCGCCTCCCAGGTCAAAGGTGTTACCGGCAGCCTGCGCGCGCGACGCGACTCCAGTGAAGGTCAGGAGGGCCAGCAGCAGGGCAGTGCGGGAGAACACGGGCATGAAGAGGACTCACAGGGCGCGGAAACACACGGGCGGAAGCGGCCAGGGTGCGGCAGACACAGGAGCACCAGATGAGAGCCGCCAGAAGAAAACTGAAACAGGGGCACCGTAACATGCCCAAGTCACAGTTGCCAAGCCCCCGGGTTTCCCCCACCGGGGGAGGGCGGCCCGCTCCAGCGTCCGGCCGTGTTCCGCCAGGAGGGACGGGCGCCCCGCTTCTGGCGGTGCGGGCCTATCCTGGGCGGGTGCTCGCGCGTGCTTCCGCGTGGCGTATGCAGACCTTCCGGGCGCTACGCCACCCCTCCTACCGCCGTTACTGGTTCTCACAACTGCTGTCGCTGGTCGGGTCGTGGATGCAGACGACCGCGCAGCAGTACCTGGTGCTGGAACTCTCGGGGGGCAGCAGCGCCGCCCTGGGGTATGTCACGGTCACGCAGTTTCTGCCCAGCCTGCTGCTGTCGCTCTTCGCCGGGGCGGTTGTGGACCGGGTGCCCCGGCGGCGGGTGCTGCTCGCCACCCAGACCACGCTGATGCTGACCGCCGCGGCCCTGGCCGTGACCACCCACCTGGGCGTGGTGTCGCTGCCGCTGGTGATGGTGCTGGCCTTTATCAGCGGCACGGCCAATGCCTTTGACATGCCCGCGCGTCAGAGCATGGTCGTGGACTTCGTGCCGCGCGGCGACGTGCCCAACGCGGTGGCGCTGAACAGCCTGTCCTTCAACGTCTCGCGCACCATCGGGCAGGCGCTCTTCGGGGTGGTCGCGGCGCTCGGGGTGGCCCTGCTGGCGGGCGGCAACGAGAACAACATCGCCCGCCTGGCCCTGCCCTTTTACCTGAATGTCGTGTCGTTCTTCGTCGTGCTGTTCGTGATCGCCACGTTGCCCTTTCCGCTGCGCGAACACGCGGCGCGCGGCAGCATGCTGGATGACATCCGCGAGGGCCTGCGCTACGTGAGGGGCAATCCCGCCGTGCGGAACGTGATGCTGCTGGTCGGTGCGCTGAGCCTCACAGTGATCAACTTCAACATCATCATTCCGTACTACGCCCGGGTGGTGTTCGGCGCACGGGAGGCGACCTTCGGCGTGCTCTCGGCGGCCTTCGGCGTGGGCGCGATGGCGGGGGCGCTGTGGCAGGCCAGCAAGCCCAACCCGGTGCGGAACCTGCGGATCGGGGCGCTCCTGCTGCTGGCCAGCACCGCGCTGCTCGCCTTCACGCCGGGGCCGGTGCTGGGGACGCCGGTCCTGGCGGCCTGCGGGTTCGGGATGCTGTCCCTACTGGTCAGCGCCAACAGCACCGTGCAGCTCAGCATCCCCGACCAGCTTCGCGGGCGCGTGATGAGCCTGTATTCCTTCGTGCTGGTCGGTATGGGACCGCCCGGCGCCCTGATCGCCAGCAACCTGATCAGCAAGCAGGGCCCGCTGGGACCGCGCTGGGGCCTGGTCGCCCTCACCCTGCTCGGCGCCCTGTCCCTGCTGCTCCTCTGGACGCGCCTCCCCCGGCGACTCACGCCACCCGCCGCGCAGAGCGTTCCGGCGGACTGAAGCCCGGCGCTGCCGCTTCCTGAAAGGGCCGTAAGGGACGCGCGGGGGCGGCGGCTGTTATGCTGCACGCATGAGTTCGGACCGCAGTCATGTTCTGATGACCTGGGCGTTTGCCGTCCTGGCCCTCGGTGCCCTGGTCGGCATTGGAACGGCCGCCGCCCTGCTGGCCCGCAAGGACCGCCCCCTCCCCGACGACCCGGACGCGCCGCTGTTTATCTAGCTTTCAGCGGTCAGCCGTCAGCAGGAGAAATCTTTCTGCTGACGGCTGACCGCTCAGAAGTGCCACACCTGCGGGATGATCAGCAGGGCCACGGCAAAGGTCACCACGGTCAGTCCGGTGCCGACGCGCACGAAATCCATGAAGCGGTAGCGGCCCGGGCCGTACACCAGCATGCAGGACGGCTCCAGCGGCGTGATGAAGGAGTTGCTGGCCGCGATAGTAATGGCGATCACGAAGGGGCGGGGATCATAGCCCAGCGCCTTGGCGGTCCCGATGGCCAGGGGCAGCATCACGAGCGCGGCGGCCTGGTTGCTCATCGGCTGGGTGAGGGCGACGGTCACGGCGAAGAGGGCGGCGAGCAGGCCGTAGGGGCCGAGCGGTTCCAGCACCCCGGAGAGGGCGCCGGTCAACACTTTGGCGGCCCCCGTCTGCTCGAAGGCGGTGCCGAAAGCGAGCATGCAGGCCACCAGCACGATCACCGGCCACTCCACGGCCCGGTAGGCCTCCTCAGGGGACACCAGGCGCAGGGCCAGGGCCAGGGCCACGGCGACTACCACCGCCACGCTGAGGGGCACCAGCCCCAGGCCGCCGGTGACCACCGCGCCGCCGAAGAGCAGCAGGGCCAGCGGGGCCTTGCGGAGGTCACGCTGCGCCTCGGTGAGGTCGCCCAGCACCGTCAGGTAGTCACCCAGGGCGGCCACCCGCTCGGCGCTTCCCTGGATCAGCAGCACGTCACCGACCTGCACCCGCAAGCCTGCCAGACGCTCGACGGTGCGGGCGCGGCGGTGCAGGGCCAGGACGGAGACGCCGTAGCGTTCGCGAAAGCGCGACTCGCGCAGGGTCCGCCCCGTCAGCGGACTGCCCGGCAGCACCACCGCCTCGACCAGCCGCACCGGGGCCGTGCCCTCGACCTGGAGTTTCTGTTCGCTCTTGCTGAACACGCCCAGGGTGCTCTTGCCCGTCAGGATGCGGTCGGAAGGGCCTTCCACCGCCAGCGTGTCGCCCTCCTGCACGCGGAAGTCGGGGCCGGGGGCGTACAGGGTGTCGCTGCCCCGCCGCACCGCGACGACGATCAGGCCGTGATCGCGGCCCAGGCCCGTTTCGCGCAGCGTCTGCCCGGCCAGGGGGCTGCCGGGCGCCACCGTCAGGTCCGCGAGATAGGCACGCAGGGATTCTTCCAGCGCGGCGTCCTGCGCGGGCAGCAGCCGGGGCGCGACGAAAAAGAGGTACAGCAGGCCCACCACCGCGACCGGCAGCCCCACCCAGGCCAGCTCGAAAAAGCCCAGCGGTTTCAGGCCGGTCGCCGGAAGCGCCCCCGACACGACGAGATTGGTGCTGGTGCCGATCACGGTGATCGTGCCACCCAGGATGCTGGAGAACGCGAGCGGCATCAGCACGCGGCTGGGGGCGATCCCCGCGCGGCGGGCCAGGCCGGTCACGACCGGGAGAAACACGGCGGTCGTGGCCGTGTTGCTGGTAAAGGCGCTCACGCCCGCCACGGCGCTGAGCATTCCGCGCATCATGCTGCCCGCGTTCCGGGCGCGGCGGGCCAGTGTCACGCCCACCCACTCGATCACGCCTGCCCGCAGCAGCACCCGCGTCAGGATGAACAGGCTCGCCAGCGTCAGCACGGTGTCGCTCCCGAAGCCCGCGAAGGCTTCCTTGGGGGTCAGCAGGCCCAGGGCGAGCAGCGCGCCCAGCAGCAGCAGCGCCGTCACGTCCACCGGCAGCCATTCGGTAGCGAACAGCACCAGCGCGAGGACGAACAGAATCAGCAGGATGGTGACGGGGTCCATGAATCTCCGCAGGGGGCGCGGCTTTCAGCGGCCCGCGCCCGGTTGCCTCGGCTGAGGGGTGGAACGGAAAGACGTGTGCCCAAGAAAGCACCAGCGCCCGGAGGGTCTGCCCCCGCCCGGCCACTGGAGCGGCCCCCACCTTACCCTTCCCGGCAGGACCGGGCACCCGGCGCACTCTTAAGGTTTCAGGCCGGTGCTGGGGCCGCCGCCAGCCGCGTCAGCGCCGCCGTCAGTACCGCCACCGCCCGGTCGTACTCGGAGAGCCGGAGGTGTTCGCCCGGCGTGTGGTCGAGGGCGCTGTCGCCGGGACCATACGCGACGGTGGGCACCGGCCACGCTGACGCGACCACGTTCATGTCGCTGGTGCCAGTCTTGACCTTGAAGACGGGCGTGCCCCCCTGCTCACGGATGGCGAGCCGCAGCGCCCGGGTCAGCGCATTGTCCTTGGGGTGACGCACCGCCGTTTCCTGTCCGCTGAAGGTGAGGGTGGCGGGCAGGTCCTGAAGCAGTTCGCCCAGCCCGGCCTCGGCCGCAGCGGGAGAAAGGCGGGGCGGCAGGCGCAGGCCGAAGGTACCCTCCGCGATCTGGGCCAGGCCGTCCGTCCGGGTCGAGATGCTCTGGATGGTGGCCTGCACCGTGTCGAAGGCCCCGTTGCCCGAGTGGCGCGCGGCCCAGGCCCGCACCCGGAACCACGCCTCCGCCAGATCGTCGGCGGCGCTGGTGCCCTCGCCCGCCGTGTGAAAGTTGGGCTTCTCGACCCGCAGGTGGGCGACCAGGCGGCCCTTATATCCCAGCGTCAGGCCTTCCCAGCCGCTCGGCTCCCCGATCAGGACGAGGTCGGGCCGGTACTGGTGCAGGGCGTGCCGCGCGCCCCGGCTGCTGGGCGCCTCCTCCTCCGTCGCGCCGACGCAGACGAAGCGCGCGCCGGTCAGGGCCGCCCCCGGCAGGGCCGCCACCGCCGCCACGAAGGCACAGAAGCTGCCCTTGGCATCCACGCTGCCGCGCCCGTACAGCACGTCGCCCTCGACGCGCACCGGAATATCCCCCGGAACGGTGTCGATATGCCCCAGCAGCACGACCGTCAGGGGACCGTGGCCCCGCTCCCCCACCGCGTTCCCGGCCGGGTCGATATGCGCGGCGAACCCATGCGCGCTCATCCAGTCCGTCAGGTAGGCCGCCACCTGCGCCTCCTCACCCGAGACGGACGGGATCGCCACCGCCCGGGTGACGAGTTCACGGGCGGGATCAGGCATGGTCGTCCCTGGACCGGTCAGCGGCCTGCCCGGCTTCCGCCACCGCCCGGGCCAGGGCCACGAGCAGGCGGGTCACGTCCGCGAAGGCGAGCAGCGCGATGCAGCCCACGCCCCCGGCGATCAGTGTCCACAGCCCCAGCAGGGGCGTGCCCCCGAGGAACTGGAACACGGCCAGCCCGACCGCCGCCAGCCCCAGCACCACCCCCAGCAGTTGCAGGCGGCTGACCAGACCGCTCACTGTACTGGCCCGCGCCTCCAACCCGGCCACGACGCTCTGCGCGGCGGCCGAGGCCACCCGCGCCGGGGTGGAATCTGCCGGAGACGGGGTGGCTGGGGGCTTCGGCTCGGCTTTGGTCAACACGTTCGTCCCGCTGGCCTTCGTCCCACCGGGGGCAGCAGGCACCGGGTCCTGGGCCGGGCTGGTCTGCCCGCCGCGCACCTCGCGCACCGTTCCCGGCTTGATCGCCTGGGGGGCGGCGGGCCGCTCTTCCTTCTGCTCCTGCCCTGGCGGCTCCTGGACCGTTGGCTCCTGGGTGGGGCCCGCCTCGGGGGACGCGCCGAGGATCACCGTGGTGGTCGTGCCGGGGGAAGGGGCCGGAGGCATGACGGGCTTGGGCACGCTGCCGAAGGTCTTGTGGCCTCCCGGGGTGGGGAGCGGCCCAGTCGGCAGATTCTTGGCCCGGGCGGTCGCGTCCCGCACCTGAGAGAAAAATGCCTGCACCTGCCCGGCGTCAAAGCCCAGCAGACTGGCCGTGAGGGCCGTCCCGGCGGGCGTTTCCACCCGCAGCAGCCCATCCGGGTCACTGTGGATGCGGGTCAGGTCCCGCAGGGTCACCCGCCGGGTGCCGTTCTGGTCCTGATAGACCAGCATGCCCTCCAGCAGGGCGAAGAAGGCGCCCTCGCGCTCCAGCAGGGCGAGAGGTGCCGCCCCAATTCCCAGACCCCGGAGGGCCGACAGCACGCGGTCATTCATGGCTCGATTCTCCTCACCTTGTGGGGCAGGATAGCGGGTGCGGCGCCGGGCCCGCCCCACACCGCCTGACGCCAGCCCCAAATGAAGGCCCGCCCAAGTCACGGCTCACGCTGCCCGAGTCCGGCACGCCGCACACTGGAGCATGACCGACTCAGACCACCGCTACGGCGACGCGCCTCTGGGCAAGAGCGTCGAGGAAATCGAGCAGGACAGTGGCAACCTCGTGAACTCGCCGGTCGAGGGCGAGGAGGTCCGGGACGGGGGCGGGCCGGACGGCCTGCTCGTGCCGCCCATCCTGAGCGGCCCCAGCGGCACCGGCATGATCCCCGCCATCATCGACGGGGGCCGCGTCATCCGGGAGGCCGAGGACGGCAGCGGCGCCGACGACGGCACCGACCACCCCGGCCGCGACAGCAGCGAGGGCACGGTTTAGTCTCCCCCCTACCGGTGTGAGGGCCTCCCGGCGCAACGGCAGGCTGTCTCCCCTTGTCTGTCCCGCTGCCTCCGGGGAAGTATCCGCCCTATCTCCCCGGCTGTTCCCTTGCCGAGCGACCGTGTCGGTCAGCTCCAGACGTGGGAAAGCTTCTGCTATCTCGCGGACTTTCTCAACAATCGCTTTTTGAAAATTCACGATCCCTTCATCTATAAGCCGCAGCGTACGGCACAGGAGTGTGAAATAGAGTACACTTGAGCGAAAAGGAACCATCATCCGAACGGGAGGTTGCTATGAAGCGTACCGCTCGACGTTTTCTGTGGCTCGCCGCTCCGCTTGCGCTCGCTGCGCCTGTTCTGGCTGCCGTGGCACAGAACGGCTCACCGCCCGGTGCGCCCCCGGGGGCAACCCGCTGGAGCTGAAGTACAGCACGCCCAACGCGGCGCACGGCGCGCAGCTCTCGGCCTCCGTCTGCCAGAGCTGTCACGGCCCGGGTGGCGTCAGCACGAACCCGGAGGTGCCGCGGCTGGCCGGACAGGTCCCCGGCTACGTCCGCTTCCAGCTCGCCGCCTTCCGCGCCAAGTTGCGGCCCAGCCCGGTCATGCAGCGGGTGGCGGCGAGCCTCACAGACCAGGACATGGCTGACCTGGCCGCCTATTTCTCGGCCCAGGCCATCGGGCCTGCCTGGAACACGACCGACGCGGCCCTGCGCGCCCGGGGTGAGGCGCTGTTTATGGGCGGCGACCCGGCCCGGGGTGCGATTGCCTGCGCCATCTGTCACGGCGCGAGCGGGCGCGGCGAGGATCATCTGGGCGTGGCGAGCATCACCAACCAGTCGCCCACCTACGCCCTGGCCGTGCTGCACGAGTACAAGAACACGCCCTCGTTCGGTGGCATTCCCCAGCCGGAAGCCATGCGGATTGTCGTCAAGCCGCTCGGCGAGGACGATCTGAGGGCGCTGGTCGCCTACCTCAGCAGCATGACCAGGTAATCCGGCAGGAACTCCGCCTCTTCCCTGTCAGCGCACCCGGACGCCCTTGGTGGCGGGCTGGGTGCGGAGCCACGCCACGAACCTCCGCACGGCGTCGTGGGCCAGCAGGGCGTCCAGGCTGTGGTACTCGCCCGCCAGTTCCGCGTTGCTGAAGGTCCGGTGCAGGAACTTGTGACAGGCCGGACACAGGGCCACGGTGGGAAGGGCCTGCACCTTCACACCCTGCCGCCGCCCCTGCGACCGGGGCACCAGATGATGCTCGGTCAGCACCGGCGTCCCGCGTTCGCACAGGGCACACACCTGCAGTTCACGCGGCGGTGGGGGCCAGTCGGAGGAGGGGCGGCGGCGGGCCATTGGGGGGATGATGGCGTGCGGCAGGCGGGAAAACCGGGTGGGAGGTTACGGGGGAGGGGTTAGGAAAAAGAGAGCGGGGGCTACAGCTTTCGCCTTTGCCCCCACTCACTCCTAATCCCCTAACGCCTAACCCCTCTTCACAGCTTCGTCAGTTTCGGATACTTCCGGATCGCCTCGTCCTCGCTGAGGAATTCGCCCTCGGCGTCGGGGCTCCAGACCACCTCGGCGCGGATCAGGTCGCCGGGGTTCACGCTGCTGATCACCATCAGGGCCTCGCGGGCCTCGGCCGCCGTAGTCACGCCCGCCGGGGGGAGGTTGCCCAGGGCGTGCGCGGCGACGGCAATCGTCACGGCCAGGTACAGGTCGCCCGCGTCCTTCTGGAAGGTGTAGTCGCCGCGGTGCGCGAAGCCGCTGTGGGGGTCGCGGTTCTGGTAGTTGCTGGTGGTCTGCTCGGTAAAGGCGGCGCGGGCCTCGGTGGCCCAGGCGCCCACCTGGCTGTCGGCGCTGCTGGCCGGGCCCTGCGCGCGCTCGACATTGCCGTACACCCAGCGTTCGGGGTGGCGCAGCAAGGCCAGCGCCGCTTCCTGAAGCATCCGCGCGAGGCCCTCGTTGGTGTCGGGGTCCCCCTGCTGCGCGATGCGCTGGAGGTCGCGTTTGACCTCGTCCCCCTCGGCCAGCAGCAGTTGGACGCTGGCGGCCTGCGCGGTGCCGCTGACGCCGCCCAGCGCCCCCAGACCCCGCGCGCCCCCCCGCCCAGGCTGCGGCGCATGAAGCCGACCACCGCGAAGATCACCAGCCCGAAGATGATCAGCCCGAAGAGGCCGAAGCCCCCACCCCCGCCGCCGTAGTAACCGGGACCGAACCCGCCCCCGCCGACGATGATCGGGCCGGAGTACCCACCTCCCGAGTACCCGCCACCGCTGTAGCCGCCCCCGCCGCTGTAGCCGCCGCCCGAGTACCCTCCGCCCCCCGAACTGCCGCCGGTGCTGCCCCCGAAACCGCCCCCCGATTGTGCGGCGGCGTGCCCCAGCAGGGCCAGCACGGCGAGGACAAGTGCGAGCATGGCGAGAAACGCCAGCACGCCCCGGATGGTTCGCTGCGTGAAGATCGGCATACTGATCCAGTGTATGAGGTGGGGCGGCCTTCGGTTCCCCCCGCGCCGGGGGCGTAAAGGGTTGGCGAAGGCGGGCGGTGCCGGGAGGCCCTGCGCCGGGCCGCGCCGTACACTCCCGGCATGAGTGACAGCATCATCGACATGACCGGCGACCAGTGGGAGGCGTTCCTGGCGAACCTCTACGAGCGGGACGACCGGCTGGCCGTGCGTGAACCGGGCGGCATCTATCCGCCGGAGGAAGCCGTGGACCCCTACGTCCTGAGCGGCCACGCCGAGGCGCTGCGGAGCGCGGAGGTGGAGGGGGACGTGTGGGGCACCCTGGCCGATCTGGAGGAGGAAGCCGGGGACGAGGAGGAGGCGTGGGCCAAGGTCGTCGCCTTCTACCTGGACCGGGGCTGCGTGCTGCTGCGAGTGACGGACGCGGGGGAACCCGAGGAATGGCTGCTGGAAGAAGGGCTGGCGCGGCGGCTGGGCCTGCCGGGCCGGACGGCGTGAACCTGCCCTGAACGGGCGCTCATCCTCCGGTGAGAGGGCGGGCCTACGCTGATTGGTATGTTTGAACGCGAAGAACGTCACTTTCCGCTGAAGCGACTCCTGCTGCTGGGCGCCCTGATCGGGGGCGTGGCCTACTACCTCAGCCGCGAGCAAAACCGCCGCGCCCTGGACCAGAAACTCTCCGAACTGGGCCTCAAGGACGCCGCCGAGAACGTGGGCGACAGCGTCGCCAAGGGCTGGGAGAAGACCAAGGACGCCGCCGCCAGCGCCGGACACGTCATCGCCGACAAGGCGGGCGAGGTCAAGGACGCCGTGCAGCAGGGCGGCGTGCAGGCGGGGCTGGACAAGGCGAAGGACGTGGCAGGCGAGGCGAAGGTGGCCGTCGCCGGAGCCGCCACCGAGGCCAAGGACGCCGCGCGCGACGTGGCGAACACCGCCAAGGACGAGGCGAAGGACGTGGAACCCCGCCTGAAGGACGCCGCCCAGGACGCCAAGCAGAATGTCCAGCAGGCCGCGAACCAGGCGAAGGACCAGGCCCAGCAGGCCGCCGCCAACATCAAGGCCGATGCCCAGCAGAACCTGAACCAGGCCCAGAACGCGGCTCAGAATGCCGCCGCCGACCTGCGCGCCGGGGCCCAGAACGTCAAGAACGACGTTCAGAACGCGGCTCAGAATACCAAGAACGACGCCCAGAACACGGCGAACGACGTGAAGAACACCGTCAAGGACGCCGAACGCCGGATGTAAACCGCCCCTTCTGGCGAGCCTCCCCGACGTGGGAGGCTTTCCTTTTGCCCCGGACCGTGACCCCTGCCCCGCCTTTCCCTGCCCCGCGCGGGTAGACTCCCAGGTATGACGCGGCGAGACGGCGAGGGCCGCACCGGAACCCTGGAACGCACCGGGACGCTGGAGCGCACGACCACCCAACGCCCCCGGCTCTACCGGGTGCTGCTCCTGAACGACGATTACACCCCGATGGAGTTCGTGGTCGAGGTGCTCCGGAGCTACTTCCGCAAGGCGGAGAGCGAGGCGCAACTGATCATGCTGGCGGTTCATCACAAGGGACAGGGCGTGGCGGGCGTGTACACGCGCGACGTGGCCGAAACCAAGGTCGCGCAGGTGATGGCGCACGCCCGGCAGCAAGGCCACCCGCTGCGGCTGGTCGCGGAACCGGAGGCGGGCGAGTGAGGGAGGCACAGTGATCGGCGACCATCTGCAAGTCACGCTCGGCCGCGCCGCCGACTACGCCCGCGAGGCCGGGCACGAACTGGTGACCCTCGAACACCTCCTGCTGGCCCTGACCCACGACCCCGAGGGGCGCGAGGCGCTGCTGGCGGTCGGCACGGATGTGGAACGACTGCGGGACGACCTCCTGGCGCTGCTGGACGGCTTCGAGGTGGTGGAAGGCGCCCAGCCCGACTTCACGCTGGGTGTTCACCGGGTCGTGCGGGGCGCGGTCCTGCAACTGCACGCGAGCGGCAAGGGCCACGAACAGGCCGACGGCGCGCGCGTCCTGGCCGAACTGCTGGAAGAGGAGGACTCCCCCGCCCGCGCGGCGCTGGAAGCCCAGGGCGTGACCCGGCTGGACGTGCTGGGGTACATCTCGCACGGCGCCGCCAAGGTGGCAGGCCGTGAGCGCGAGCGGCAGGTCGCGGGCGTGGACGGCGAACCGGAAACCGGTGGACCGGCCGAACAGAACCCGCTGAAGGCCTACGCGACCGACCTGACCGCCCAGGCCAGGGCAGGCGAGTTCGACCCGGTGATCGGGCGGGAGGCCGAACTGGAGCGCATGGTGCATATCCTCGCGCGGCGGGCCAAGAACAATCCCGTCCTGGTGGGCGAGCCGGGCGTGGGCAAGACGGCGCTGGCGGAGGGCCTGGCGCAGCGGGTGGCGGACGGCCAGGCCCCGGGCTTCCTGCGCGGCGCTTCCGTCTATGCCCTCGACCTGGGCGCGTTGCTGGCCGGAACCCGCTACCGGGGCGACTTCGAGCAGCGGCTCAAGGCGGTCTTGAGCGCGCTGGACGGTCAGAACGCGGTGCTGTTCATCGACGAACTGCACACGCTGGTCGGCGCCGGAGCCACCGAGGGCGGCAGCGTGGACGCCGCCAACCTCCTCAAACCGGCGCTGGCTCGCGGGCGGCTGCGGGTGCTGGGCGCGACCACGCCTCCCGAACTGCGCCACCTCGAACGGGACCGGGCGCTGTGGCGCCGCTTTCAGACGGTGGACGTGCCCGAACCGTCCGAGGAGGACGCGCTCGCCATCCTGCGCGGCCTGGCGCCGGGGTACGCCCGGCACCACGGCGTCACGTACACCGAGGGGGCGCTGGATGCCGCCGTGCGCCTCTCCGCGCGCCACCTGCGCGACCGCTTCCTGCCCGACAAGGCGATTGACGTGCTGGACGAAGCCGGAGCCGCCCGCTCCTCCGCCGGGAAGGGCGGCGAGATCAGCGAGACGGACATCGAGGCCACCGTCGCCCGCATGGCCCGCGTGCCGGTCGGCGCGGTGAAGGCCGAGGAAGTCAAATCCCTCGCCACGCTGGAAACCGACCTGAAGGCGCGGGTGTTCGGGCAGGATGCGGCCGTGGGAGCCGTCGCCAGCGCCGTGAAGCTCGCCCGGGCGGGCCTGCGCGATCCGCAGAAGCCACAGGGGGCCTTCCTGTTCGCCGGACCGACCGGCGTGGGCAAGACCGAGCTGGCCCGCGCCCTCGCGGACCGCCTGGGCGTGCATCTGGCCCGCTTCGACATGAGCGAGTATCAGGAAGCGCACACCGTCGCCCGCTTGATCGGTGCCCCTCCCGGCTACGTGGGCTTCGACCAGGGCGGCCTGCTGACGGACGCGGTAGCGAAGAATCCCCACGCGGTCCTGCTGCTGGACGAGATCGAGAAGGCGCACCCGGACGTCTACAACCTCTTCCTTCAGTTGATGGACCACGGCACGCTGACCGACCACACCGGCAAGAAGGTGGACGGACGCGGCCTGATCCTGATCTTCACCACCAACGCCGGGGCCGCCGACGCCAGCCGTCCCGCCCTGGGTTTCTCCCGTGAGGGCCGCGCGGGCGAGGAGGCGGAAGCCGTCAAGCGCACCTTCACGCCCGAGTTCCGTAACCGGCTGGACGCCGTGATCCACTTCAAGCCGCTCTCGCGCGAGGTGATGGCAAGCGTGGTGGACAAGTTCCTGGCGCAACTGGCGGCACAACTGGCCGAGCGCGGCGTCACACTGACCGTCACGCCCGCCGCCCGGGCCCTCCTCGCCCAACTGGGCTACGACCCGCAGATGGGCGCGCGCCCCCTCGCCCGCGTGATCGAGGAGAGGGTGAAACGCCCGCTGGCCGATGAACTGCTGTTCGGGCAGTTGAAGGATGGGGGCGGAGTGACGGTGGATGCGGAGGGAGAAGGGTTTACTTTTAACGGCTGAATCCCGGTACATTCTTCTTGTGAACACCATCACAACTCGGCGGACGGGGAAGGAGGACATCCCCGCGCTGATTCCCCTCATTCTGGTGGCGGCCAGGACTCGCGCTGAACTGGAACCGGCGCTGTGGCCCCTTCACCCGGAGGCGGAAAACCGGGTGCGATCCAGGCTGGAAGGCGAGTTCTCCAGCCCGGAACGGTTCGCGTGGTTCCTGGCGGAACAGAATGGAGAGGCTGTGGGTGTTATCTCAGCGGGACTTTATCCGGCTCCACCCGTGTACCGGAGTCTCCTTGCCGGGCTGATCGGGGAGGACTTCTACGCGGACACACCCGGAGCCCTCCCCCTGCTTCTGTCGGCTGCCGAGAGCTTTCTGAGAGCGGCAGAGGCTGCCCTGATCAATGCCGCCTGTCCGGCCCGTGACAAGGAGCGACTGCGGCTGTTGCAAGCGCACGGTTACGCGCCCCTGACGCTGTGGATGGCCCGCCCTGTTGACCCTTCTGTACCGGCTCCCGCTTCCATCCGGCCCGCCCGGGAAGATGACCTACCCGCCCTCGTCCGCCTGAACCGGGACGCGCAGGAGGGCAAACGCCGCGCCAACCCGCGCTTCTGGACCCCGCACCCGGAGGCGTCCGCCCGCTTTGAAGACTGGATGCGCCACAGCCTCACGCTCCCAGACCGTGATCTGCTGGTCCACGAGGGCCCAAGCGGCGTGGATGGTTTTGTCGTCGCGCAGCCCGCTGGGTCGCCGCCCGCGCATAACGCAGAGGGCGTGGGACTGATCGACGACCTGTATGCGGACGCCTGGAACATCTTCCCGGCCCTGCTGAATGCAGCGCACCACGCCTTCCACAAGCGCGGCAAGCACACCGTTGAGGTCATCTGCCCGGCAGCGTGGACTGAGCGGGCCGCTGCGCTGGAGGACGCCGGATTCCGTCCAGCGAATCTGTGGCTGATTCAGGACTGAACTGAAGGCTCATCCCCCTCCGGCAGTGCCCCCCCCAGCAACTGCTCCCCCAGCGTCCGGGCCAGCCAGGCTTCGTACTCGTCCGGCGTCCAGCCCGACTCGGTGACGAGTTCGTGGTACACCTCGAACAGTGTCAGCGCCTGGAGTAGCGCCGAGGCCCGCTCCACACTCAGGCCCGGTCGCAGCATGGCCGCACTTTCCGCGACGAAGTGACGCTGGGCGGCGCGGCGGCCCCCCAGGGCCTGCTGGAGTTCGGCGGCGGCCTCGGGGTCGGCGGCCCCGGCGCTCTGGTAGATGCGGACCATCTCGGCGCCCGTTTCCCATTGCCGCCGGGTGAGATGGGCCATCAATTCAAAACGCTGGGCGGGGTTCTCGTGGGCGAGGGCGTCCTGGCGAAAGTCGCGCTGCCGGGATGTCTGGTGCCACGCTTCGCGGATGGCGCGGAGCACCCCGCGTTTGTTGCCGAAGATGCTGTAGACCGTGCTGACCGCCACGCCAGCTTCACGGGCGATGTCGTCGATGGTGGTCGCGCCGTACCCCTGCTCCAGAAACAGGCGGCGGGCGGCGCCCACCACGAGCTGCTGCGTGGCGAGCGCCTGGCGCTGACGGTGGGTGAGTCTGGGTTCGGCCTTGACACTGCCCATACAGGAAGAGTACAACGATGTTGGGTGTAGTTTCACTACATCGAATGGAGGGAAGGTATGTCGGCAGAGCTGAATCGGCAGTTGGCGATGCAGACCCTGGAGCGGGCCTTCAATCAAGGTGACGTCTCCGTCTTCGACGAGGTGATCCCCGCACGGGGGGTAGACCACCAGGAGACGCCCGGCACCGACATGCTCCGCCACCTCAGGGACACCGTCTCCATGATGCGGCGGGCCTTCCCCGACCTGCACTTCGAGGTGCATCACGTCCTGGCCGAGGGCGATATCGTCGCCTTCCACTCCACGATGACCGGCACCCACCTCGGCCGCTTTGACATCGGGCCTTTCCGCGAGCTTCCCCCACCGGCAGGAAGATCAGGATGCGCCACATGCACTTTCTGCGCTGGGAGGACGGCAAGAACACCGACCTCTGGCACCTGATGGACACGGCCAGTCTGATGAGGCAACTGACGGCCCCGCCGCCGGAGGCCCAGGCCGCAAACGGTTGACCCAGCCCGTCAGCTCCCGCCCACCCACGCCCACGTCGGCAAATCCTCGCACAGCACCTCCAGAATGTGCGTGCCCGAGGCGAGCAACAGGTGGCGGTAGCGCGGGCGGCGGCGCTGCGCCTGCCACTGGGCCTCACGGAGCCGCCTCATCTGCGCCTGTGCCTCGGCCCACTGTTCCGGTGTGGTCGGCGCCGGACGGCCCAAGCTGTAGACGAAGCCGCTTCCCGTGTCACTGGGCCGGGCGTTCTCTGGAAAGAAGCGCCCGGTCGTCTCGATCTGTGGCTCGCGTGCCCGCAACTTCTCGCTCACCGCCACCGGCACGCCGTAGGGCGGGAAAGTGTCGGTGTTGTCGTTCTCCTCCAGAATCTCGGTGATCCAGGGGTCGGGGTCGCTCACCACCTCGTACAGGAAGGACGGGGGCAACCCCTGCCGGGTCGGGTGGAAGGTGCCGTACGGTCCCCCGTAGAACTCGTCGTAGCTCTCCAGCGCGAAAATCCGGTTGCCGTGATAGATGCTCCCCTCCCAGCGGCTTTCCCAGGTCAGGCGCAGCAGGCGGCCATGGTGGCGGGGGTCGGGGCGGCCGTCCGGTCCCACCTGCCAGCCGTCCTCCCCGGAGGCGCGGTAGAACTCGTCCGCGAGGTCCACGGTCAGGGTGTCGCGGCCATCATCCAACTCGGTGCGGAGGATGTTGATCCGCTCGCCGGGAAACGACCGGACGGCCTCCAGCAGTCCCTCGTCGGGCCAGAGGGCGAACTGGGCCTGGGCAAAGCGGGCGCGGCGGGCCATGCGGGAAAGTCTACGCCTGCTCATTGAGGCGCCTTCAGCCAAATAGGAACCGGGGGGAGCGCCTCTCCCCTACCCTCGCCCCATGTCCCCCCTCGACACCCTCACCCTCTCCGGCATCCGCTTCTACCAGCGGCACCTCTCGCGGCGCAAGGGCTTTTGCTGCGCGCACGCGGCGCTCTACGGCGGCGAGTCATGCTCGGCGGCAGTGGCGCGAATCATTCGGGAGGAGGGCCTGCTGAAAGGCCGGGCGCGGATCGCCGCACGCTTCCGCGAGTGCCGGGCAGCCCATAACCTCCTGCGTGCCGGGTCACCGCTGGCGTTCGGCACGGACGGGCCGCGCGTGCGGGGCGTGTGCTGCTGCGGGCCGATTCCCATTCCCTTCCGCTGCGGGTAAGGTCAGACCAGACGCCCGAAGGCTCCCGGATAGAGCGTGACCAGCCCTTCCCCATCCACGGTGATCTCGTTGACGTACCCGCTCTCCAGATTCTCGTAGCGGTAGGTCAGGTCGCCCGTCCGCGTGTAGCGTTGGCGGGCGACGCGCGTTTCCAGCGTGGGGACGTTCACCCACACCGCGCGCACCTCGCCCGCCTCGCCCACAGGCAAGCCCAGGCGGCGGATGGGCAGCGTGTTCGTGAAGGGGGTCGCGCGGAGGTCCACGTCGGTGCAGCCGGACAGGCCAGGGAGCAGGCGGCCTTCGGCGTCCGTCCATTCGCCTGCCCGCGAGCGCGTGAGGTCCAGCGAGGGTCGGTTCCCCAGGTCGCAGCGCAGGCGGAAGGGATGACCGTCTTCTGTCAGGTCTAGCCAGTAATGCAGCGTGTAAGGTTGCCCCTCCCGGAGGCCGACGACCGTTCCCTCCACCGCCGTCCAGGGGGTAAGGCGCAGGTGTTCGAGGCTGGGCTCGCCGGGGTTCAGGCCACGCCAGGCGGCGTTCATCCCCACGCTGACTGCCGCCCCGCCGCCCGCGGCTTCTCGCCCCGGAAGGCGTCCCGGCCCCCGACCTTCTCCAGCTTCACCACCTGGCCGCTCCGGGCACTCCGGTACAGCGCGTCCATGATGCGGTGGTCCTGCACGCCTTCCTCGCCGGGGGTCCAGGGCGTCTTCTTCTCGCGGATGCACTGGGCGAAGTGGTCCAGCTCCAGGCTGAACTGGTCCTCACTGGGGAACTTCGGCTGGAAGTCGCCCTGCTGGTCGGAGAGGGTCAGTTCGAGGCCCTGGTAGGTGAAGGCGGGGTCCATCAGGACGGTGCCCTGTTCACCCAGCACGCGCAGGGTCGCGGTTTTCTGGGTGCCGTAGCTGGTCAGGCAGTTGGCGACGATGCCGCCGGGGAAGCCCAGCAGGAAGCTCATGGACTCCTCGACTTCCTTGAAGCGCGGGTCGTCCTGCGGCTGGTGCAGGGTGGCGAAGACCCACTCGGGTTCCTGCCCCAGCAGGAAGCGGATGGTGTTCAGGCAGTAGATGCCCACATCCACCAGGGGACCGCCGCCCGCCAGGTCACGCTTGAGTCGCCACGCTTCCGGGTCGTCCTGCACCTGACCGTGAATGGAGTCGATCAGCTTGACCGGGCCGAGCTTGCCGTCCTGAACAGCGTCCCGCGCGGCCCAGTGTTCGGGGGTGTACTGGCAGCGGTAGGCGGTCATCAGCAGCACGCCCGCTTCCTTGCAGGCGTCCACCATCGCCTGCGCGTCTTCGGCACTGACGCTGAGGGGCTT
This sequence comes from Deinococcus metallilatus, assembly GCF_004758605.1. NCBI lineage: Bacteria > Thermotogati > Deinococcota > Deinococci > Deinococcales > Deinococcaceae > Deinococcus > Deinococcus metallilatus. The sequence continues at coordinate 1,942,724 of NZ_CP038512.1, forward strand.
CTCGCACAGGACGTGCTTGCCCATCTTTGCGGCCCGCTCCACGTACTCGCGGTGCAGGCTGTTGGGGAGGACGATGTAGACGGCCTCCACGTCCTCGCGCTGCCCCAGTTCCTCGAAGCGGTCATAGGGGTACACGTCCTGCTCGGTCAGATCGTAGGCACGCGCGAACGCCTTACCCTTCTCGGGGTCGCCCGTGACCAGGGCCGCGACGTAGGCATGCTCACTGGTCCGCGCGCCGGGAATCAGTTCCTCGCTGCTGAGTTCACCGATGCCGACGATGGCGTACCCGACGCGGCGCTGCTCGGACTGGGGAAGGGGGAGGTCCGGTTTCTGAGGCATGGATCACCGTAACAACCGGGGGCCGCGCCTGCTTCCGGCAACGCTTCAGGCGTTCTTCAGAAGGCGGCCGGTCAACTGGCGGATGTGCGGAAGGTGTCCCTCCCGTACGCTGGGGCGAATGCCCGAACTCACCCTCCGCGAACGGCGGCCCGAGGATTTCCCGATTCAGTGGCGCTGGGAACAGGCCGAAGCCAGCCCGGAATGGAAACGCTGGGACGCGCCGTATTTCCACGAGCGGGACGAACCTTCAACACTCACGCTGGGGGCCTACACCGAGAAGCGGCTGAGCCAGCCCCCCGCGCAAAGCAGCCGCGTCCTTGCGCTGGATGACGAGTGCATCGGCCAGGTGAGCCGCTGGGAGGAAGCCCCGGCGGGCGGCGGCTGGTGGGAACTCGGCCTGGTGATCTACGACCCGCGGCACTGGGGCGGGGGACTGGGCACCCGGGCGCTGGCGCTCTGGACGGAAACGACGTTCCGCGAAACGGAAGCGCACGTCGTCATGCTGACCACCTGGGGCGGCAACGAGCGCATGATCCGCGCCGCGCAGCGCGTCGGCTACCGCGAATGCGGGCGCGTGCCGGAAGCGCGGCTGTGGGAAGGGAAACGCTGGGACAGCGTGCGCCTGGCCGTGCTGCGGCAGGACTGGGAAGCCCTTCAGGCCAGCCGCCCGAATGCCTGACAGTTCGGAGTCACCTGACGGTGGTTCCGGCGGGCAACACGTACACGTCCACCAGGCCCCAGGGCTGGGGCTTTTCGGGGTACCGGTGGTTCTCCCAGACGAGGTAGTACCCGATCTGCCCGGCGGGCAGAGGCTTGTCCTTGTAGGTCACGGCGGGCCAGCGCGTGTCGGCGTCCACCTCGGGACTGCTGGCGGCGATCCATCCGCCCGCGCCGACCAGGTCACGCAGCCGGGCGATGGGCGCGTAGCCGTCGGCGCAGTACAGCATCACGGCGGCATCCCGGGCGAGCAGCGCGCCAAGGTCCGGCAGGCGGGCGCGCAGGAAGTCGTCCAGGCGGTACGCGGTGACGCGCAGGTCACGGTGATACAGGTAATCGTTGGGCACCGTGAACGTCATGGGCCTGCCGCTGACGGCGAGCGTGGCGGGCGTGATGGCCGCGTGCGCGAGGGCCTGCACGCGGAGCAGGGCAATCTGCTGCGCCTTCGTGCGGGGGGACGCGGGCGCGGCCAGGGCGGTGGGCAGCGTGAGGGCGAGCAGGGCCGTGAGGAACAGAGAACGCTTCACGCCGCCCACCTTAACGGGAAAAGCACACTGTGCCCGCCAGAATGGCCCGCCCCGGCACATCTGGCATCATGCGCGGCGTGAACGTCTCCCCCGCCCGTCCGGTGGTGCTGCGCGACCGGCAGCCGCGCGACCTGCCGACCCTGACCCGCTGGCTGAACGACCCGCAGGCCGAGTGGCGACGCTGGGACGCGCCCTACTTCGCAGCGGCCGCGACCAACAAAACCATGCGCGCCTACGCGCAGTACCTCGCCCAGAATGGCCCGGACGCCGACGAGCGCGTGATCGACGTGGACGGCGTGTGCGTGGGCATGGTGAACCGCTCGGAGGAGGAACCGGTGGGCGGCGGGTGGTGGGACCTGGGTATCCTGATCTATGACCCGGCGTCCTGGGGCGCAGGCATCGGCACCCGCGCCCTCCGCCTGTGGGTGGCCGACACCTTCGAATGGACAAACGCACACGTGGTCACCGTGTCCACCTGGAGCGGCAACGAGCGCATGATCCGCGCCGCGCGGCGGGTGGGGTTCCGCGAGTGCGCGCGGGTGCGGGAGGCGTACCCGGTACGGGGGCAACGTTTCGACAGCGTGAAGCTGGACCTGCTGCGCGCCGAATGGGAGGCGCGTTAGGCTGCGTGCATGACCGCTCCTGGCGTGCCCCCTCACCCCGGGAGGTCAGGCGCGTGAAGAAGCGCCGGGATACGCCCCGCCCCAAAGGCCCCAAGCCGGTCACGCCGCCGGGCTTCCTGGCGACGCAGGACCTCAAGGAGCGCGGCTGGACAGCCGGGTTGATCGCCCGCTTCCTGGGCCAGCACGACCTCACACGCGAGAACGGCCTGAAGATGGGCCGCCGCCGCCTCCCCCCCGTCAAGCTCTACCGCGAGGAACGGGTGCTGGACGCCGAGCGCGACGAGGCCTTCCTGATCGGCCAGGCCCGCGCCGCCGACGCCCGCGAACGTGCCGAACGGGCACGGGAGACGCGCCAGGCGAAGCGCGCCGCGCTGCTGCAAGCTGCCGCCGAGAGCTACACGCCCACCATTCACCCCGAGCCGCTCCGCAAGGGGGCCGTCCGCAAGGCCCGCGAGCCGCACCTCCCGGCGCTGGAAGACACCCTCACGCGGCTCGCCCGGGACCTCGGCAAGGTCACCCCGCGCGAGGAGGCCGCGCTACGCACCCTGCTGCTGGGGCGGCTGCACGCGGCCCTCGCCGCCGCCTATCCCTGGTATCCGCTGCCCGACGCCCCCTCGGAGAAAAAACAGGCCAGCCGCGAGGCCAGACCCAGCGACTGGCGCGAGTGGGACTGGGATTGATACCAAATTGCGTTGATTCCAAGGAATCAACCGAGCGGAGCGAGTGGCAAAAAGTACGGCGCCCCGGTTTCACCCGCCGCCCTCACCGGCCGCACCCCCTGGCGGCACCTCCAGCAGGGCACGCAACCGCTCGCCCGTGGCCGCATCCGCCGGGAAGAAGGCTTCGATGGCCAGTTCCGAGAGGGTCACGTCCAGAGGGGTCCCAAAAACGGTGGTCGTCCCCAGCAGCGCGAGGGGACCCTGCGAGGTCATCAGCCGCAGCGGGACGAAGACATGGGCCTGAGCGTGACCGTGGGTGCCCGCTGGCAGTGGGTCGGGGGCCGGGTAGGCGGCCAGTTCGCGGCGGAGGTGTGCGAGTTCGGCGTCCCCACTCCGCTCGATCTGCCCGGCGAGGCGGTTCAGGAGGTGGAGACGCCACTCGCTCAGGTTCTCAATGCGCGGCGCGAGTCCCCGCGGGTGGAGGCTCAGGCGCAGGACGTTGACGGGCGGCGTCAGCAGTTCGGCGTCCACGCCTGCGAGCAGAGGCCCCACGGCACGGTTGGCCGCGACGAGGTTCCAGTGATGGTCCACCGCCAGGGCCGGATAGGGCTCGTGCCCGGCCAGAACCGCCTCGACCGCCTCCAGGGCCGCCCCCAGCGCGGGGTCGTGCAGGGGCCGCTCCGAGAACATCGGGGCGTAGCCCGCCGCCAGCAGCAGGGTGTTGCGCTCCCGCAGGGGCACGTCCAGCTGCTCCGCCAGGCGCAGCACCATGTCGCGGCTCGGCACCGAACGCCCGGTTTCCACGTAACTCAGGTGCCGGGCAGAGATGTCGGCATCACCCGCGAGGTCCAGTTGGCTGAGGCGGCGGCGCTGTCGCCAGCCGCGCAGCAGGTCGCCGAAGGGGGGCAGGGTCGCGGTCATTTCCAGAGGGTAAGCTCCGCTCCCCGCCGTTGCCAATGACCTCCGGGGTCATCGACAGGCCACCCGTCCCCTCCACATCATGCTCCTGGGAACGGCACTGGAGCAGGTCAAGGGTGTCTGCCCGGAGGAGGCTTCGCATGAGTAACGCTGGTGAACTGGTTGATCTTTATCTCGCCGCCTGGAACGAGCCGGACGAGGACCGCCGCCGCGAGATCGTGGCCCGGACGTACACCGAGGAGGCCACCTATGTGGACCCGCTCATGCAGGGCGCGGGCCACAGCGGCATCACCGCCATGATCGGCGCGGCGCAGGCGCAATTTCCCGGCCTCCGCTTCCGCCTCGCTTCGGAGGTGGAGGCCCACCACGACCACACCCGCTTCTCCTGGGAACTCGCGCCCGCTGATGGCGCCGCAGTCGCCCGGGGCACCGACGTGGGCCAGATCATAGGAGGCCGCTTCGGCACCGTCGTCGGGTTCCTGGACCAGATCCCCACCTCGTGACCGAAAGCGGCTGAGGACAAGCTGGCCGCCGACAAGTCAAGCAGGGCGTCCCACTCCACGGGGACGCCCTGCTGACGGCTGAAAGCTGACCGCTTACTTCAGCAGGTCCAGCGCCTTTTTCAGGATCGCGTCGTCCTGCGGGTCCACCACCGCCTCGCCCTGGGTGGTGCTGTGGGTGGGGCGCTTGACCTCGCCGGTGTAGGTGAACTTGCCGTCCTTGTCGGCGGTGACGGTCACGGGCTTGCCGTCCACGGTCAGGGTGATCTTGGCGTTCGGCTCCAGGCCACCCCCGGTGAAATTCAGGGGCACGGTGTAGCGCGTGTCCTTTACGACCACGTCGGGCGTGATGCCCTTCTTGTGAATCTGGCGGCCATTGGGGGTCAGCCACTCGTTCGCCACGATGGCGACCTTGCCGCCGTCCACCGTGTCGATTGGAATCTGCGCGACCCCCTTGCCGAAGGTCTGCTCCCCGACGATGGTGGCCCGCTTGGTGTCCTGAAGCGCGCCCGCCACCACCTCGCTGGCGCTGGCGCTGTTCTTGTTCACCAGCACGATCAGCTTGCCGGTGTAGTCGCCGGGGCTGCGGGTGGCCTTGCCGTACACCTCGGTCTTGCCGCTGCGGTCACGCAGGCTGACGATGTCGCCCTGCCAGAGGAACTGGTCGGCCACGTCCACGCCCGCGTTCAGCAGGCCGCCGCCGTTGTCGCGCAGGTCGAGGATCAGCTTCTGCACGCCCTTCTTCTTCATGTCGGCCACGGCGGCGCGGAACTGCTCGCTGGCCTTCGAGTTGTAGAAGGTGTTCAGCGCGATGTAGCCGACATTGCCCGGCAGCACCGTCTCCTCGACGCTGACGATGGTGACCTTGCGGCGCTCCATCTTCACGGTGTAGGGCTTGCCCGCGCGCGCGAAGGTCACGCTCACGGTCGTGCCCTCCTTGCCGCGCACCAGGCGCACGATCTCGTCGAGCTTGCTGTTCAGCACGTCCTTGTCGTCGATCTTCACGAACACGTCACCGATCTGCACCCCGGCGTTCGCGGCGGCCCCACCCTTGTAGACGTTGTCGATCTTGCCTCCGGTGCCGTCGGCGTTCGCGGCGACCAGCGTGACGCCGATCCCGCCGAATTCGCCGTTGAGGTTCTGGTTGTCGATGGCGTTGTTCGCGGGCTCGCTGTAGTACGTGAACTCGTCGTTCAGGCTGCCGATGGCGCCGTTGATCGCGCCGCGCAGCAGCTTCTCCTGATCGATGGGATAGAGGTAGTACTGGTTCAGGGCGCCGATCACCTGGAGAAAGGCGCGGCCGGTATCGGTCTTGGTCAGGTCCGACTGGGTGTACCCGCCCATTTGCGCGTACCCCACGGCGGCGGTAGCGGCGAGGGCACCCGCCACGAGCATCATGCGTTTCCGGTTCACGCGGCCAGAATAGGGCGGGCGGGTGAAGGACATTTGAGGCGGAAGTGACGGAGCGGCTTTCCCCCCGGCGGGCTGATTTATGAAGATTCCTTCACGCTATAGCGGAGGCCTGGGCTATGCTGGGCCGCGAGCATGACGCACCCGCACAGTTTGCCGCGCGCCCACGTTGCTTCCGGCGGAGGCCAGCCATGATCCAGTTCAAGAACGTGACGCTGGAATATCCCGTGACCCGTACCCTCGCGCTCGACGACCTGAGCCTCCAGGTCGGGAAGGGGGAGTTCGTGTACCTGGTGGGGCACTCGGGCGCGGGCAAGAGCAGCTTCATGAATCTGGTGCTCAAGCGGGCGCTGCCCACCCGCGGCGAGATCCGGGTGGCCGGGGAAACGCTCGCCCGCTACCGGGGCCGCCGCACCGCGCTGCTGCGCCGCCGCATCGGCACCGTCTTTCAGGACAACCTGCTGCTCGACCACCTGAATGCTTACGACAACGTGGCCTTTACCCTGCGCGTGACCGGGGTCCCGCAGCGCGAGTGGGCGGGCCGCGTCACCACGGCCATGCGGACGGTCGGCCTGGAGCACAAGAAGCACGCCCTGCCGGTGCAGCTCTCCCAGGGCGAGCAACAGCGGGTGGCGATTGCCCGCGCCATCGTGGCCGACCCGCCCCTCCTCCTGGCCGACGAACCCACCGGCAACCTCGACCCCGACCACAGCCGCGAGGTCCTCAGAGTCCTCCAGAACGTCAACCTGCGCGGCACCACCGTGATCGTCGCCACCCACGCCCGCGACCTGGTGGAAACCTTCCGCCACCGCACCCTGACGCTGCGGAAGGGGCGGCTGGTGCGGGACGACCCGTATGGGGGGTATACGCTGTGAGGGGGAGGGCCGCCCCGTCAAACCGTCGAACGGTCAAACCGTCGAACGGCCGGGTCCCCCTAGACGGTTTGACGGTTAGACCTTTAGACCGCGCCGGGGGCGCGTCATGACCTACCACTTCCGCCAGGCCCTGCTCGCCATGCGGGGCAACCTCACGGCGACCTTTGCCACGCTGACCACCATGACGCTGACGCTGCTGATGCTGGGGTTCGTGCTGCTGCTGACGCTGAACGTGGACCGGACGCTGGAACAGCTCGAATCGCAGGTGGAGGTGGCGGCGTTCCTGCGGGACGGGGCGAACGGGCAGGCGCTCTTGACGCAGGTGCGCGCGCTCCCCCAGGTGCGGGAGGCCTCGCTGGCGACGAGCGAGCAGGTGCTGGCCGAGATGACGCGCGATTACCCGTATGCGCGGGACGCGGCTCAGCTCGCCGGAAACCCCTTTCCCGACACGCTGCGGATGCGGGTGAGCCGGGTGGAGGACTCGCGGACGGTCGCGGCGGCGGTGTCCACCCTGCCGGGCGTGGAGGACGTGGAGTACGGCGCAGGCTACGTGGATCAGACCGTGCGGACGCTGACGGCGGTGCGCGGCGCGGGCTACGTGCTGGTGGGCCTGCTGCTGCTGGGCACCCTCTTTAACATCCTGAACGCGGTCCGGGTCGCGATGTATGCCCGGCGCAACGAGATCAGCGTGATGCGGCTGCTGGGCGCGACGCGCGGGTTTATCCGGATGCCGCACGTGATCGAGGGTGTGCTGCTGGGCGTGACGGCGGCGGCGCTGGCCCTCGCGCTGCTGACGCCCGCTTACCTCGCCCTCGCGGCGCGGGTGCAACTGTTCGCTCCGGTCTTCCCGGTGGTGCGCGACCTGCCCAGCCTGCTCCCGATCCTGGGCGGTGTGGGGGTGCTGGGCGTGCTGATCGGCCTGACGGGCAGCCTGTTTGCCTCACGGCGCTACCTGCGGGAGCTGGAGTGAGGGCGCGCGGCTGGCCCGCGCTGGTGCTGCTGTCGGCGGCGCTGCTGGCGGGGGCACAGACGCCCGTCCCCTCACAGGTCGCCCCTGCTCAGGCTGGCCCCGCCCAGGCGGACCCGCCCCTGCCCGATCTGCCGGGCGCTCCCCCGCTCGTCCTGCCGACGACCAGCCAGCGGCTCCAGCAACTCGAACGCGACTTGCAGCAGCAGCGGCAGCTCGGCGCGCAGCAGCGGCAGGAACTGGAACGGCTGCGGGCCAACATCCAGAGCCTGACGGCGCAGCAGCGGCAGACGCTGGACCGGCTGGACGTGCTGGCCGGGCAGGTCGCCAGTCTGGAAAACGAGACGGCGGTCCTGGCGGCGCGGGTGGCCCTCGCGCAGCGGCAACTGGCCGACACCACCGCGCAGGGTCAGGTGACGCAGGCCCGGGTGACGCAGCTTCAGCAGGACGTGCGCGAACTGCTCGGCGCCCTGTACCGCGAACGGAGCGGCCGCTATCTCCAGCTCCTGTCGCAGGCCCGCAGCCTGTCGGACCTGCTGATCCGGCTGAAATACGCCAATATGGCCGGGCAGCACAACGTCGCGGTGATCGAGACGCTGCGGCAGGAGGTGCGGACGCTGGAGACACAGCGCACCCAGCAGGCGCGGCAGGCAGCAGACCTCCAGGCCCTCCAGACGCAGCGCGTCGCCAAGCTCACGCAGCTCCGCGACCGCCGCGCCGAGCAGCAGGGGCTCCTGGCCAGCCTGAAACGCAGCGAGCAGGGCCAGCGGACCCTGGCCACCCACACCCAGGCGCAGCAGGCCCTGACCGCCCAGACCATCGACGAACTGGTGGGCAAGGTCGTGCAGGAACGTACCCGGATCGAGGCCGAACGGAGGCGCCGCCTGGAGGAAGAACGCAAACGCCGCGAGGCCGAGCTGCGCCGCATCCGCGAGGCGCAGGAGCGCGCGCGGCAGGAGGCGCTGCGGCTGGCCCGCCTCCGCGCCGAACAGGAACGGCAGGCCCGCCTGGCACGGGAACGTGCCGCCGCCGAGGCCCGGGCGCGGGCCGAGGCCGAAGCGCGGGCCAGAGCGCAGGCCCAGGCACAGGCACAGGCGGCCGCCCAGGCCAGAGCCGAGGCCGAAGCCCGCGCCCGTGAACAGGCCGCCGCTCAGGCTGCTGCGGCCCGCGACGCCACCCAGCGCCAGCGGCAGGCGCAGCTCCAGCAGGAACAGGCCGCCCTGCAACAGCGCGAAACCCAGGTCCAGCAGGCGACGGTGCGTGTCGAGCAGGCGCTTGCCCCCCTCCCCCCGTCAGCGGCCCGGTCGGGTTCCCGCTCCCCGGCGGCAGCGTCAGCCAGCCCTACGGCCAGGGCGGCGCGCAGTGGAGCGTCCTGCAAGGCGCGGGGGACGGCCAGGCGGTCGCCGCGCTCGATGGCAACGTGATCGCCACCACCTACTACGCCAGCCTGGGCTGGGTGGTCCTGCTCGACCACGGCCCCACCGTCACCGCCTACTTCGGGCTGCAAGACGCGCGGGTGCAGGTCGGGGAGCGGGTCGCGCGCGGCACCCCGCTGGGCACCATCGGCGGCAGCCCGATCTTCGGGCCGGGCCGCATGGCCTTTCAGGTGAACAGCGTGAGCGGCGGGTCGCGCCAGCCGGTGCCGCCGCCGTTCTGAGGGGAGGCGTGTGGCCTGTGGCTTGTCGCTTGTGGAGGCTGAGGCTTCAAGCTGGCGCGTTCGCTCGTCGACAAGCCACAGGCTCCGTTCCACAAGCCCTTGCCCCTCCCCCCCTCCTCTGCTACTCTTCTTCGGTGCGCTTCCGGTTGGCTGCTGCGGGCGCATCATTCCCGTGACCTAAGCGGGGAAGCCCACCCTCAACATCCCAACCCGAGGTTTTTCAGATCATGGTCAAGATTCGCCTGTCCCGTTTCGGCTCTGCCCACAACCCCCACTACCGCATCGTGGTCACCGATTCCCGCCGTCCCCGCGACGGTGGCTACATCGAGAACCTGGGGCACTACGACCCCCGCAAGACCACCGAGAACTACCTGAAGGTCAACGCCGAGCGCGCGGCCTACTGGCTCTCCGTGGGCGCCCAGCCCACCCAGACCGCCCGCCGCCTGCTGAAGTCCCAGGGCGTCAAGGTCGCCTGAGCAAAGGCAACGAAGAGAGAGGCTCCTGCGGGGGCCTCTTTTTTTGACTTGTGGCGCGTGGCTTGTCGCTTGTAGAAAAAGAAGGTGGGCCGCATCGTCCAGCGCCTCTCACCTTCCTCTTTTCTCCACAAGCCACACGCCCTCCTCTACAATGCCCCGCATGAAGACCGACCCTGTAGACCTGACGCTGTTTCTGGCGCAGAGCGTGGTGGACCAGCCTTCGCTGGTGCGCGCTTCCCGGCGTGGACCAACCGTGATTGTGCGGGTCGGGCCGGGCGAGGAAGGCCGCCTGATCGGACGGCAGGGGCGCGTGATTCAGGCGATCCGCACGCTGGTGCGCGCGGCCAGTGACCCCCACGAGCGCGTGAACGTGGACCTCGACGCGCCGCGCAAGCCGTGAGGGGCCAGCCTTGACCGCCCCGGCCGACACGACCCGGCTGGGTCATTTCCTCGGGCCGCACGGTGTCCAGGGCGGCGTGAAGGTGTACGTGCTGGGCGACCCGCAGCAATTGCTCGCGCTGGAGCGCGTGTGGGTGGAGGGCCGGGGCTGGCTGCGGGTGCGCCGCGCCGAGGCCCTCGCGCCGGGCGTGGCCCTCCAGCTCGCGGGCATCACCAGCCGCGAGGGGGCCGAGGAACTGCGGGGCGCGAACGTGTACGCCGCCGACGCCGACCTCCCCCCGCTGGAAGCGGGCCGCTACTACTACCACGAGTTGCGCGGCCTGCCGGTCCAGGGCGCGGGCGGCGAACAGGTGGGCGAGGTCCGGGACGTCGTGGACGCGGGGCATCAGGATTTGCTGGTCGTCACGCACGCGGGCGGTGAGGGCTTCCTGCCCCTGCAAGCGCCTTACGTGGTCGTCCGCACAGGCGAAACAGGACGCCCCGCCGCCATTGCCCTGACGGAAGACGCCCCGGCGGGGCTGCTGGGCGAAGGGGTGGAGGAGTGATACCGACTTGCTCTGATTCCAGAACATCCGGGAGAGCGCCGGACGTTCTTCCATCGCCGCCAGCCGGTACTTTTTGCTGCTCGCTCCGCTCGGTTGATTCTCCCGAATCAACACAATTTGGTATGAGGCGCTGCGCGACGCAGAGGGCCGAGGCCCCCCATGCTGACCTTCTCCTTCCTCACCCTCTTTCCCGAACTGCTCGCGCCGTTCGCGTCGGAGGCCATCGTGGGGAAGGCGCGGGCGCGGGGGCTGGTGGACGTGAAGCTCGTGAACATGCGGGACTTTGCGGAGAACAAGCATCTCAAGGTGGACGACACGCCCTACGGCGGCGGCGCGGGCATGGTGATCCGGGTGGACGTGGCCGAGCGGGCACTCGCCAGCCTGCCCCCCGCCGACGAGATGATCCTGTTCACGCCCGCCGGGGAGCGGTTCACGCAGCGGACGGCGGAGGAGCTGTCCACGCGGTCGCACCTCGCCTTCCTGTGCGGGCGCTATGAGGGCTTCGACGCGCGGGTGGAAAGGCTGGCGACGCGCGAACTCAGCCTCGGGGACTTCGTGATGATGGGGGGCGAGGCGGCGGCGGCCTGCGTGCTGGAAGCGGTCGCGCGCCTGGTCCCGGGCGTTCTGGGCGACGAGGACTCGCACCGGGCGGACAGCTTTTCCAGTGGTCTGCTGGACTATCCGGAATACACCCGCCCCCCGGAGTGGCGCGGCGAGAGCGTGCCCGAAGTGCTGAAGGGCGGCAACCACGGCGCCGTCGCCCGGTGGCGGCGGGAACACGCGCTCGCGCGGACGCTGGCGCGGCGGCCCGATCTGCTCGCCAGCGCGGACCTGACGCCCCAGGACAGCGCGCACCTGCTCACGCTGGGGGTGACGCCCGAGCAACTGGCGGCGTGGGGCGCGCCTCCTCCCCCCGCGCCCAAACGTCGCCGCAAGGTCCGGGCCGACGCCGAGGGGACCTGAACCGCTAAGCCGCACGCAGGCCGAACCACACAGGCGAACAGGCACAGGGCAAAAACCACGTCCAGCCGCGTCTTCTGTATGCCTTGCTCACTTGTCGGCCGCCGAAACGGCGCACCATGACGGGAGAGATGCGTGTACCGCTGTTCCCCCTCCCGAACGTCGTGCTGTTTCCCGGACAGGTGCTTCCCCTGTACGTGTTCGAGCCGCGTTACCGGGAACTGCTGACGCGCGTGCAGACGAGCGGGGAGCCGTTCGGGATCGTGCGGATCGTGCAGCCCCGCGAGGTTTCGCCGCTGCCCTTCCACGAGCGGGTCACCCGGGTCGGCACGCTGGCGCACCTGCGGCGGTCCGAAACCCACGAGGACGGCACCAGCAGCATCCTGGTGGTGGGTGGCGAGCGGTTCAGGGTGCAGGATTTCGATCTGACGCACACGTACCTGGGGGCGGACGTGACCGTCTGGCCGCTCGCCCCCGCCCCCCTGGACCGCCCCGCCGAGGAAGCCGTCGCCCGGCGCCTCGTGTCCGATCTGATGCGCCTGCGCCCGGCCGACGCCGACGCCATCCGCGAGAGTGCCCCGCAAGACCCCCTGCTGATCGCCAGTTTCGCCGCCGCACTGCTCCCCCTCGACGCCGGGCAGCGGGAGAGGGCGCTCGAAGCCCCGACCCTCCTCGGCCGCCTGGAGACGCTCCTGGGCTTCCTGCCTGGGGATGTGCGGGTGCTGCACTGAAGGGGTCAGGAGTGAGGGGTTAGGCATCAGGAAAAGCCCTAATTCCTGACACCTGATCCCTCCCTAGAACACCACCGTCTTGTTCCCGTACACCAGCACCCGGTCTTCCACATGGGCTTTGACGGCGCGGGCGAGCACCTGGCGTTCCACGTCGCGGCCCAGGCGCATCAGGGTGTCGGGCGTCTCGCGGTGGGTCACCGGCACCACGTCCTGCGCGATGATCGGCCCGGCGTCGAGTTCTTCCGTCACGTAGTGGCTGGTCGCGCCGATCAGCTTCACGCCGCGCTGGAAGGCCGCGCGGTAGGGGTTGGCGCCGACGAAGGCGGGCAGGAAGGAGTGGTGGATGTTGATGACCGGGCGCCCGAAGTCGCGCAGGAAGTCGCCGCTGAGAATCTGCATGTAGCGGGCGAGGACGGCGAACTCTGCCCCGGCCTCCTTCAGCAGCCGCACCTGCTCAGCCTCGGCCTCGGCCTTGTTCTCCCTGGTGACGGGGACCACGTGGAAGGGAATCCCGAACATCTCCGCGTCACGGCGCAGGTCCTCGTGGTTGCTGATCACCAGGGGAATCTCCACGTTCAGTTCGCCCCGGCGCTTGCGCCACAGCAGGTCCAGAAAGCAATGGTCGTACCGGCTGACCAGAATCGCCATGCGTTTGGGTTCCGCCGTGTAGCTCAACCGCCAGTCCATCCCAAAGGGCGCGGCGACGACCGACGCGAAGGCGCGCTCGAACGGCTCGCGGGCCAGGTCCAGGCCCTCCAGATAGAACTCCATCCGCATGAAGAAGGTGCCGCCCGCCGGGTCGGTGCTGTGCTGGTCGGAGTGGATGATGTTGGCGCCGTGGTTGTGCAGGAACTGTGACACCGCCGCCACGATGCCGCCCCGGTCGGGGCAGGAGATGGTCAGGACCGCGGTATTCAGGGGGTCGAGCCGGGAGGAGGGGGCCGTCATGTCCCGGCAGGATAGCCGGTGCCCGTGGGTGCTAGGCTCGGGCGCGTGCAGACGAATCGTGAGGCGGCCTCCCCCCTGAACTACGACCCAGCGCGGCACGCGGCCCTGCTGGCCGACTACTGCCTCAGCGCGCAGCCGGGCGAGCGCCTGCTGGTCGCGGGCGGTACGGCGGCCCTGCCCCTGGTGCGCGAGGTGACGCGGGCCTTCCTGAAGCGGGGCGCACGTCCGGTGGTGCGTCTCGATTACCCCGGTCAGGACGACGACTTCGCCGCCCTCGCCGCCGACGCCGTACTGGACACCATCCACCCCGCCGACCTCGCGGACGTGGAGGCGCTGGACGGCAGCCTGCGGATTCTGACGCCGGAGCCGGGCAGCGACGGGGACGCCTCGCGCCGTGCCCGCCTGACCGCCGCCCGCGCACCTATCGCTGCCGCCCGCGCCCGGAAGAAGTGGAGCCTGACCCTCTACCCCACCCCGTATGCCGCCATGCAGGCCGGGATGACCGAGGCCGAGTTCGGCGCCTTCGTGATGCGCGCGATGTTCCTCGACCGCCCCGACCCGGTGGCCGCCTGGGGCGAGGTCCGCGAGAGGCAGGCGAGGTTGATCGAGCGCCTGAGCCGCGCCGACACCGTGCGGATCGAGGCCCCGGGCACCGACCTGACGCTGCGCGTGGGTAGGCGCACCTGGGCCAACAGCGACGGCAAGCGCAACATGCCCAGCGGCGAGGTCTTCACCGGGCCGTTGGAGGACAGCGCCGAGGGTGTCATCACCTTCACCATTCCCGCGAGCTACGGCGGGCAGATGGTACGCGGCGCCCGCCTGGTCTTCCGCGCGGGCGAGGTCGTGGAGGCCAGCGCCGAGGAAGGCGAGGATGTGTTGCGGGCGGCCCTCGCCACCGACCCCGGCGCGCGGCGGCTGGGCGAACTGGGGATCGGCACGAACGAGGGCATTCAGATACCCACCGGGAACATCCTCTTCGACGAGAAGATCGGCGGCACCGTCCACCTCGCGCTGGGCCGCTCCTATCCCGAGACGGGCGGCATGAACGCGAGCGCGATTCACTGGGACCTGATCACCGATCTGCGGCAGGGCGGACGCCTGAGCCTGGACGGGGAAGTGGTGCAGGAGGGGGGGCGGTTTGTAGGGGCAGGCTATGGGCTATGAGCAAGCCCACTGGCCTCGGCTGTCGCTTCAGCCTTCTTGCTCAAAGCTCACGGCTTATAGCTCATGGCCCGTCAATACCTATCCGATCACCTTCCGCACCGTCTCCCGCCACCCCGGCGGGTACATCACCGCGAACTGCCCCTGGTGGTCCGCCCAGACGCGCGTGAAGTCGGCGTAGCCCATCCGGACGTACCCGAGCAGCGGGTCCATCAGGTACACCTGCTGTCGGGCGTCGTCATATCCAGTCACGACGCGCCAGTGTGGGATGACCTGCGTGGCCGTGATGTGGGATTGCAGGGCGATCAGCGGCAGGCGGGCGCGGATGGCCGAGCGGACCGTCTCCAGGGAACCGCCCCGGTACAGCCGGGCCTCCATGCCGACCTGCGGCGCGAAGTCCACGATGGCCTGTGCGGTCATATACGCCCGCTCGTCGGGCCGGGTCAGGCGGCTCACGTCGGCCAGGCTGACCTTGATGCCGAAGTAGGCAAGCACCTGCGTGATGCTCGCCGGGCCGCAGGCGTTATACGTCTGGTGGACGAGCGGCATGCCGGACAGCACATACCCGGCGGGGGGCGCGGAGGCTGGGGCCGCCCGCACGCTGCCGAGCAGTGCGGCGAGGAGGAGGGGAAGCAGGAGACGCACTCAAGCAGCATGCCTCACCCCCTCTGACGGAACGTTTACCGCTGCCGCACGCCGCAACTGCCCAGCGGCACTTCCTTCCCCTGGTCCACCCGCACGAAATCGCCGGAAATGTAGGTGATCCCGGCGTCACGTGCCAGCACCCGGCAGCGGTAGATCGCCCCGGCCATGCCCGCATTCCACAGGAAGTCCGTCTCGCCCGTGCTGAGAGTCTGCACGATCATGGGCGTTCCGCCGGGGAACAGCAGACGCAGGGTCATAACCGGGTTGAGGTTGCTGCGGACCTTCACGCTGGCCTTTTCACTGCCCGCAGGAACGTCGCTGCGGTCCATGTCGTAGGTGCTGAAGCGTCCGGTCGCCACCTCGGCGCTGGTGAGCTGTCCATTGTCGTAACCCTGCGCCAGCCAGTTCTGCCCGGCGGCAAAGGGAGTCGAGCGGGACGGGCTGAGGGTACAGGCACTCAGGGTCAGCAGGAACAGGCAGGCAAGGGGGAAGCGGGCCATGCGCCCAATTTAGAGTGTGGTGGGGACGTTCAGGCGGGGAGCGGTTCCTCCTCCTCCAAAGGCGCGAACAGCACCTCCAGATCGCCCGTCGTCAGTTGCGTCGCGCTCGTGAGGCCGCCGTCCAGTACGCCTTTTGCCAGGGCCGCCTTCCGGTTCTGGAGGTCCAGAATGCGCTCCTCCACGCTGCCCGCCGCAATCAGCTTGTAGACGAAGACCGGCTTGTCCTGCCCGATGCGGTAGGCGCGGTCGGTGGCCTGGTTCTCGGCGGCGGGGTTCCACCAGGGGTCGAGGTGGATGACGGTGTCGGCGGCGGTGAGGTTCAGGCCGACGCCCCCCGCTTTCAGGCTGATCAGGAAGACGGGCACCTCGCCGTTCTGGAACCGTTGAACGGGCGTAGCGCGGTCCTTCGTCTGCCCGGTGAGCTTGGCGTAGGGGAGGTCCAACTCGCTCAGCGTGTCTTCCAGCAGCCCCAGCAGCGTGGCGAACTGCGAGAAGATCAGGATGCGGCGGCCTTCCTCCACCATCTGCGGGAGGTTCTGCGTGAGCCAGTCGAGTTTGGCGCTGCCCTTCACCTTGCGGGCGGCCTCCAGCTTGACCAGGCGCGGGTCGGTAACGGCCTGCCGTAATTTAAGCAGTGCGTCCAGAATGGCGACGGTGGAGCGGGCCAGGCCGCGCGCGTCCAGTTCCTCGCGCACCCTTTCGAGCATGGTTACGCGCACCGTCTCGTAGAGGTCCCGCTGGTCACCGTCGAGCGTCACACGGACCGGAATCTCGGTCTTGGGCGGGAGCTCCTTTGCCACGTCGCGTTTCTCGCGGCGCAGGATGAAGGGCTTCACGCGGGCGGCGAGGGCGGCCTGGCGGGCGCGGTCGCCCTGCTTCTCAATCGGGGTGCGGTACAGCTCGCGGAAGGTCTTCTCGTCGTGCAGCAGGCCCGGCGTCAGGAAGTTGAACTGTGACCACAGCTCGCCCAGATGGTTTTCGAGGGGCGTCCCGGTCAGGGCGAGGCGGTGACGGGCCTTCAAAGCCCCCGCCGCCTTCGCCGCTGCGCTCTTCGGATTCTTGATGTTCTGCGCCTCGTCCAGCACGAGGAGATGGAACTCGTGTTCGCGGAGTTGGTCAACATCGCGCGGCAGCAGCGGGTAGGTGGACAGCACGAGGTCGTATTCAGGAATGCGGGCAAAGTCGGCCTTGCGGGCGGGGCCGTGCAGGGTCAGGACTTTCAGGCCGGGCGTGAAGCGGGCCGCCTCGGCGCGCCAGTTGCTCAGGACGCTCGTTGGCGCAACGACCAGGCTGGGGCGGTCGGCGCGTCCCGCTTCCTTCTCGGTCTGGAGGTGGGCGAGGGTTTGGGCAGTTTTGCCTAAACCCATGTCGTCCGCCAGAATCCCGCCCAGGTCGTACTCGCGCAGGAATTGCAGCCACGCGAGGCCTTGCTGCTGGTAGGGGCGCAGGTTGGCGTTCAGACCGGCGGGCGGCGTGATCTCCTTCACGCCCTGAAAGGAACGCAGGCGGCGGCCCAGTTCGAGCAAGCGGTCGGCCCCCAGCCAGCGCGCGTGCAGCGCCTCGTCCAGCATCGCGAGGCGGGCGGCGTCCAGAATCGGCAGGCGCAGTGGGCCGTCCGGCAGTTCGCGCAGGTGCAGTTCCACCAGCACGCTGAGGATCGCGCGGACGCGGCCAGCGGGAAGCGGCAGGCGGCGGCCATCCGGCAACCGGGCCGTGATCAGGTCGTCGTCCTTCAGCGCGGCGAGGGCTTCGGGCGTGAAGAGTTCGGGATGTTCGGCAATCAGCGAGACGAGGATGGGAATCAGGCTGTGCCGCTGCCCGTCCACGATGACGCCCAGTTCGAGCGTGAACCAGCCGCCTTCTTCCTCGGCCTCGCCGTACCAGTCCTCGACTTCGGCAAAGCGGTAGGGGAAGCTGGGGTCCAGCTCCACGCGGAAGCCTTTGGCCTCCAGCTTCGGCATTTCCGCTGTCAGGAAGCGTTGCCAGTCGGCCTCGTTAGCGAAGGTGTAGAGGGCCTGCGCCTGGGGGTGGCGGATGTGGTCGCCGCGCGGTTGCAGGGTCTGGAGGCGCTTGAGGCCCGTCCGGGTCACCTGGCCGCTGGCCTTCTTCTCGGCGGCGGGGTCCCGGGAGGCCAGGTGCAGGACACCATCCACGTAGTTCTGCCGCTCCAGGTCGAGCGGCTTGCCGTCGTAATGGTGGGCGAGGTGGGCGACGCCCAGGCGTTCCAAGGAGGTGACCCGGCGCCAGCCCTGACGGCGGCTCACCTCCACCGGCTCCTCACGCAGGGTCAGGACCGGCCGGTACTTCAGGGGAGCACGGATCGTGCGGACCGGGCGGGGCGTGGGCACGTCCAGCCCCGGAAAACTCTCGCGCAGGGCACGCGCGAAACTGGCCGCCTGCGCGGGGGGACGGGTGGCACGCCCAGGAAGGCGTCCTCCAATGCGGGCGGGAGCGCCGAGGTCAGGCGGCCCAGGGTTCCCGCCGCCTCGTCCACGTACCAGCGGGGCGAGACGGGCAGCACGCGCACGCCTTCCGGCAGCGCCAGCGTGGGCCGCTGCACGCCGCCCGCGTCCATCTCCCAGGCGTAGGTGACTGGCTGCCCGGGGCCGGGGCGCAGCGGTTCGCTCCTCCCTGCCCAGTACAGCCGCCCGGTGTCCAGCAGGCGCGTCAGCAGCGTGTCGGTGAGGGGGTGGTTGCCCAGGAACCACGTCTCCTCGCCGCCCTGCACGCCGCTCTCGGCCCCCAGCGCGAGCAGTTGCAGCACGTCGCGGTCGGGGCGGGCATAACGGGGCAGGCTTTTGGCATCGGCGGCCCCGTGCGACCAGCGCAGGGCGTGCGGGAGCGGATACACCGCGAGGCGGGAAAGGTGACCGTTCCGCAGGCCCGTCCGCCACACCCGCAGGGTCAGCACCTCGCGGGCCGAGCGGGCGCGCACCTGCACGTCCAGCTCAAAGCGCAGCGGCGTTTCGGCGGGTTCCGGCCTGCCGCCCAGGTCCGCCGCGTAGCTCAGCCAACTTCGCAGCGGACTGGCGAGGGGCGGGAGGGGGCCAGTGTCCTCTTCCGCTTCGGATTCGGGAGAAGGTGGGACGGGTTCGGGCAACCGTTCGGCCTCCTCCGTCTCCCCTTCGGCCGCTGCCAGCGCCCGTTCCAGCGTGGGGTTCAGCAGCACGCGGGCGAGGTGGGGACAGCCCTTCTGGCCGCAGCCGCACTCGCCGCCGGTGAAGATGCCCTCGCCGCTGAGCATGAAGCTCTGGCGGTAGATGCGCCCCGCCTCCTTCACCTGCGACTGGCCCCTGTAGCCGAAGCGGGTCCGGGTGAGGCCCAGGTCGGTCACCGCCTTCACGTTCAGCCGCAGCGCCGCGCTGACAGCGGGCATGGAGAAGAAGGCCGGGGGACGCGCTTGAGGTCCATCCTTACACCCGAGTCAGGTCTTTGGGCAGTGGCAGGAACTCGATCTCGGGGTGCTGCTCGGCGGTGTACTCCAGGTCGTAGCGGCTGCGGAAGAGCATCACCGGGCGGCCCTGGTCGTCCTCCACGTGCCGGGCGAAGCGGGCCACACTGCCCGCGTCCCCGGCCAGCCAGCGCACCAGTTGGTAGCCGGTCACGTGGAGCTCCACGTCCACGCCGTACTCCTCCTGCAAGCGGGCCTGGAAGACCTCGAACTGGAGGGGGCCGACCGCGCCCAGGTAGGGATCACGCGCGCCGTCGGTGGGGTAGAAGACCTGCACCACGCCTTCCTCGGCGAGTTGCGTCAGGCCCTTCATGAACGCCTTGCGCTTGCCCACGTCCTTGAGGGCAATGGTGGCGAAGGTTTCGGGTGTGAAACGCGGGAAGCTGGGCAGCGTCACCTTGGGGTCCACGCTCACCACGTCCCCGATCTGGAACACGCCGGGATTGACCAGACCCACGATGTCGCCGGGGTACGCTTCCTCCACCTTCTCGCGGTCCTGCGCGAAGAGGGTGTGGGCCTGCGAGAGCCGCAGCTTGCGCCCGGTGCGGGTGTGGGTCACGTCCATGCCGCGCTCGAAGTGACCGCTGATCACGCGCATGAAGGCGGTGCGGTCGCGGTGTGCCCGGCTCATGTTGGCCTGGAGCTTGAACACGAAGCCCGCGAAAGGCGCGTCCGGGTCGCGTTCGCCCAGGTTCGTCAGGGCCGGGCCAGGCGGCGGCGCGAGGTCCACGAAGTGGCTCAGGAAGTGCTCGACGCCGAAATTGTTCATCGCGGAGCCGAAGAAGACCGGGGTGAGTTCGCCCGACAGGAACGCGCCCGCGTCGAACTCGGGCATCGCGCCCTGGATCAGTTCCACGTCCTCGCGCAGCTTGGCGGCGAGGTCGGAGCCGACGAGGTCCACCAGCTTGGGGTCGTCCAGCCCCGCCGTCTGCACGGGCGCGCGGTGCTTGCCGCCCGACGTGCGCTCGAAGGCGAGCACCTGCCCGGTCTGGAGGTCGTACACGCCCTTGAAGTCCGGTCCGTCGCCAATCGGCCAGGTGAGGGGCACGGCGGTGATTTTCAGCGTGTTCTCGACCTGGGCGAGCAGCTCGAAGGGGTCCTGCGCGGGGCGGTCCATCTTGTTCACGAAGGTGAGGATCGGAATCCCGCGGTTGCGGCACACCGCGAAGAGCTTTTCCGTCTGCGACTGCACGCCGCGCGCCGCGTCCAGCACCATCAGGGCAGAGTCGGCGGCGGTGAGCGTCCGGTAGGTGTCCTCGCTGAAGTCCTGGTGGCCGGGCGTGTCGAGCAGGTTGATGTGCCGCCCGGCATACTCGAAGGTCAGCGCGGAGGAGGAGATGGAAATGCCGCGCTGCTGCTCGATGCTCATCCAGTCGGACTTGGTGTGCGAGCGGCCTTCCTTGGCGGTGACGCTGCCCGCCTCCTGAATGGCGCCTCCGTACAGCAGCAGCTTTTCCGTGATGGTGGTCTTCCCGGCGTCCGGGTGGGAGATGATGGCGAAGGTCCTTCGGCGGGCGATTTCGTGGTCGAGTTGGGCAGTGGGGATGGTCATGGCCGTACTCCTGAGAAAAGGGTCCTGCGGGCAGGGGGAGGCGCCCGGCTTGGGAAAAGGCAAGGAAAAACGCGGCACCTGCGACTCGCGCTACGGGGGCGGGAGGAGGTACGTCATCCCTATATGATACCGCAGCGGACGGCGGGGCAGGGCTTCAGGCGAAGGCGGCCAGTGCGGCGTCCAGCGTCCCCAGGCGCGTCTCGATCAACCGCTGTGGGTCGCGGTTGTAGCCTCCAGCCATCACGGTGACGAGGGGCGTCCCCGCTTGCGCGGCCCAGCGAAAGACGCGGTCATCCCGCTCACGGACCCCGGCGGGCGTCAGCGCCAGGCGGCCCAGTTGGTCCCCCTCCAGCACGTCGGCCCCGGCCAGATAGAAGGCGAAATCCGGGCGGAAGGCGTGGACGGCAGGCATCACCACCTCATCGAGTGCGGCGAGGTAAGCCTCGTCCCCGGTGCCGTCGGGCAGGGCCACGTCCAGGCCGCTGCGCTCCTTCTGGAAGGGGTAGTTGTTCGCGCCGTGGACGCTGACGGTGAAGGCGCGGGCCTCGTCCGCCAGCAGCGCCGCCGTCCCGTTGCCCTGATGCACGTCGAGATCGAGCATCAGGATGCAGCGGGCGTGGCCGTGGTCGAGGAGCCAGCGCGTGCTGATGACCACGTCGTTCAGGAAGGAGAAGCCTTCCGCGCGGTCCCGGTAGGCGTGATGCGTCCCGCCGCCCAGGTTCAGACCCAGGCCGCGGGCGAGGGCGTCCCGCGTGGCGGCCAGGGTCGCGCCGCTGGAGAGCAGGCCGCGCTCCACGACGGCCTCGTTCCAGGGAAACCCCAGCGCACGTTCCTCCGCGCGCGTGACCTCGCCCTGCCGCCAGCGGGCGAGGTAGGCGGGGTCATGCACCCGCTCGGCGTGTGCCCAGTCCAGCCGGGGGGCGTCCAGCAGGGGCAATCTCGCCCCGGCTCCAGCGAGAAGCTGCTCCACGAACTCGCGCGGGAGAAACTGCCGCCGGGGCGGCGGCCCTGCCGCGTACGCCGCGCGGCGAAAGGCGGTCCAGGCGCGGGGGAAGGGGGAGGGCATGGGGTCAGGGTAGAGCGTGCAGGCGATGGGTGGGGAGCGTTCAGCTCTCAGCTTCTTCGGCTGAACGTTGACGGCTGACCGCTTAGGACTGACGCGAAACGCGGTTCTCGGCGGCAGAGGGAAATCGCGTTTTCTCGCACTGGGACGGCTGGGCCGTCCACCCCCCTCCCAACCTCCCCCGCAAGGGGGGACTCGCAGAGCTGCTTGCAGAGGGGTAAAAAACCTTGTACACACGCACTCGTCTTTTGAATTGCGTCAGTCCTAAGCTGACGGCTGACCACTGAAAGCTTCTTTAAACTGCTGCCATGAATCCCCTGATGCAGCGCCTCGGCCTGCGTGTTCCCATCATCCAGGCTCCGATGGCGGGCGGGCCGACCACACCCCAACTCGTGGCGGCGGTATCACAGGCGGGCGGGCTGGGGAGCCTGGGGGCCGCCTACCTGACCCCAACACAGATTCGGGAGGCGGGGGCGGCGGTGCGTGCGCTCACGGCACGACCATTCGCGGTGAATCTGTTCGTGCCGGAGCCCCTCCCGGCCCTGACGGAGGCGGAGGTCGCGGCGGCGGTGGCCGACCTCGCGCCGCTGCACACGGAACTGGACCTGCCCCCACCTACGCTGCCGGAGCGCGTGCGGGAGGACTTCGCCGGGCAGTTTGAGGCGGTGCTGGAGGTGCGGCCCGCCGTCTTCTCCTTCACCTTCGGGCGGCTGGGACGGGCAGAGGTGGCGGCCCTGCAAGCGGTAGAAATACTGGTCATCGGCACGGCGACCGGCGTGGAGGAGGCCCGCGCCCTGGCAACAGACAGCGTGGACGCGGTCGTCGTGCAGGGCGGCGCGGCAGGCGGGCACCGGGGAGGCTGGCTGCGGGACGAACTCGCGGACACGCTGGCCCTGACACGGGCAGTGGTGGAGGCAACAACCATTCCAGTCATCGCGGCGGGCGGCCTGATGACTGCGGCGGACGTGCACGCGGCACTGGACGCCGGAGCCAGCCTCGCCCAGTGCGGCACCGCCTTTCTGCGAGCGGCGGAGGCGGGCACGTCTGCGCCCTACCGTGCCGCCCTCGCCGCCGCGCAACCCGGTCAGACGGTCCTCACGCGGGCCTTCTCGGGGCGCACCGCACGTGGCCTCGCCAACCGGGTCACGGCAGAGGTCCGGCGGCCTCTCCCCTACCCGTACCAGAACGCGCTGACGCGAGAACTTCGCGCCGCCGCGGCCAGGGCGGGCCAGACCGGGTTCCTGAGCCTCTGGGCGGGTGAGGGCGCACACCGGGGACGGGAAGGCACGGCGGCGGAGATTCTGGGGGACCTGTGGCCGGAGTAACCCTGCGCCCCCTGCGTCCCGGCGACGAGGAAGCCGCCGTGCGCTGGGCCGCCGACCCGGAGTTCTGCCTGGTGGCGGGGTGGACGGTCGGCCTCGCGCCCCGCAAGGTCCGGGAACACTGGAGGCGCCTGAGGGCCGGGGCCGGGCCGGACTTTCTGCGGCTGGGCGTGGAACGGGACGGACGGCTGGTCGGGTACGTGGACCTGGCAGACCTCACCCCAGTTTCCGGCGAATTCGGCATCGCCATTGGCGAGCGGGCGCTATGGGGCCGGGGCGTGGGCGCGGAGGCGGGACGGCTGCTGCTGGCCCACGCCTTCGGCACGCTAGGCCTGCACACCGTCACCGCCGAGGTTCACGCGCCCAACCTCCGCTCGCGCGCGCTGATGCGGCGGCTGGGGTTCCGCGAAGTCGGGCAGGGTGGGCCGGACAGGTACCGGGGTGAGCTGGTGGAGACGGTGTGGTACGCCCTCAATAGAGGCCAATTTGCTTTAATTTCTGCTAACTGTTGACATTTAGTGATAGATAATGCAAGATAACGCCACCTGAGGAGAGGTGGCACAATCAGCCTATGGATGAAGTCCTGACGCTGGAGGAACTGGCCGCCTACCTGAAGGTAAGTGAGACGACCGCCTACGCGCTGGTGCGGGGTGGGGAGATTCCCGGGCGCAAGGTCGGGCGCGAGTGGCGCTTCCTCAAGGCGCGTGTGGTGGACTGGCTGATGAAGGCCGGAACGGAGGACGCCATGGAACAGAGCGGCACGGTGCGGCGCGACGAGCTGGGCGGCGAGTACAAGGTGGAAGGCGGGCAGGAGTACGTGGCCCTGTGGCTGCCGATGACCCGTGAGGAGAAGGCCGCGCAGCTCGAAAAGGCGGTGCGCGAAGGCGTGAACGTCAGCGAGCTGGTGGCGGACTACCTGCGGGACTGGGCGCAGGCGTAATCCAGCAGCAAGAAGGGCCGTCCTGCACCTGGGGCGGCCCTGTTCCGTTTTCCCGGCACGCCGCCGTATCCCCCCCCCATTCGGCCAGGCGGTACGCCCAACCATTCGCCCGGCGTGTTTTCGGAGCGCGCGCCGCACCATAGGGGCATGACGAACTTCAGTGACATTTCGGCAGGCATCGCGGACGCCGCGCAATCGGCGGGAAACAGTGTGGTGACGGTGGTAGGCGGCGGTCCGGTCAGCGGCACGGTGATTGCGGACGGTCAGGTGTTGACGGTCGCGCACGTCCTGCACGGTGACGAGGTGAGGGTGTGGACGGCGGACGGCCAGGAACGCCCCGGGACCGTGCTGGGCCGTGACCCGGTGACGGACCTCGCCCTGGTGCGGGTGGAGGGGCTGAATGTGACGCCCTTTACGCCGAGCGCGGGGGCGCGGCCGGGCGAACTGCTGCTCGCGGTGGGCCGCCCACCGCACGGCCTCCAGGTGACCCTGGGCCTGATGGAGCGGGAAGAGGCGCCCGAGCGTGGCCCGCTGCGCGGCTGGCTGGAGGCCGGGGCCGCGCCGTTCCGGGGCGTGTCGGGCGGCGCGCTGGTGGACGCACGCGGCGGTCTGGTCGGGGTGCTGAACGCGGGCCTGAGACGGGGCACGCTGCTGGCCGTCCCGGTCGCCCGCGCCCTGAAGGCCGCCGAGGCACTCGCCGCCCACGGCCGGATGCCGCGCGGCTACCTGGGGCTGGCGACGCAGCCCGTCCACTTCCCCGACCCGGCGCAGGCCGAGCAGGGGCAGGCCGACCAGTGGGACGAAGCCCGGCGTGGCAGACCCGGCCCGCACCGCCACGGGCCGCAAGGCTGGGGACCGGACCAGCGGGGGCCGTGGGCGCGCGGGGGCCGGGGCGGGCCCTGGGGCCGGGGACCGCGTGGCCGGGGCGGCAGGGTCGGCCTGACCGTCGTGCAGGTGGAAGACGGCAGCCCCGCCGCGCAGGCCGGGTTGCTGGTCGGGGACGTGGTGCTGGCCCTGGACGGCGAGGCCCTGCGCGACCCGCGCGAACTGCTGGAGCGCGTGCGTGAGCGGGCCGGGGAGACGCTCAGCCTGCGCGTGCTGCGCGGCGGGCAGGAGACGGACCTGACCGTGACGGTGGGAGAACGCTGAGCCGCATGGCCCCCGCGCCCGCTTCCCCGGTAGCATCGGCCATGGTGCCCGCTTCCACGCTCCCGACCGTGCAACTGGCCCTGCTCTCGCCGCTGGTCGGGGCAGGCATCCGGGCGCTGCTGGCGGGCGTGGGCGTGAGGGTCGTGGAGGAGGGCGGGGCCGTGCTGGTCGTGGACGACGCCTGGCTGGGGCGCGGCGCCGAACTCGCGGAGGCCGGGGCGGTGGTCGCGGTCGGCTCGGTCGCCTGGGCGGGGGTGCTCCCGGAGGTCGCCTCCGGCGGCTGGGCGGCCCTGCCCGCCGACGCGACGCCCGCCGAACTGCTCGCCGGAGTCCTGGGGGCGTCGGCGGGCCTCGCGGTGCTGCCGCCCACGCTGCTGCCCCCTCCCCCCCTGAGCACCGAGGAGGACGAAGAGGAGAACCTCCCCCTGGCCGCTGGCGTGACCCTGACCCCACGCGAGCGGGACGTGCTGGCCCTGCTGGCCGAGGGCCTGAGCAACAAGCGGGCCGCCCGCGAACTGGGCGTGACCGAGAGCACCGTCAAGTTCCACGTGCAGGCCGTCTACTCGAAGCTCGGCGTGCAGAGCCGCGCCGGGGCCGTAACGCGGGGCATTCAGCTTGGCCTGCTGAGCGTATAGCGCGTACCCTGCCCCATGCGCCTCAACGAAAATGGCGAGGGCGCCGGTCCTCCTACACTGCGACCATGTCTCAGGTCATCAACCCCTTTCAAGGGCAGGATGCGGCAATCCGCTACGCCGCCGGGCGGCCCTTCTTCCACCCCCTGTTCATGGAACGGCTCGCCCCTCTGCTGGCCCAGCGGGCGCTGGGGGCGGATGTGGCCTGCGGCACGGGTCTGTCAAGTATGGCCCTTGCGGATGTGATCGAGCGCGTGCTGGCCTTCGACGCCTCAGAAGCGATGCTGACCCACGCTGCGCCCCACCCGCACGTGACCTACGCACAGGCGAGAGCCGAGGCCCTGCCCATTCCCGACCACACCCTCGACGTGCTGACAGTCGCGCAGGGATTTCACTGGTTTGACCAGGAGGCCTTTCTCGCTGAGGCGCGACGCACCCTCAAGCCGGAGGGCGTGCTGTTCCTGTATGACGACTTCTTCCTGGGGAGGATGCCGGGTCGGGAGGATTTCGCAGAGTTCATGAAGGCGTATGGGGCACGCTACCCGGCGCCACCACGGCACCGTTCCGGGTACGGCTACGGGTTTAGCGAGGCGGAGGCACGACAGGCCCGCTTCTCCTTCCAAGAGGAACGCTTTATCCACCCGCTGACCTTCACCCGGCCTGCGCTGGTGGCCTACCTGCTTACCCATTCCAACACCATCGTTGCCACGGACGCGGGCCGCGAGACGCTGGGGGAGGTCGTGGCCTGGCTCGATACGGAGTTGCGGCCCTTCCTACCGGATGGAGAGGAGCGGGAACTCATCTTCGGCGGCCTGCAAATGGTGCTGAGGCCCCTGGCGGTCTGAGCGTTAGGCTGCGTCCATGCGCCTCGCGGTTTTCGGAGACATTCACGGCAACCTTCCCCCGCTCCGGGCCGCCCTCGCCGACATGCGGGCACAGGGGGCGGAGGCCTTCGTCTGTCTGGGCGACGTGGCGATGGACGGCGCCTGGCCGCGCGAGTGCGTGGCGGAGGTGGCGGCGCTGGGCTGCCCGGTGGTGCGGGGGAATGCGGACCGGGAGATGCTGGAGTCTCCCCGCCCCTTCACGCCGCGCGGTTTTCCCGACGAGCGGGAACTCTGGGAGATCGGGAACTGGAGCGCCGCGCAACTGACGGACAGCGAGCGGGAGGTGCTGCGCGGCTACGTGCCGACTGCCGCATTCCCCGACCTCCTGTGTTTTCACGGCAGCCCCGAGCGTGACAATGAGGAACTGACGGCACAGACGCCGGACGCCCGCCTGGAGGAGTTGCGGACAGTGCACGGGCGGCAGGTCGTCTGGGTCGGCGGCCACACCCACAAACCCCTGCTGCGGACCCTGGACGGCTGGACGCTCCTCAACCCCGGCAGCGTCGGCCTGCCCTTCGAGTGGCGGGGCGAGCGGTACGTGAACCCGGCCCGCGCCGAGTACCTGCTGCTGGAGCGCAGGGCGGGGGGCTGGCAACCCACCTTCCGCGCGGTGCCCTACGACGTGGAGGAGGTGCGGCGCGGCCTCCTCGCGTCGGGGATGCCGCATGCGGCGTGGGCGGCGGGGGACTGGGTGGCCGGGTAACGGCGCCTTCCGGCGACTACGCCTCGCGGCGCCCGGCCCGCGCCGCCTCCCGGTGGGCCGCCCGCGTATGGGCCTCGTCCAGCAAGGGCTGGAGAGCCTGGAAGGTTCCCTCAGTGGGGTTGAGCACGCACACCCAGGCCAGCGGCGCGTACAGGGGGTGCGGCATGATCCGGTTCAGCGCCGTGTAGTCGTGCCCGGTGTCGATAACCGACGCCCCGTTGCCCCGGGGAAGTTCCCCGAACAGCGAGCGGTAGGTTTCCGGACTCACCCCGACGTTGAGCCGAAAGACCCCAGGTCGGTCGAGCCCGGAGGCCTGATCGTACAGATCGTTGGTCACCAGGGTGGCAAAGGGCCGCCAGCGGTCGGGGCCAGCCTCCTGTCCGGGCCGGACCTGGAAAAAGAAGTTGCCTGACGACTCGACCACCTCTGTGTCGGCGTACCGGCGGGTCATGGCCTCTCTGACGGCGTCCTCATCCATGCTGGGCCTCCTGAATCAGACTTGCTGAGAACCCTGAGCAAACCTCGGGGCAGCCTCTTGAGCTGGCCTTCATTTCAGGATGCCGTTCGGGGTGGAGCGACGTGGGTGCGTCCCTGCTACCCTGAGCCGCGTGAGTGTCCACCTGAATGCCCAGCCCGGCCAGATTGCCGAAACCGTCCTGCTGCCCGGTGACCCCCTGCGCGCGCAGCACATCGCGGAAACGTTCTTTGAAAACCCGGTGCAGCACAATTCCGTGCGTGGGATGCTGGGCTTTACCGGCACGTACCGGGGCCAGCGCGTCAGCGTGCAGGGCACCGGTATGGGCATGGCCTCATCCATGATCTATGTGAACGAACTGATTCAGGACTACGGCTGCCGGAACCTGATCCGCGTGGGCACCTGCGGCAGCTATCAGCCGGACGTGCATGTCCGCGACCTGGTGCTGGCGCAGGGGGCCTGCACCGACAGCAACATCAACAACATCCGCTTCGGCCTGCGGAACTTTGCCCCCATCGCGGACTTCGATCTGCTGCTGCGCGCCTACCAGATCGCCCAGGAACGCGGTTTTGCCACCCACGTCGGCAATATCCTGTCCTCGGACACCTTCTACCAGGACGATCCCGAGCAGTACAAACTCTGGGCCCAGTACGGCGTGCTGGCCGTCGAGATGGAAGCCGCCGGGCTCTACACCCTCGCCGCCAGGTACGGCGTCCGGGCGCTGACCATCCTGACCGTCTCCGACCACCTCGTCACCCGCGAGGAAACCACCGCCGAGGAGCGGCAGAAGACCTTCAACGGCATGATCGAGGTGGCGCTGGACGCGGCGCTGGGGATGTAGGAGCGGTCAGCTTTCAGCGGTCAGCCGCCAGCAGGGAAAGCAAAAGCTCGCGCTTTCCCTGCTTTTCTCGTGTCATCCCAGGCGGCGTCGGGCGTCATGCTCCAGGCTATGCCTCCCGCCCGCCTGCCTTCCTCAACCGCGTGATGAAAAAGCCGTCCACGCCGTCCTCGGGCACAGTCAGCACGCCCTCTCCGGCAGGCGTCACGGGCAGGCCCAGGTCGGGGAGGGATTCGGGGGTGAACTCGGGGTGCGCGGCCAGAAAGTCCCGCACGACCTCCTGGCCCTCCTGCGGCGTCACGCTGCACACGCTGTAGACCAGCAGGCCGCCGGGCTCGACCAGCGCGGCGGCGTTCGGCAGCATCCGGGCCTGCAAGGTCGCCATCTCCCCCACCGCGCCGGGCGTGAGCCGCAGCTTGATTTCCGGGTGGGCCCGCAGGGTGCCGGTGCCGGTGCAGGGGGCGTCCAGCAGCACCAGCGGTGCGGGCGGCACGTCGAGGGGCAGGGTGAGGTCGTGCGTCAGGAAGTCGGCCTGGAGGCCCAGGCGCTTCAGGTTCGCGCGGGCCGCGCCGTGCTTGCGGGCCATCACGTCCACACTGGTGACCCTGGCCCCCCGCGCGGCGAGCATCGCCGCCTTCACCCCCGCGCCCCCCGCGAGGTCGAGGACCCGCTGGCCTTCCACCTCCCCCAGCGCGTCCACGACGCTGAGGCTGGCGGGGTTGATGGGCTGCGCCTGCCCCTGGCGATAGGCGGCGGTATCCCGCAGAGGGCGCGAAAGGGTCACGCGGTCCACGTCATTCGGACCGGGTTCCACCACACTGCCCTCGGCCTCCAGGCTCCGCACCCCCGCATCGGACAGGCTCAACCAGAGGGGCTGCGGCTGGAGCTGGCTCTCCAGCACCGCGTCCGCGCGTTCGCCGTAGGCCGTGCGGAAGGTTTCGATCAGCCACTCCGGCAGCGCGTACCGGGTTTCGTCCGTCTCGGCGGGCCGCTCCACCCGGCGCAGGACGGCATTCACCAGGCCGGGCGGGGCCAGCCGCGCCAGCCGCGCCACATTCACGTACTCGCTGACGACGGCGTGCGCGGGCGTTCCCAGCACCAGTTTCTCAAACGCTCCGGCCAGCAGCAGCGCCCGCGTTTTGGGGTGCGTCTCGCCGCGCAGCAGAGGCGCGAGGGCGGCTTCCAGCATCGGCGCATACCGCAGGGTGCCGTAGACGAGGTGCGTCGCCAGGCCCGCGTCCCGCGCAGGCAGCCGGGCTTCCGCGAGCGCCGCGTCCAGCGCGGGGGCCGCGAACGTCTCCCCGGCCAGCACGCGCGTCAGCACACGCACGGCCAGCACGCGGGCCGGGTTGAAGGTGGGGCGGGGGGCAGTCATGGGGGGCAGGATACGGCGGGGAGGAGCGGGCTGTGGGCGATGAGCGAGAAGGGGGTCAGCTTTTGGCGCAAGGCTGAGGCGACTTGATGCATGAAGGCATATGGGACCGCTTTTTGCTCCTCCCCCCTTGCGGGGGACTGGTACAGCTCGCACCGCGAGAGGCTGGGACTCGCAGAGCTGCTTGCAGAGGGGGGTGGCAGGCGCCAGCCTGCCCTCACGCTCTCCCC
This sequence comes from Deinococcus metallilatus, assembly GCF_004758605.1. Taxonomy (NCBI): domain Bacteria; kingdom Thermotogati; phylum Deinococcota; class Deinococci; order Deinococcales; family Deinococcaceae; genus Deinococcus; species Deinococcus metallilatus. The sequence continues at coordinate 1,972,892 of NZ_CP038512.1, forward strand.
AAAAAAAGCAGAGGCTCCAGCCCCCGCCGAAGCCCCTGCTCAAAGCTCATCGCTCAGAACTTCAAACCTTCGCCCCCTCCACCGCCCGCACCTGGGGCCGGGCGATCAGGGTCCAGACCAGCAGGGCCATCAGGACACCGCCGCTGAGCAGGTAGGGGGCGCCGTGTCCGGCACTCTGGTACAGGCCGGTCCCGATGAGGGGGCCAGTCATCCGCCCCAGCGCGAGCGCACTGCTGTTCAGCCCCGCCACCGCGCCCTGCTGGTTGCGCCCGACGCTCAGGGACAACGCGGCGCTGAGGCTGGGGCCGAGAATCGCGCTGCCGATGCCGACGACGGCGAGCGCGCCGGTGATCGTCCAGTACGCCGAGGTGAGCGGCAGCAGGAACATCCCCGCGCCCATCACCAGCAGCCCGACCATGATCAGCGGGCCGGGCGCGATCTTCTTGCTGAGAGGCCGCATCGCGCCGCCCTGCACCGCCGCGGCCAGGAACCCGAAGATGGCGAGCATCCCGCCGACCGTCTTCGCCGTCTGGGCCGCCGTGAGATGCAGCGTGTCCTGCACGTAGAAGGCGATGGTCTGCTCCATGCCCACGCTGGCGAGCGTGTACAGCGCGCTCACGGCCAGGAACAGCAGGATGCCGGGGTGACGCAGCAGCGCGCGGCGGTCGCCGGGGGCGGCGGTCCGGGCATCGGCGCGGCGCGTCTCGGGAAGCGTGAAATACGCGGCGAGCGCGGTCAGCAGGCCCAGCCCGGCGCTGAAGAAAATGGGGACAGTCAGCCCGAAGCCGGAGAGCAGCGCGCCCAGCGCGGGGCCGAACACCACGCCGAGACCGAAGGCCGCGCCGATCAGGCCCATCGCGGCGGCGCGGTCCTTCTCGCTGCTGAGGTCGGCCATCATCGCCTGCGCGGTGGGGAGGGTGGCGCTGGAGAGCATCCCGCCCAGCAGGCGCGAGGCGACCAGCAGCACGAACAGGACCGTCCCCGCCAGAACACCCTGCGCGCCCAGCGACGCGAACAGGCCGAACAGCCCGAAACTCAGCGAGAAGCCGACCAGCCCCAGCAGCAGCACCGGTTTACGGCCGGTGCGTTCGCTGCGGCTGCCCCAGATCGGCGCGAACACGAACTGCGCCAGGCTGTAGGCGGTGGAAAACCAGCCGATCTGCGTCTCGCTCAGCCCGAGCTGGCGCCCCAGCGGCGCGATGATCGGAAACAGCACCGACAGGCCCAGCATGGCGATAAAGATGGTCAGGAACAGGATCAACTTGGCCCGGCCCATTGAGGACCGGGCGGGGGGAGGAGGCGTGGCCGTCATGGGGGCATTTTACCACTTCTCCTGACCGCTCGGTAAGGCGCCTCACAGTGAGTAGGCGTCAACCGGACACCTGCTTTGGATTCGGTCCAGCAAAGTTGACTTTCTTCTGACTGGTCCGTTAAAAACCGGTCCATTTCCGGGGATTGTTCCCGCAGTGGCACCCATCTATACTTTTTCGGAGCTGTTCACAGGATGTACGCTGCTGGCGTCATCCATTTCTTAGGAAAGGTCCCCCGAGCGGCAGGCGCAGCTCTGGCAGACCGGACGGCCCCGGCAATCCAACTTACTGGAAGCGGTTCAACCGCACGCGAAGGAGCAAGCATGAAGAAAGCACTGACTATTCTGTCCCTCGCCCTGCTGGGCAATGCCAGCGCCGCCACCATTACGGTCTGGACGCACTTCGGCGGCCCCGAGCAGGCGTGGCTCAAGGACCAGGCGCAGGCCTTCGAGAAGAAGACCGGGAACAAGGTGCAGCTCGTCAACGTGCCCTTCGAGCAGATTCCCGACAAGTTCATCCAGAGCGCGCCCAAGGGCCAGGGGCCGGATCTGCTGGTGACGCAGCCGCAGGACCGCATCGGCCAGTATGCGGCGGCGGGCGTGATCGAGCCGATGGACAAGTACGTGGTCAGCCGCAGCGACTTCGACAAGACCGCGCTGGGCGCAATGACCTACAAGGGCAAGCTGTTCGGCCTGCCGATGTTCGCGGAAGCCGTGGGCGTGGTCTACAACAAGAAGCTGGTGCCCAACGCGCCCGCCAACTGGCCTGAATTCCTGAAGGTGGCGCAGGCCAACACCGGCAACGGCAAGTTCGGCTACCTCGAAGACCTCAGCGAGGCTTACCAGAACTACGGCGTCATCAGCGCGTATGGCGGCTACGTCTTCAAGAACAACGGCGGCACCCTCAACGTGAAGGACGTGGGCCTGAACAACGCCGGGGCGGTCAAGGCGAGCGCCTTCCTGAACGACCTGCGCTACAAGTACAACCTCGTGCCGGAAGGCGTCACCAGCGACGCGGCCAAGAGTGCCTTTCTGGATGGCCGCCTCGCCATGTTCCTGACCGGTCCCTGGAACATGGGCGACATCAAGAAGGCGGGCCTCAGCTACGGCATCATGCCCTTCCCCACCCCTCCCGGCGCGAGCGGCAAGTGGAGCCCCTTCGTGGGCGTGCAGGGCACCATGCTGAGCGCCTACAGCAAGAACAAGGCCGCCGCCGCGCAGTTTGCCAAGCAGCTCTCCACCAGCGACGCGCAGGTCAGCTTCAACAAGGCGGGCGGGCGCATCCCGGTCAGCCTGGCGGCGCGGACCAAGCTGAAGAGTGACCCGGTGGTCGCGGGCTTCGGCAAGACCATCAGCATGGGCACCCCGATGCCCAACGTGCCCGAGATGAGCGCAGTGTGGGGTCCCTGGACCAACGCCATCGCCCAGAGCGTGCAGAAGCCGGGCGCCGACTACAAGCAGATCCTCGACAAGGCCGTTCAGGAAATCAACAGCAACATCAAGTGAGGGAGGCCCGGTGAGCGCTGAGGCGTGCCCGCGCGCCCACCCTCACCCCTGAACACCACTGGAGAGCAGCGGACAGGCGACGTTCCTTCCGCTGCTCTTCGCCGCTCGAAGTTCCCCTGAGTTCCGGAGGTTCCCCACCCCATGACCGCGACCCTGCCTTCCAAGTCGCCGCGCCGGGCGGCCCCCCCCGACGGCGCGAGCGGCGTTCTGCTGGCGGTCCTCGTGCTGCTGCTGCTGCTGGGCGGCGCGGCGCTGATCGGCTGGCTGCTCTCCGGCCTGACCGCCAGCGTGTTTCCCAAGGCCCCGCCCGCCCTGATCCTGGTGTACGCGCTGGGCGTACTGCTGCTGGCGATGCCGCTCACCGCGCGCCTCTTTCCCTGGATCACCAACTGGTACTACCTCTTCCCCGCGCTGGTCTTCCTGGCGGCCTTCACGGTGCTGCCGATCATCATGACCGTGAACTACGCCTTTACCAACTACAGCGGGCAGAACAGCGGCAACCCCGATTCCGCCGTCCGCACGGACGCGAAACTGTCCCCCGACCGCCGCACGGTCACGCTGGCCGAAATCCCCGAGGGCGGGAATCTCCAGACGTACCTGAAATGCAAGGCGGCCACCTGTGCGGGCGACACGCTGGTGCTGCTGGAAGAGGACGCGGCGAACCCGCTGCGCGCCCAGATCGCCAGCGTCCAGGGCCGCACGGTGACGCTCGCCGCCCCGGTCCCCCAGGGCTTTGACGTGGCTACCGCCACCCGATTGAACCGTTACGACTACGTGGGGCTGGCGAACTTCCGCGAGATCTTCGCCAAGGCCAGCAGTGCGCTGTGGCCGGTCTTCGTCTGGACGGTGGTCTTTGCCTTCAGCACGGTGGTCCTGAATGCCCTCGCGGGGCTGATCCTGGGCATCCTGCTGTACAACAAGCGGCTCAAGGGGCGCAACATCTACCGCACGCTGCTCTTTTTGCCCTGGGCGATTCCCGCCGTGATCAGCGTGCAGATGTGGGCGGCGCTCCTCAACCAGCAGTTCGGCATCGTGAACAAGACGCTGGGGCTGCTGGGCTTCGCCGCCGTGCCCTGGCTGATCGATCCGCTGTGGGCCAAGATCAGCGTGCTGCTGGTGAACCTCTGGCTGGGCTTTCCCTACATGATGACGGCCACCATCAGCGCGCTGGGCACCATCAACGACGATCTCTACGAGGCGGCCAGCATCGACGGCGCGAGCCGCTGGCAACAGATTCAGAACATCACGCTGCCGCTGCTGCGCCAGTCCTTCACGCCCATCCTGCTGTCGGCCTTCGCTTTCAACTTCAACAACTTCACGGTGATCTACCTGCTGACGGCGGGCGGGCCGGGCGGACCCGGCGGGCCTCCGGTCGCGGGCCACGAAAGCACGGCGGGCGCGACCGACCTCCTGATCAACTGGGGGTACAACAACGCCTTCGGCGCGGCGGGCGGCCAGAACTATGCCCTGGCGAGCGCCGTCGCGCTGATCATCTTCTTCCTGACGCTCGGCATCAGCCTGGTGAACTTCAAGGCAGCAGGCGTCTTTGAGGAGGCCCGGAAATGACGGTTGCGCCGCAACGCCCCACCGAAGCCGAGGTCTACGTCCACCGCGAACCCGGCCCGCTGCGCCGCGCCCTGCCCTGGCTGGTGCTGGCCGCGCTGCTGATCGGCCTGGGCACGCTGGGGTATTTCCTGGCGAAGAACATGGAAGGTCGCCCCAAGAGCTTCACGATCTACTTCGTGGAGGGTGGCTGGAAGAGGTTCCTGCTGTTCCTGCTGGCCGCGTGCGGGGTGCTGGCGCTGACCAGCCTGATCGGGCAGCGAATCGGCAGGTGGCGCACCGGGCGCCGGATCAGTTACCTCGCGGTGCTGGGCGACCAGCTCACCCACCTCTTCCTGATCCTGGTCGTGCTGGTCGCCGTCTATCCCCTGTTCTACGTGCTGCTGGCGGCCTTCGACCCGCGCAACAGCCTCTTCGCCTTCCCCAATTTCAGCGACCCCAACATCCTCTACCGCTCGGGCCTGCTGCCCGACATCAGCAAGCTGAGCCTGGAGAACTTCGGGCGGCTCTTTGACGGTGTGCTTGTTCCGGCCTGGCAACTCGGGGTGGCGGCGGTGGCCGGGGCGGCCCTGGTGGCACTGCTGCTCTTCGCGCTGGCGGGCCGACGCGGGCGGGACACCGAGGGCCTCGCGGGCGCCCGGACCTGGGCGCTGCGGGTGCTGGCGGTGGCCCTGGCCGTGCTGGTCCTCTTCGTGACGCCCGCGCAGTTCACCGGGCAGGACAACGAGAGCAAGTTCGTGCTGTCGGTCCGCAACACGCTGTTCGTGTCGGGCCTGACGGGGCTGCTGGCGATCCTGCTCTCCACGACCGCCGGGTACGCGATGGCGCGGCTGCGCTTTCCGGGCCGCTTCCAGACGCTGCTCTTTTTCATCTTCATCCAGATGTTCCCGGTGTTCCTGGCGCTGGTCGCCGTGTACAGCCTGATGGTGACGCTGGGCCTGACCAACACCTTCACCGGCCTGATCCTGGCCTACAGCGGCGGCGCAATCGCCTTCAACACCTGGATTTTCAAGGGCTATGTGGAGTCGCTGCCCGAGTCGCTGGAGGAAGCGGCGATGGTGGACGGCGCGACCCGCTGGCAGACCTTTCTGCGGGTGGTGCTGCCGCTCTCGGGCGGGATGCTGGCCTTTATCTTCCTGAACCAGTTCATCGGCACCTACGCCGAATTCATCCTGGCGAACGTGCTGCTGACCGGCGTGGAGAAGTGGACGGTGGGCGTGATGCTGCTCAGCTTCACCCAGGGGCAGTTCAGTACCAAGTGGGGCATCTTCGCCGCCGCCGCCATGCTGGGCGCGCTGCCGATCATCGCCCTGTTCTACGGCTTCCAGGGCTACTTCGTAGGCGGAGCGGTCGCGGGCGGCGTGAAGGAGTAACCGGCGCCCAGCCTTTCCCCGGCTCCTGACATCAAGGCCCCCGGACCAACGCCGGGGGCCTGCTTTTTGCCGTCAGGCCAGGCTTTTGCGGGACGGCGCTTCTGCCGCTGCCGGCGCCTCCGCCACCAGGCGGTCAATGACGGCGCGCAGGCTGAAGGCGAACTCCTGCTCGAAGGAAGGGAACAGGAACGCGAGGTCGGCCTCGCGGCGCAGCAGGCTGGCGGCGGGCGGTTCCTCGGTGAGCTGCTGCCAGCCCAGCGACAGGGCATACATGTGCATCAGGAGGCGGAGCGTGACCTCGGGCGCGAAGGGCAGCCGCTCCAGCACCCCCTGGACCATCCGCCGGAACTCCCGTTTGAAGTTCAGCGCCAGTTCGGGGCGCACGTTGCGTTCCAGCACGGTGCCCAGCAGGATCAGCAGGCGGCGCAGCGGCTCCTGGTCGCGGGCCGACTGGATCAGCACCTCGGCCGCGCCCTCCGGCGTGCGGGGCTGGCGCTCGTCGAGCAGCGCCGTGACCTGCTCCAGCCAGCGCCCGAGGTGTTCGGTCAGCAGCGCCAGGAACAGCTCCTCCTTGGTGTCGAAGTACAGGTACAGCGTCCCCTTGGCGAGCTGCGCCTCGCGGGCCACCTGATTCATGCTCAGTTCGGCGTATGGCGTGCTGGTCCAGAGGCGCTCGGCCGCGCGCAGGATATCGTCGCGCCGCTGACCCTTCTCCTCGGGGCTGCGGGCACGGGCGGGACGGGGGGCGGGGCTGACCACGGGTCAGATCGTACCCCCGCGCCTGCTGCAACGGCTGTGAAGCCCTTCACGCCGGGGGTATCAACGGGTGGGGCTGGAACCGCTGTCCAACGGTCAGAACGCTCCATCACACGTCGTGTGCTCATCAACCGCCTCAGGCGCAGAGCTCGCCTGAGCCTCCCGCATCTTGGCCATTCTGTCTTAAGGCGCCTGCAAGCTCCGCTCACGGAGGCGCCCACCCTACTCCCTAGGGTGAACAGAACGGGAGACAAGGAGCGGGCATGGATTCACAGATCAATGACCGGATCGAGGACGCGCTGAGCAACCACGCTGCGCTGGAGAGGCTGGCCGAGCAGGTGCAGCCCGTGCTCAAGGAGGCCGAGGCCTACCTGCCGCAAGGGGTCCTCCGGCTGCTGCACGGCGAGCCGCTGGGCCATCCCCTGCATCCCATCCTGATCCACCTGCCGCTGGGCGGCTGGGTGATCGCGGGGATGCTGGATTTCCTGCCCTTCGAGCCGACGGCGGAAACCGAACACGCCGCCGATCTGGTCCTGCTGCTGGGCACGGTCGGGGCCATCCCCACGATTGCCGCAGGCTGGACGGACTGGTCCAATACCCGGGGACAGGCCCGCCGCACCGGGTTGATTCATGGTGCCCTCAACGAAACGGCGTTCCTGCTGAACGGCGCCTCCCTGCTGGCGCGCAGACGTGGAAAACGTCGGCTGGGCAAGGCCCTTTCGGGCACGGCCCTGGGGCTGGTCCTGGTGGGCGGCTTTCTGGGAGGCCAGCTCGTCTACCGGCATGGTCTGGGCGTCGGGCACACGCTGGCCGTGCCGCAGGGATAACAAGAGGGCCATCTCATCCCGGTTCATCAACCGGTAGGCCTCCAGCGAAGTAGGCAAAGTAAAAAACCCGCTTCTAGAGCGGGTGTGTTGGTAGAACCGAGGGGATTTGAACCCCTGACCCCTACCGTGTCAAGGTAGTGCTCTACCCCTGAGCTACGGTTCTACAAGAGAAAAACTTGGAGGCGCTGACCGGACTCGAACCGGTGGTGGAGGTTTTGCAGACCTCTGCCTTACCACTTGGCTACAGCGCCGCTGTACTCGCCGTGGGGCGGCTGGGGGACTCAACCTCGACCAGCGGAGGGAATGTTAGCACGCACTTTTGAGGCTGTAAAGCGGGGGCACGCGCGGGGCCGCAGCGTAGAGTGGAGCCTGACATGAAGCGACTGCTGCTGGCTGGCCTGGGGCCGGTGCTGCTGGGGGCCTGCGCGCCCGCCGCCCACCCCGCGAATCCCTTTCTCCAGGGCCGCACCCTGAACATCGCCCATCAGGGGGGCGAGGGGCTGTGGCCCAGCAACACGATGCTGGCCTACCGGAATGCCGCCGCACTCGGTGTGGATATGCTGGATACCGACCTGCACGCCACCCGCGACGGGGTGCTGGTGCTCTCGCACGACGAGACGCTGGACCGGCTGACCGACACCCGGGGAAAGATTGCCGACATGACGCTGGCGCAGGTGCTGGCAGCGGATGCCGGGTACGCTTTCACCCCGGACGGCGGCGCCACCTTCCCTTTCCGGGGGCAGGGCGTGCAGGTCGCGCAGCTCTCGGAGGTGCTGGCCGCCTTCCCGAACATGCCGCTGACCATCGAGATCAAACAGGCGTCGCCCAGTATCGCGGCGCCGTTTTGCAAGACGCTGCGGGGCGCGGGCGCGACCGGGCGCGTCATCGTCGCCAGCTTCAGCGACACGGCCATGAACGAGTTCCGCGCGGCCTGTCCGGAAGTGATGACCAGCATGACGGAAAAGGAACTGCGCCCCCTGGTGCTGCTGAGCAAGGTGGGCCTCGCGCGCCTGGCACCACTGCCGGGCCGGGCCGCACAGGTGCCGGTGCGGTCAGGCAGTATCGAGGTGGTGACGCCCGCCTTCGTCCGCGCCATGCACGCGCGCGGCGTGGCGGTCCACGTCTGGACCATCGACGACCCCGCCGAGATGCGCCGCCTGATTCAGATGGGCGTGGACGGCATCATTACGAACCAGCCGGACCTGCTGAAAGCAGTTCTGGCGGAAGGGGCAGGACAACGCTGAAGAAAAGCGGGGCCAGCGCGTGTGACTGGCCCCTCTCCCCTTTCCCCGTTTACGCCCGCGTGCGGTAGCGTTCCTGCAACTCGGCCAGCAGGGCCGTGAAGTCCACGCCCTTGCGTTCCCTGTGGCCTTCCGGGGTGCGTTCGCGGACGCTGACCTCGCGCCGCGCCTCCTCCTGGTCACCGACGATCAGCATCACCGGAATCTTGTGGAGTTCAGCGTTGCGGACCTTGGCGTTCATGCGGTTGTTGCTGTCGTCCACCTCGGCGCGCAGGCCTGCGGCCTTGAACTCGTTCGCCAGCGTCTCGGCGTAGGCGTTGTGGCGGTCGGCAATCGGGATAATCATGACCTGGCGGGGCGCCAGCCAGAAGGGGAAGTCGCCGCCGTAATGCTCAATCAGGATGCCCACGAAGCGTTCCAGGCTGCCGAAGGGCGCGCGGTGGATCATCACCGGGCGGTGTTCCTGGCCGTCCTCGCCCGTGTAGGTGAGGTCGAAACGTTCGGGCAGGTTGTAGTCCACCTGGATGGTGCCGAGCTGCCACTCGCGGCCCAGCACGTCCTTCACCACGAAGTCGAGCTTGGGGCCGTAGAAGGCGGCGTCGCCGGGTTCGATGGTGTAGGGCAGGCCGACCTCCTCCACCGCCTCGATGATCTGGCGCTCGGCCACCTCCCACTGCGCCGGGTCGCCCACGTACTTGTCGGATTCGGGGTCACGCACGCCCACGCGGAAGCGCACGTCGTTCATGCCGAACGTCTTCAGCACCAGCACCGTCAGGTCCAGCACATCCAGGAATTCCTTCTTGAGCTGGTCGGGCCGCGCGAAGATGTGGGCGTCGTCCTGGGTGAAGCCGCGCACGCGGGTCAGGCCGTTCAGTTCGCCGCTCATCTCGTAGCGGTAGACCGTGCCGAATTCCGCGAGCCGCACCGGCAGGTCGCGGTAGGAGTGCGGCTTGCTGGCGTAGATGCGGATGTGGAAGGGGCAGTTCATCGGCTTGAGCATGTACTGCTCTTCGTCCACCGTCAGCGGCTCGAACTGACTGTCGGAGTAATAGGGGTAGTGGCCGCTGGTGCGGAAGAGGTCCAGGTTGCCGATGTTCGGCGTCACCACACCCTGATAGTCGCGCTGAAACTGCTGCTCACGCAGGAAACGGGTGAGTTCGTCGCGCAGGATCGTGCCGTTGGGCAGCCACATCGGCAGGCCCTTGCCCACCAGCGGGTCGATCAGGAAGAGTTCCAGCTCGCGCCCCAGCTTGCGGTGGTCGCGGCGTTTGGCTTCCTCCAGCTTCTCCAGGTACTCGTCGAGTTCCTTCTGGGTGGCAAAGGCCACGCCGTAGACGCGCTGGAGGATCGGGTTCTTCTCGTTGCCACGCCAGTACGCGCCGCTGGTGCTCATCAGCTTGAAGGCCGGGGGAAGCTTGCCCGTGTTCGGGAAGTGCGGCCCCCGGCAGAGGTCCACGTAGTCACCCTGGGTGTAGAACGTGACCGGCTCGTCGTCGGGAAACTCGCGGATCAGTTCGACCTTGTAGGGGTCGTAGCCGAAATACTCCAGCGCCGCCGCCTTCCCCACGTCCTGACGAACGATGTCGAGGTTCCGCCCGATGATCTCGCGCATGATCGCCTCGATTTCGGGGAGGTCCTCTTCCTTCAGCGGTTCGGGCAGGTCGAAGTCCTGATAAAAGCCATTCTCGATGCTTGGCCCCACGCCGCGCTTGACGGCCTCACGCGGATAGCCCTTGCGCTGGTAGAACTCGCCCACCGCCTGACTCAACGTGTGGCCGAGCGAGTGGCGGAAGACGGGGGCGGCGTCGGCGGGATTCTTCTTCGTGATCAGCGTGATGTTCGCGCCTTCGGGCAGCGGCGTCATCAGGTCCACCAGATCGCCGTTCGCGGTGGCGGCCAGGGCGTCCTGGGCGAGGCGGGGGCCAATCGCTTTGGCCGCGTCGAGGGCCGTTGCGCCCTGGGGCAGGTCGAGTTGTTTTCCGTCGGGCAACGTGACGTGCATGGAGACTCCTTGAATAAGCAAGAGAAAACCCGGTCTAGCCGCGAGAACCAGCAGAACGCCTGAGAGCCGCGTAGGTTCTCAGGCGCGTGGAGTTCGCGTATCCAGACCGGGACGAAGGGGCATTCGCCGCAGCATCCCGCCACCCACAACCAGTCGGCACAGCACCAGACCGGAGTGATGGGAAGGGAGGCTCATGCGCCCAAGATAGCGGGCGAGGCGGACGGGGAGCAACCCGCCCGTTACGATCCGCGCAGCGGGTGCGGCGTGCGCGTGTTCGCCTCCCCGAAGTCAATCTCAAAGAAGCGGTAACCCTCCTGCCCCGCGCCTGCCGACCGGTAGCCCATCCGTTCGTAGGCGGGCGCGGCGCTGTGGTCATTCGCGTACCAGAAGACGTAGCGCAACGGGCGGGCGCGTGCCCAGGCTTCCACCGCGCCCATCAGGGAGCGGGCCACACCCTGCCTTCTCGCTTCGGGCACGGTGTAGAGGTCGTGCAGTTTGGCCGTTCGGTGGGAATCCCCGGAGCGCAGGTGCGGGCCGTAGTCCTGCACCCAGGCGTAACCCAGCAATCGGCCTGCCGGGTCCTCAGCAACCAGCAGGCCGAAATCCTCGCGGTCACAGAAAGCGGGAAAGCGGGCCGCCAGGGCCTCCTCGTCCTCCACGAAACCCATGTCGAGCAGCATGGGGCGCAGGGCGGGGAAGTCAGCGGGGGTGGCGGGGCGGAGGGTGAGAGGAGGCATGCGGCAGTCTTCCCCACGTGTCGGTGAAGGCCAATGCGCTGGATGGCGGATGAACGGAAAAGACCCGGCGGGAACCGGGCCTCCTGGCTCACCGTCCGGCCTACCAGGCCGCCGCGCCTGAACTCTGCATTCCCTTGGGGTTCGGTCCCCATTTGTTCGGACCGGGCTGGCTGTCCAGCACCGTGAAGATAAAGAACACCAGACCGCCGACCAACGGCACGAAATTGATCAGGAACCACCAGCCGCTCCGGCCCGTGTCGTGGAGACGGCGCACGCTCACCGCCAGGGCAGGGAGGAATACGGCCAAGCTGTAGAGGAGAAACAGCAACGAGCTGACCAGGGCCAGTCCACTAGGCATGACGCTCTCAGGATCAGGAGCACCGACGGTCTGCACGATGAAGGGCAGATACAGGATGAGGCTGATGATGGTGTTGATGAGGTAGAACATCCAGTATTCCCGTCGCCGGGCACGCCCCCTAAAGTCGGCGTAGTGGTTGCGAATGACGTTCAGATACTCGTTCATAGGGCCTCCTCCGCTCCCATTCCGGCTGAAGTTGTCGGGTGCGTGAGAAGAGCTTAATGCTCCGGTGAGATACAGGAGGCGCAAATCCAGCGGGGACGCTGGGGGTAGCATTCCCCCGTGCGCTCTCCCCTTCTCCTCGCTCTCGCCGCGCTGGTGACCGCGTGTGCGCCCGCCGTCACCAGTCCCAGTTCACCCCTGCCGGAGGTGACCGCCTCGCTGCCCCTGCCCACGACCCCGGCACAGATCCGCATCCGCGTGGTGGTGATGGGTGACCAGGGGACGGGGACGGAAGTGCAGCGGCGGGTGGCGTCGGCCATGCAGGCCGTGTGCCTGCGGGACGGCTGCGACCTGGGCGTGGGCCTGGGGGACAATTTCTACCCGGCGGGACCGCATGACCCGGCCTCTCCCCTGTTCCGGGAACGCTTCGCGGAACAGTACGGCCCGCTGGGGGTGCCCTTCCTGATGGTCGCGGGGAACCATGACGAATCGTGGCTGCTGGGTGGCGACGGCGCGGATGCGCGGGGGGCCGACGCGGAGGTGGCCTACGCCCGCACGCATCCGCAGTGGGTGATGCCCGCCCGCACCTACCGCGCCCCGGCCGGTGATCTGGTGGAGTTCTTCGCGGTGGACACCTCGCCCCTCGCGGCCTACCTGCCCCCCCGGCGCGCGAACGAACGGCCGGGCGGCCCCTGGGACGCGGCGCAGCGGGCCTGGCTGGCCGGAGCCCTGGCGAGCAGCCAGGCCCGCTGGCGGCTGGTGCTGGGACACCATCCCCTCTTCAGCAACGGGAAACACGGGGACGCCGGGCACTACGACCGCCTCCCACTCCCGGGGCAGCGGGGGGACGCGGTCCGGGTGCTCTATAGCGCGGCCTGCGGCAGGGCCGACGGCATCCTGAGCGGGCATGACCACGCCCTGCTGGGCTTTGCGCCGCAACCGGAATGTCCGGGCACGCGGCAATGGGTCAGCGGCGCGGCGGGCAAGGTGGAGGCGGGCCGCAGCGGCACCCGCCCGGCGACCTTCGAGGTCGTCGACCAGCCCGGCTTCCTGTGGCTGGAGATCACCCGGGAGACGCTGACCGTCCGCGCCTTCACGGTTGGCGAAGACGGCCAGCCGCGCGAGGTGCATACCGACACGGTCCGCAAGCCCTAAAAAAGAGCGGCCCCGGGGGGAGGCCGCTGCCTTGCGGGTCGCCTTTACAGCCCGGCTTCGGCCAGGAAGGCGTCGAGTTTCTGGGGCCGGAAGCCGCTGAGGCTGCGGGCCACGTCGCCGCTGACCAGGGTGGGCACGCTGCGCTTCCCGCCGTTCACGCTCATCACGTACTCGGCGGCCTGCTCGTCCTGCTCGATGTTGACTTCCTCGAAGGGGATGCCCTTGCTGGTCAGCGCGCGCTTGGCGGCGTGGCAGTCGGGGCACCAGTTGGTCGTGTACATCTTGATCATGGCCCAACTTTACAAAACAAAGTGCGGGCGGCGGTAGGGCGTTTCGCACTGTTCCGGCAGAACCAGGCACGGCGGGCAGAACCAGTGACGCCAGAAAAAACGGCCCGCCACGCAGGCAGGCCGCTGGGGCAGGCAGGTCTTCAGGCGTTCGCGGGCGCTTCGGACCGGGGGGCCTCGGCGGGCCGGGTCGCCGGGGTTTCGGACTGGGGAGCGTCGCTGCGGCTGCCCTCGCGCTTGGGTGCGGCCTTGGGCGCCATGATCATGTTCATGTCCATGCCCATCATGCTGGGCATCCCCTCGGGCGTGCCGACATCGGCCAGAGTATCGGCGACACGGTGCAGGATGCGCTCGCCCAGTTCCGGGTGGGTGCGCTCGCGGCCACGGAACATGATGGTGACCTTGACCTTGTGGCCTTCTTCGAGGAAGCGGCGCACGTGTCCGGTCTTGGTGTTGAAGTCGTGGTCGTCGATCTTGACGCGGAACTTGATCGCCTTGACTTCCTGGGCGCGGGCACGCTTGCGGTTTTCCTTCTCGTTCTGCTGCTGCTCGTAGCGGAACCGGCCATAGTCGAGCAGGCGGCAGACGGGCGGGACGGCCTGGGGACTCACCATCACGAGGTCCAAGCTCTTTTCGCGCGCCATGCTCAAAGCGTCGCGCGTGTCGATGATTCCGATCTGCTCGCCCTCCGCGCCGATCAGGCGAATCTGACGCACACGAATCTGCTCGTTGACCTTATGTTCTTTCGCTATGTCTATCACCTCCGCGCGCCCCCCATCCAGACGTGCTCGGCACACTGGCGGCGAGGCGGCTTGTACGCCCATTCGGGCATGACAACGTATTTTACCACGTCGCCTGCCCCCGCCGGGGGACTTGTTTCTCACGCGGCTTTGGGGATGGCCCATCCGGCAACGTCCGCCGCACCCCAGAGGGCGGCGAATGCCTGCCCATTGCTTGACCTCTCTCCCTCCCCCGCCTAGAGTTTGTGTCATGGGGACACTCTCCCTGCCGCCCCAGGCCACCCAGGTCGGCCTGGCCGTGGACGTGGCGGCCTTTGCCATGCACGCGGGCGAACTGCGGGTGCTGCTGGTGCAGCGCGGTGAGCTGCCCCACGCCCGCGACTGGGCGCTGCCGGGCGGCTTCGTGCAGGTCGGGGAGGCGCTGCACGAGGCGGCGCTGCGCGAACTGCGGACCGAGACGACGGTGGAGCTGGAACCCCGGCACCTGGAGCAGTTCTATACCTTCGGTGAACTGAACCGCGATCCGCGCGGGCGCATCGTGTCGGTCGCGCACCTCGCGGTGCTGCCGCACGGGACTGTTCATGTGACGGGCGGCGGCCACACCCTGGGCGCGGCGTGGTTTCCGGCGCACCGGCCGCCCGGTCTGGCCTTCGACCACGCGGCCATCCTCGACCGGGCGATCAAGCGGCTGCAAGTGCGGCTGGAATATGCCAATCTCGCGCTGGAGTTTTTGCCCGACACCTTCACGCTGCCTGAGCTTCAGGGCGTCCACGAGGCGATCCTGAACCGGCCCCTCGACAAGCGCAACTTCCGCAAGCGGCTGCTGGCGCAGGGGGTGCTGGTACCCAGCGGCGAGCGGCGCTGCGGCGTCGGCAGGCCCGCGCAACTGTACCGGCGGGCGAAAGGGGCGAAGGCGGCGGCGCTGTAGGGGAGCAGTCAGCGATCAGCAGCAGAGGCGCGGGCGACCTGTCCGGCCCCGTTCTGCCCCCCACGTTCTCCCGCCACCTCCCCCGCTAGAATCACCCACATGGACATGAAAAAGCTCATGAAGCAGATGCAGCAGGCGCAGGTGGCCGCCGCGAAGATTCAGGAGAACCTCGCCGCGCAGACGGTGGAGGGGACGGCCAGCGGACTGGTGACGGTCACCATGAACGGGCACGGCAAGGTGACGGGCCTGAAGATCAAGCCGGAAGCGGTGGACCCCGACGACGTGGAGGCGCTCGAAGACCTGCTGCTGGTGGCCTTGCAGGACGCAAACGCGAAGGCCGAAGCCTTGCAGCAGGAGGCGACGCGCGGGCTGGGGCTGCCGGGATTTTGATGAAGAGCCGTCAGCAGTCAGCGTTCAGCCGTCAGCGAGGTGAAGCATGAAATATCCGCCTTCACTCGTGGGGCTGATCCGGGAGCTGTCGCGCCTTCCCGGCATCGGGCCGAAGAGCGCGCAGCGGCTGGCCTTTTACCTGTTCGAGCAGCCGCGGGAGGACATCGAGCGGCTGGCGGGGGCGATTCTGGAGGCCAAGCGCGACCTGCACACCTGCCCGGTCTGCTTCAACATCACCGATGCGGAGCGTTGCGACGTGTGCAGCGACCCCACGCGCGACCAGGACGTGATCTGCGTGGTCGAGGAACCGGGCGACGTGATCGCCATCGAGCGCAGCGGCGAATACCGGGGGCTGTACCACGTGCTGCACGGCGTCCTGAGTCCGATGAACGGGGTCGGCCCGGAGCGGCTGCACATCAAGCCGCTGCTGCCGCGCGTGCAGGACGGGATGGAAGTGATCCTGGCGACCGGCACGACGGTGGAGGGGGACGCCACCGCGCTGTACCTCCAGCGCCTGCTGGAACCGCTGGGTGCGGTCGTGAGCCGCATCGCCTACGGCCTGCCGGTGGGCGGCGCCCTGGAATACGCCGATGAGGTGACGCTGGGCCGCGCGATGAGCGGACGCCGACGGGTGAACGAGGCGCCTACCCCCCCCCGGCCCCGCCGCGACGACGAGGACGGCACCGCCCCGGTCCCTTCCCCACGTTAGGTGGGCGAGCCTCGCCCTGCCGGACAGTTCCAGGCAGGGCGTTTGCTTTTTCTGAGCCCTGGGCTACGGTAGGCGCGTGACCCAGTCGCCTGATCCCCTCCCCCCCGCCCCGCCGTCCGAGTGGTTGAGGCCCGTCCCCCTGGCCGGGCGGCATATCACGCTGGTGCCGCTGACCGAGGAACACGCGGCGGACCTGCACGCCGGGGCGGACGAGGCCACGTATGCGCTGCTGGCACGCGGCGGCCCGGAAGAGCGCAGCGTGGCGGGCTGGGCTGAGTACATCACGCGGCTGAACGCCCTGCCTGGCCGCGTGAACTGGGCGGTCCTGCTGGGGGACCGGGCGGTCGGCCGCATCAGCTACAGCGAGGTGAAGGTCAGCGACCGCTGGGTCGAGATCGGCACGATGCTGGTGCCCGCCGCCCAGGGGACGACCGCGAACCCCGAGGCAAAGCTGCTGCTGCTGGGCCGCGCCTTCGAGGTATTGGGCGCGAACCGGGTCCACTTCAAGGTGGATGCCCGCAATGCCCGCAGCCTGCGCGCGATGCACAAGCTCGGCGCGGTGCAGGAAGGCACGCTGCGGCAGTATCAGGTGCGGCCCGACGGCTTCGCCCGCGACAGCGTGATGTTCAGCATCCTCAGCGGCGAGTGGCCTGCCGTGAAGGCTGGCTTGCAGGCCAGGGTGTCTTCCCTGTCCTGACCCCGCGATGAGAAGCGGGCCGGGGCTTGTCACAGATCGGCGGGTACACTGACCGAAATGCGCGCCGACTTCTGCCTGCCCCGTCCGCCGCTGGCCGTCCTCGCCCTGGCGGCCCTGCTCGCCGCGCCCGCGCAGGCCCTGGTCGTGCCGCTGGGTGGGTGGACGCCTGTGAACGGCAATGCCAACGTCTGGACCGATTCGGCGGGCGCGTGTCTCCTGCGCGAGGAACGGTACGGACAGGCCTTTCCCGCCCTCGGGTCCCAGGAGGAAGCCCAGGCGTTCGCCCTGCGCCTCCAGGCCAGCCTGGGCAAGAGCGGGGTCCGCGAGATCGTCACGCAGCCGGTCGAGCGCGCCGGAACGTGGGCCGTCCTGGCCGCCTACACCCATGAGGAGGGCGGCGTGGCCTACCGCATCAGCCAACTGTTCCTCAGCGACGCGGGCCTGCTGCGGACCGTCACCGGCAGCAGCGCCCTGCACGAGGCCAGCGCCTGCGTGAACGACATGCGCGACTTTATCCGGTACCTGGCCAACTGAGGGGCAGCGGCCCAGGCGGCCCTCTCCCGCTGGCGAGCGGCGACCTGTTACCCTGCCCCTCATGGCCCGGACAGTCAACCCCATTCAGGACCGGGCGCGGCGCGCGGCGCTGGAGAAGGCCGCGTACCTCGCCATCTACGAGCGGGGCTATGCGGGCGTGACGCTGGCGGACATCGCGGGGTACGCGGGGGTCAGCAAGGGGACGCTGGCCTACCACTTCGGGAGCCGGGCGGGGCTGCTCGCGGCCGTCATGCGGCGCTTCACGCGGACGATCACGGTCGCCACGCGCCGCGCGCTGAGGCAGGCGGCCACGCCCGATGCGAAACTCCGCGCCTACGTCGAGAACCAGTTCTACGGTGTGGAGAACACCCGGCGCTTCTACACCGTCTCCCTGGACTTTCTGGCCGCCGCGACCCGTGACCCGGCACTGATGGCCGTCCAGCGCGACTTCCAGCGTGAGACGCTAACGCTCGACCTGGAACTGGCGCGGCTGGCAGGGGAAGCGGGCGCCGAGGAACGGGCGCGGCTGCTGCGGGCGCTGGTCGAGGGCCTGAGCGTGCGCTTCCTGGCCGACCCCGCGCCGGACCTGGGGGCCTACCGCGCGGAATGTTTGCGAGGATTGCGGGCGGTTCTGGGGTGGGAAGCTACACCAGCCTGAGGTCCGCCAGCGCCGCCGCGATCTGCCGTGCCCCCTCGATCAGGCGGGGGCCGGGGCGGCCCAGGCCGCTCTCGGGCACACAGACGACGGGCACGCCCAGGCCGCGCGCCTCGATCACCTCGGGGCGGAGCTTGCGCGCGCCGCACCACGAACACACGATCAGGTCGGGGCGGGCCGCGCGCACCTCCTCCAGCGTGAGGGGGGTGCTGCGCCCGGGCCGCTCGCCCAGGGCGTTCACCGCGCCCAGCGTCGCCAGCAGGTCGGTGACCCAGGATTCGCGGGTCGCCGCGATGATCGGCCGGGGCCACCACTCGACCAGCACGCGCGGCGGGCGCGGATAGACGCGGGCCAGGCCGCGCAGTTCCGCGTCGAGGTCAGCGGCCAGCGCCTCCGCCCGTTCGGACAGCCCGGTGGCCGCGCCGATCTCGCGGATATCCCGCAACGTGTCGGGGACGCTGACGGGGTCGAGCACCAGGGTTCTCAGGCCCGCCGCGCGCACCCCCTCCACCACGCGCTCCATGCCGGGCACGCTCAGGCTCGCCAGCACCAGGTCGGGCCGCGCCACCCGCACCGCCTGCACGTCGATGTTCAGGTCCGGCCCGACCCGCACGGCCCCGTCCAGCCCCGGCGCGTCGCTGTGGTTGTCCACCGCTACCACCCAGGGCGCGGCTCCCAGCGCCGCGAGAATGTCGGAGTTGCTGGACGTGAGGGAGGCGAGACGCATGGGGCCAGGATAGCGGTCAGGGCCCCGCCGGAGCTTCCGCTCTTGCCGCTGAGAGCTGACCGCTGAAAGCTGCCCAGCACGGCCAAACGCCCCCTGACCGTATGGTAGGGTGGGGGGTATGAAGAACACGTTCGCCGTCACCATCACGCTGCTGCTGGCGCTCGCGCTGGGCGGCTCCTATGCCGGGTATCACCTCGCGACCACCCCGCATGAGGCGAGCAACGCCGCAGAGGGAACCCAGGGCGCCGGGGGAACCCAGGGTGGGGAGGCTGCGGGCGCCACCTCGCCCCAAACGGCCGCCAATGGGCAACAGGGGCCGAACAGCCCCACTGCGGACATGAGCGGCGACCGGGGCACCCCGGCGGACGCCGGGCAGGGCGGAACAGCACAGGTTGGCAGCAACACCAGCGGCAACGCTGCGGGGCCAGCGGGAAGCAACGCCAACACCGTCAACGCGAATACTGGCGCCCTGGGCGGCGAGATGACGGCCAATGGCACGCCGGGCAAGCGGTCAGAAGAGACGGCGCAGCCCGCCACGGGGAACAACAACGAGGTCAAACCCGCCTCCCCCACCGCCCAGGGGGCCCAGGGCACGGAGCTGGGGCAGACGGGAACGACGAACACCGAAAAGGCGGCGGCGGGCAACCCGGCCGTCAGCAACAGCCAGGCGGCGGCTGTGGCGAGCGCCACGGCGGGCGACACCGCCCAGGGCCAGAAGAAGTTCACCGCCACCTGCGCGGGCTGCCACGGCGCGAACGCGGAGGGCGGGATCGGCCCGGCCCTGAACACCGCCACGGGGCCCGGGTCGTGGATGATCACGCAGTTCGAGGCCGCCGTCCGCCAGGGCCACGCCCCCGACCGCGAACTCGGCCCGGTCATGCCCCGCTTCACGACCGCGCAGGTCAGCGATGAGGACCTGACCGATATCTACGCCTACCTGAAGTCTCTGGTGAAGTAGAAACAAACGCCTCCTCCCCGTCAGCCTGCCCTTTCCCGGCAGGCTCTATTCTTGCCGGGTGACACGCGGCCCGCTGCTGACGACCTCTCCCCTCTCCGGCTTTGGGGTGGAGGTGGTGGAGGCGTCCCCGGAAGCCCTGCCCAGTGCTGCGGGCCTGCTGGTGCCCCACGACGGGGAGCCGGTCGCGGACGTGCGGAACAGGCCTGACCGCTGGGCGTTGCTGACGCTGCTGTCGGGCGCGGTGCGGCGGGGCGTGCCGGTGCTGGCCTGGGGCACGGGCGCGGCGCTGGCGGGCCGGGTGCTGGGCGCGCGGGTCAGACCGGGTGAGGGGGAAGGCGCGGCGGAATGGGCGGAGGCGCCGCGTGGGGCAACGGTCGAACGCTGGCGGGGGGAAATGCCGCTGCTGTGGCGGGTGGGGAATGTGACGGTCTGGGCGGATGTGCCCCTGCCCGAGGAGTTACGAACCGGGTTTTTGACCGGCCTCGCTCAGGCCGGACCGCGTGCACCGGGATCGCCGCTGGAGGCGGTGGGCGGCGAGGTCGCCCTGCGGGTCATGCTGACCGCCTTCTACACCCGGGCGCGTGAAGACGAGCTGCTCGGGCCGGTCTTCGCCGCGCACGTCGAGGACTGGGACGCTCACCTTGACCGCGTCACGGCCTTCTGGGTGACCATGCTGGGCGGCGGGGCAACCTGGCGCGGGAACCTGAACGCTGTTCACGCGGGCCTGGGGATTCGCGGAACACATCTGACGCGCTGGCTGGCGCTGTTCCGGGAGGCGGCCGGGCAGTCCCTCGGTCCGGAAGCGGCGGCCGTGCTGACCACGCGGGCCGAAGCGATGGGGGCGCGGCTGGCTCAACGAGGCTGAGCCAACGAGAAGGGGGGAACGCTCCTCACGTCCGGCGCGTACCGTAGGGGGTATGGCTCCCTTCCACCTTCCGTTCCTCGGCAAAGACCATGACAAGCTCCCCGACGGCGTGACCCATCCCACCTGGGTCGTCCTCGACGTGACCGGCCCCTACCCCGAGCGGCACCCCAGCAACCCGATCCAGGCCCTCCTGAACCGTGAGGACACGCTGGAGGGGCTGGAGGCCCGCGTGGAGAAACTGCGGGATGCGGACTGGCTGCACGGCGTCCTGGTGCGTATCTCCGAGTTCACGGCCCCGCCCGCGACCGCCCACGCCATCCGCCAGATTCTCGCCCGGCTCGCCCAGGACAAGCGGGTGGTCGCCTTCCTGCCGCAGCTCACCATGACGGCCCTGCTGGCGGCGAGCGGCGCGCAGGAGATCGTCGCGCCCGAGTCGGCGGATGTGCTGGTGCCCGGCTTCGCGGTCCAGCCGACCTTCCTGGGCGCCTTCCTGAAGAAGCACGGCATCGAGTTCGAGAACCTGCGGATTCGGGAGTACAAGGCGGCCCTGACCCGCTTCTCGCAGGATCATATGGACGAGGCCAACCGCGAGCAGCTCACCGCGTACCTGAACGGGCTGGAAAAGGCCTGGGCACTCGACCTCGCGGCGGCGCGCGGCGTGAGCGAGGACACCGCCCGCGCCTGGCTGACGGGCGACCTGACCAGCGCGCACGCGGCCCAGGCAGCGGGCCTGATCACCAAAGTCGCCTACGAGGACGAACTGGTCGGCCCCGGCACACGCCCCCTCGCGGCGGTGATCGACCTGCTGATGCCCAGGCGGGGCAACGCGAAGGCGGGCCGGGTGGCGGTCGTCTCGCTGGTCGGCACCATCGTGCCCGGCAAGAGCCGCAACAGCCCCCTCCCCCTCCCGCTGCTGGGTGGCCCGATGGCCGGGTCCGATACGGTGGTCGCGGCCCTCAAGCACGCCAAGAAGGACCACAAGACCAAGGCCATCGTGCTGTACGTGAACAGCGGCGGCGGCTCGGCCCTCGCGTCGGACCTGATCTGGCGCGAGGTCGCCACCTCCGAAAAGCCGGTCGTCGCCGTGATGGGCGAGTACGCGGCGAGCGGGGGGTATTACGTCCTGACCCACGCGCGGCATGTCGTCGCCAGCCCGTACACCCTCACCGGCAGCATCGGCGTGGTGAGCGGCAAGCCGGTGATGCAGGAATTCAACGCCCGGCACGGGCTGAATCCCGAACCCGTGGGCAACGAGCGCGCCCTGATGTACAGCGCCGCCCGCCCCTTCACCGAGGACGAACGCGCCCACGTCGAACGCGGCATCTCGGAGGTCTACGACCGTTTCGTCACCCGTGTGGCCGAAGGGCGCAAGATGACCCCCGAGCGCGTGAACGAGATCGGCCGGGGCCGCATCTGGAGCGGCCTGGACGCCCTCGACCTGGGGCTGGTGGACGAACTGGGTGACCTGCACGTGGGCATCGAACGCGCCTGCGAACTCGCGGGCCTCCCCTACGACGCCCCCACCTGGAACGCCGCGCCCGCCCGGACCGGCCCCCTCCCCGAATTCGTGCAGCAGGCCGCCCGCGCCGCCCAGATGACCGTGTGGCCGTTCGGGCGCGAGCGGGTGCTGACGTGGCTGGATCAGGAGGTGAAGGTGCGGTAACGTCCGCCACAGCCACCTCCGAGGTGTGGAATGAACATCAGCGCTCGTGTGGAAAACAGTGCAGGCCGCCATCAGGTCACGCCGCGGACTGGCGGTAATATTCAGGGCATCAGCGTTCCTCCCAAGCCGGTGGGGTTCGGCTCCAGTGTCAACGGTGGAGAGCTGCTCTTCCTGGCCCTGGCGACCTGCTACTGCAACGATGTCTACCGCGAGGCGGCAAAACGCGGCCTGAACGTCGAACGAGTCGAAGGCGAGGTCGAAGGCGAGTTCGGCGCCGAGGGCGAACCGGCCAGGAACGTGACTTACCGCGTCAGAGTCGCGGCGCAGGGGAGCGAAGCCGAGGTTCAGGAATTGCTCCGCCACACGGACCGTATGGCCGAGATTCAGAACACGCTCAGGGCCGGAACCGCTGTCACTCTGGGCAACATTGAAGTCGTGGGCGTTTAGGGCATAGACAAAGCGCGGGGAGAGGGAAGGCTTGACGGCCCCCTCTCCCCACCTCACATCACCCCTAGACCGTCTCCAAGCCGCCCTCCACGTTCTGCATTCCAGCCCTCAGCCCCCGGTCGCCTCCACATACGCCGCGATCTGCCCCCGGATCACGTCCAGGCTCCCCTCCCAGAAGTCCGGCGCGTGCAGGTCGATGCCGAAGCGGGCGGCGAGGGTGCGGGCATCCGCGAGGCCTGTAGCGGACAGGAGGTCGTCGTACCGGGCCTGGAAGTCGGCTTCCCGGCCTTCGGCCTTCGCCTGCTGGTACTGGGCGTAGAGGCCGAGGCCGAACAGCAGGCCGAAGGTATAGGGGTAGTTGTAGAAGCTGAGGCTGTAGTAGTGCGGCTTGACGGCCCACATGTAGGGGTGGGTGGTGGCGAGGGCGTCCCCATACGTCTCGCGCTGCGCCCAGGTCATCAGGTCGCAGAACTCCTGCGGCGTGAGGTCGCGCCCCTCGCGCTTCTCGAAGACGGCCCGCTCGAACAGGAAGCGCGAGTGGATGTCCACCACGACCTGCGCGTGCCCCAGCAATTGCGTTTCGAGGACGTACAGCCGCTCCTCGCCGGTCGCCTGCTCCAGCGCGGCGTTCTGGATGATCGTCTCGCAGAAGATGCTGGCCGTCTCCGCGAGGGTCATGGGCGTCTCGCGTTGCAGGGGCGTGCGCGGCGCCTTGAGGAGGTTGTGGTAGCCGTGCCCCAGCTCGTGCGCGAGGGTGGACACGCTGTCGAGGCTGGGGTTGTGGTTCATCAGGACGCGGCTCTGGTCGCCCTTCCAGCCCATGCAGAAAGCTCCGCCCCGCTTGCCATTACGCGGCCCGGCGTCGATCCAGCTCTCGCGGAAGGCGCGGGCGGCAAAGTCGCCCAGCTTGTCGGAGTAACTGCGGAACTGCTCCTCCACGAAGCGCGTCCCGGCCTCGTAGGTCCATTCCGTCTCGCTGCGCCCCAGCGGCGCGAAGAGGTCCCACCAGTCCAGCTTCTCCTTGCCCAGCGCGCGGGCCTTCGCCGCGAAGTAGCGGCGGAAGTCGGGCAGACTGCGTTCGACCGCCCCCTGCATCGCCTCCAGCGTCTCGCGGTCGATCCCGTGCGTGAGGAGGCTGGGGGCCACCGCGTCGGGGAAGCCCCGGCGGGCGGCCAGCGTGCCTTCCTCGCCCTTCACGCCGTTCAGCGCGGCGGCCAGCGCGACCTCGGCGTCCTGCCAGACTTTCAGTTCGGCTTCAAAAGCCTCGCGGCGCACGCTCTCGTCGGGGTCGGTGGCGAGGGCGCGCAGGGCAGTCACCGGGAGCTTCTGGCCCCGGTACTCGCCCGTGAGCTGGCTGGAGACGTTGCCGTGCAGCTTGGCCCAGCCGCCCGCCCCACTGGGTCGCAACCGGGCGGCGAGGTCTTCCTCCTCGGGGGTCATCTGGTGCTTGGCCCGCTGCACGCTGCGGCGGATCAGGTGTTCGTGGTCGCGGGCCACGCCAGAGGCGGCCAGGAGCGCCTCCACATCCTGCTCGCCCAGCCAGGCGGTCAGGCGCGAGCGCAGCGGCCCCAGCGGCAGCGTCAGCGTGGTGAGTTCGCCCATCTTCTGCTGGGCCAGGGCATTGCGGCTGTCGGTCGAGACGAAGGAGGAGATGAAGCCGCGCAGCGAGGTCAGGCGTCCCAGGAGGCCATTCAGGCCATCCAGCACACGCGCCAACGTTGCGGGCGTGGCCGCGCTGCCGCCCTTGCGGACCCCGACCTCGTCGAAGCTCGCCTCCAGAGCCGCCACCTCCTCCCGCAACGCGGCGAGGTCGGCGGTCAGACGGGGGTCGTCCAGTCCGGCGTACAGGTCGTCAGTCCGCCAGCGGGGCAGTTCTCGGGCCTGGGTTGTGGTCATGGGGGTGAGTCTAGCCGCCGTGCATTAGGAAGCTTCCCTACGCCAGATGGCCTACCGCTGGCCACCTGCAGGCAGCCCCATCACCAGTGCCTCCAGCCGCTCCGCCACGTTCACCAGATGGTCGCCCAGACGTTCCAGGCTGCGGGCCATACGGTGCGCGGCGAGGGCGACTTCCGTGTCGTCGGGGCGCTCGTGCAGCCTCGTCAGGCTGGCGCGCAGCATCTGCTCGTAAAGGGCGTCCACCTGTTCCTCGTCGAGGCGCATCACCTCGCGGGCGGCCTGCACGTCACGCTCGGCAAAGGCATAGGCCAGGCGTTCGAGCATCCCCACCAGCAGATTTACCAGCGGCAGCACGTCCTGGAGGGTGGCGCTGCGCGTGCGCGGGGCGAGCAGTTCCAGATCGCGCGCCACCCCAAAGGCGTAATCACCCACCCGTTCCAGATTGGTCAGGCTGCGGAAGATCATCAGGTGAAAGGCCAGCTCGTCGGGCGTGAGCGGTCCCGCGAAGGCGGCGAGGCAGGCGTCCTCGATCTCGCGTTCCAGGACGTCCGTCTCGCGTTCCAGGGCCCCCACGCGGGCCGCCAGCCCGGCGTATTCCGCGCGCCCCGAAGCGTCCCGCACGGCGTCGAGTTCCTCCAGCGTCAGGCTGAGCATCCGCAGGAACCGCGCCGTCAGGTGCCGCATACTGGCCTGGCCGTCGGTCATTGCGCCCCCTTCTTCATGCTTCATGCCGCGCCGTATCCTAGCGGCTGGTCAGGCAGCAGCGGAACACGTCCTCGCAGGAGTTCACCGGGCGAGGGGGCGCGCGGCTGCCCTCTTACCCGAAGCGTCCCGTCACGTAGGCTTCGGTCCGCTCGTCGCGCGGGCTGGTGAAGATCTGATCGGTCACGCCGTGTTCCACCAGTTCGCCGTTCAGGAAGAAGGAGGTCGTGTCGCTCACCCGCGCCGCCTGGTGCATGTTGTGCGTCACGATGATGATGGTCGTGACCTTTTTCAGCTCGGCCATCAGGTCCTCGATTCGGGCGGTGCTGGCGGGGTCCAGCGCACTGGTCGGCTCGTCCATCAGCAGGATTTCCGGTTCGACGGCCAGGGCGCGGGCGATACACAGGCGCTGCTGCTGCCCCCCGGAGAGGCCGGTCGCGGGCGACTTCAGGCGGTCTTTCACCTCGTCCCAGAGGGCCGCGCCGCGCAGGGAACGTTCCGCCACGTCCATCAATTGCTTCCGGTCGCGCACACCCGCCAGCTTCAGGCCGCTCACCACGTTGTCGAAGACGCTCATGGTGGGAAAGGGGTTGGGCTTCTGGAAGACCATGCCGACGCGGCGGCGCATGGTCACCGGGTCCACACCGGGGCCGTACACGTCCTCGCCGTCGAGCGTGATCCTGCCGGTCACGCGCGCCCCCGGCGTCAGGTCGTGCATCCGGTTGATCGCCCGCAGAAAGGTGGTCTTGCCGCAGCCGCTCGGCCCGATCAGGGCATTCACGCTGCCGCGCCGCACGTCCAGATTCACGCCGCGCACGGCCTGCTTCTCGCCGTAAAAGATGTTCACGTCACTTGCGCTGAGGAGGGGGGTCATTTGGGGTCAGGCTCCTTTGGGGGGAGAGGGGGCGAGTAGCGGTCAGCCATCAGCTTTCAGCAAGAGCCGCACTGTCCTGCTGACCGCTGACGGCTGAGAGCTGAAAGGCCACTCACTTCCGGCGGCTCACCCGCCGCGCCAGCAGGCTCGTCACAAAAATCAGCGTAATCAGCAGCAGCGCCCCGGCTTTCGCCAGCCGCTGGTTCTCGTCGTAGGCGCTGGTGGCGCCCCGGTAGATTTCCAGCGGCAGGGCGCTCATGGGTTTGGTCGGGTCGAAGTTCACGCCGCTGTTGCCGAAGGCGGTGAACAGCAGCGGCGCGGCTTCCCCGGCGACGCGGGCCAGGGCCAGCATTACGCCGGTCACAATGCCCCCGGCGGCGGCAGGCAGCACAATCCGCAGGATGACCACCCAGCGCGGTAATCCCAGGCTCAACCCCGCCTCGCGCACGCTGAGCGGCACCAGCTTCAGCACCTCCTCGGTGGTGCGGACGACAATCGGAATCATCAGGAACCCGAGGGCCAGCGCCCCGGCCAGGCCGGAAAAGCCGAACTTCAGCACGATCAGGCCGTAGGCGACCAGCCCCATCACGATGGCAGGAATCCCGGCCAGCACGTCGCTGAGCATCCGAACGGTCGGCATCAGCGGATGGCGCGGATACTCGGCCAGGAAGATGCCGCCCGCCACGCCGACCAGCACGCCGATCACGCTCGCCATCGCCAGCATTTCCAGGCTGCCGGTGATGGCGTTCAGCAGGCCGCCCCCCGCCTCGCCTTCTGGCGCGGGCGTCCGCGTGAAGAAGTCCAGATTCAGCGCGCCCAGCCCCTCGCGCAGCAGGTACACGAAGATCAGGATCAGCGGCGCGACGACCAGGAGGGTGGCGAGCAGGATCAGCGCGCCCATCAGCAGGTTCTTCAGGCGCCGGGCGGGGCTGAGGCGGGCGCGGGGACGGGTGGAGGGAACGGCAGCGGCGCGCATCATTGAATCCCCTTCGGCGTCAGGCGCGCGATGATCCACCGGGCGGCGAAGTTCACGGCCACGCTCAGGACAAAGAGGCTCAGGCCCAGAGCGACCACGCTCGAACGGTGCAGCGCCTCCTGCGCGTCCCCGAACTGGTTGGCGATCACCGAGGCCAGCGTGCTGGCGTTGCCCCACAGGCTCCTGATCATCTCCTGGCTGTCCCCGATCACCATCGCCACCGCCAGCGTCTCCCCCAGCGCGCGGCCCAGTGCCAGAATCACGCCGCCCAGAATCCCGGCGCGGGCATAGGGCAGGACCGCGCGGGAGATCACCTCCCATTTCGTGGCCCCCAGCGCGTACATCGCCTCGCGCTGATCCTGCGGCACCAGGCGGATCACGTCCCGCGCGACCGAGGCCGTGTACGGCAGGATCATCACCGTCAGGATGATGACGGCGAGCGCCAGTCCCCGCCCCCCCGCCCCCGTCGGCACGAAGAAGCACTGGAGGCTGGTCTGTCCCTCTGCCCAGAGATTGTTGCAGCGGGTGATGGTCGGCAGGTTCGTGGGGTCCAGAAAGTAGGCCGTCTGCCAGCGCCCCAGCACCGGCGCGATCACAAAGAGCGCCCACAGGCCATAGACCACGCTGGGCACGGCGGCCAGCAACTCGATCAGGTATCCGACCGGATTCGCCAGCCACTTCGGCGCGTACTCGGCCACGAACAGCGCACTGGCGACCGCCAGCGGCACGCTGATCACGAGCGCGGCGAGGCTGGTCACCAGGGTCCCGGCGATCATGCTGGCCGCGCCGAAGGTGCCTCCCACCGGGTTCCAGGTGCGCCCGGTGAAGAAGTGCCAACCGAAGGTTCGCAGCGCGGGCCACGCTTCGCGGCCCAGTTGGTACACGCTCAGCACGAACACCAGCACGATCACCGAGGCGAGCCCCAGGATCAGGATTTGAAAGACGCGGTCGCTCCCGCTGGAGAGAGCGGCGCGGGCGGGCGGACGGCGGGCAGGTTCACTCATAGGTTCATGACCTCACGGAGGCGACTGCCGACAGTTCACAGGGAAAGCGTCAGGGGGAGGTCAGGTGGGAGGGGTTAGGAATGAGGCGTTAGGGATAAGCCGTCGGCTCAGGACTGACGCGCTGGGGCAGAAGAAAGCGGGTGAGGCGACGTTTTGCCCCTCCCCCCTTGCGGGGGACTGGTACAGCTCGCACCGCGAGAGGCTGGGTGGGGGGTGGCAAGCCCCAGCTTGCCCGCAAGGCTTGCCAGAACTGCTTTCCCTTAACTCCCCGGCTCTTCCTCGCAAGCTCACCACCCCTCCCAACGAACAGGGCGGCCCTCACCCCGGAGAGCCGCCCGCATGGAAGTGCAGGTTTAAATCTTCTTCCCGCCGTAGGTCATCGAGTTGATGATGCCCCTCGCTTTGTTGGCGACGTTCGCGGGCAGCTTCGCGTAGTCCAGCGCCTCGTTGTACCCCTGGCCGGTGGTGACCATCCAGGTCAGCAGGTTCTTGAGGGCCTTCGCCTGCGCTTCGGTGCGGCTGCCGTACTTCTGGTCCTGATAGAAGATCACGTAGGTGAAGCTGGCGATGGGGTAAGCGTCGGCGTTCGCGCTGTTGGTGAGGCTCACGCGGGTGTCGGCGGGAATCACGACCCCCTGCGCGGCGGCAGCGGCGGGGCCGTTGTCGGCCAGCACGAACTTCCCGGCGTGGTTCTGCACGCTGCCGTAGGTCAGCTTGTTCTGCCTGGCGTACACCAGTTCCACGTACCCGAGGGCGCCGGGCGTGCTTTTCACGATGCCCGCCACGCCATCATTCCCCTTCGCCCCCGTGCCGACTGGCCACTGGAGGCTGTTGCCCACGCCCACCTTGTTCTTCCACTCGGAGGACACCTTGCTCAGATAGTCCGAGAAGACGTAGGTGGTCCCCGACCCGTCACTGCGCCGCGCGACCGTGATGCGCAGGGGCGGAATGGTCACGCCGGGGTTTAGGGCCGCAATCGCCTTGTCGTTCCAGGTCGTGATCTTGCCCAGGTAGATGTCGGCCAGCACCTTGCCGGTGAACTTGAGGGGCGCCGAGACGCCGGGGAGGTTATAGGCGGGCACGACCGCACCGATGGCGGTGGGGATATGCAGCAATTTACCGGGTGCGGCCTGCATCGCCTCGTCGCTCATGGGGTTGTCGCTGCCCGCGAAGTCCACGGTGCGCTCGACGATCTGCTTCTGCCCCGCGCCGCTGCCGACGCTCTGATAATTCACGTCCACGCCGCTCGCCTTCTTGTACTCGGCAAACATCTTGCTGTAGAGGGGGTAGGGAAAGCTCGCGCCCGCCCCGGTCAGGTTGGTCTGTGCGGCGGCGGTGCCAGTGATCATCAGGCCCAGCAGGAAGAGCTTCTTCATGCCTGACAGGGTGGAGGCGATCTGTCAGGGCGGCGTCACTGGGATGTCAGGGGAAGGTCAGGGGCGGCGAAGTTTCCGCCACCGCCCCTGAAGCCCCCCGCCCTCAGCTCAGTCCGCCGCTTCCGCCTGCGCGTACTGGAGCCGGTGCAGACGCGCGTAGTACCCGCCCTTCTCCAGCAGTTCGCGGTGGCTGCCCTGTTCCACGATCCGGCCCCGGCGCATCACCACGATGCGGTCGCAGTGTTCGATGGTGCTGAGACGGTGCGCGATGATGATGCTGGTGCGGCCCTGCATCACCTTTTCCAGCGCGTGCTGGATGCGGAGTTCCGTCTCGGTGTCCACGTTGGCGGTCGCCTCGTCCAGCACCAGCAGGATGTCTGGGTTCTGGATCAGGGCGCGGGCGAAGGCCAGCAGTTGCTTCTGGCCGGTGCTGAGGGTGGCGCCGCGCTCGCGCACCTCGGTCTGGTAGCCCTCGGGCAGCGACAGGATGAAGTCGTGAACGCCCACGTACCGGCACGCCTCCACCACCCGCTCGTGGGGAATGTCGGGGTTGTTCAGCGTGAGGTTGCTCTCGATGGTCCCGGCAAAGAGGAACACGTCCTGCAAGACGACGCCGACGTGCTTTCTGAGGTCGTGCTGCTGAAGGTCACGCACGTCGGTCCCGTCCACCTTCACCGCCCCGCGCTGCACGTCGTAGAAGCGGCTAACCAGGGCCGTCACACTGGTCTTGCCCGCGCCGGTCGCGCCGACCAGGGCCACGCTCTCGCCGGGCTGGATATGCAGGTCGATGCCGCGCAGAATCCAGCGGTCGTCGCTGTCGGGCGTCTGGGCCGTCACCGTCTGGTCGTAGGCGAACCACACGCGCTCGAAATCCACCCGGCCCTGGAAGTTCTCCAGCTTCTTCGCGCCGGGCTTGTCAGTGATCTCCTCTTCGGTGTCCAGCACGCCGAAGATGCGCTCGCTGCTCGCCATCGCCGCCTGAAGGTTGTTGAACACGTCCGCGAGGTCCTGAATGGGCTGGAAAAGCTGCTGCGTCCACTGCACGAAGGCGAAGAGCGTGCCGACGGTAACGGCTCCGGCCAGTCCGGCTCCCACCACGTCCGTGCCCAGAATCTGCCGGGCAGTGAAGTACAGCACCAGCGCCACGGCCACCTGCCCCAGAACGGAGACGGTCGGCTGGAACAGCGAGAACCACCGGACCGAGTTCGCGTTGGCGACCAGCAGCGCGCGGTTGGCGTGGTCGAAGTCCAGCGCGGTGCGGGCCTCGCGCCCGAACAGCTGCACCGTCAGCATCCCGGTGATGTTCTCGTTCAGGCGGCTGTTCACGATGGCCTGCTGCAAGCGGGTGGCGCGGAAGGCGTCGCGCAGCCTTGCCCGGAAGAAATTGGTCGCCAGGAACAGCACCGGCAGCACCGCGAAGCTGATCAGCGCCAGATGCCAGTTCAGCCGCAGCATGAAGGTCGCGTACACCAGGATCAGCAGGCTGCTGGTGATCAGGGTGATCAGGCCGCCGGTGATGAACTGGTTGATCGCGTCCACGTCACTGGTCACGCGGGTGATCAGGCGGCCCACCGGGTTCTGGTCGAAGTAGGCCAGGTGCAGCCGCTGGAGCTTGCTGAACACGTCCGTCCGGATGTCGCGCAGCACGTTCTGCCCGAGATACCCGATGGCGAGCGTGGAAGCGTAGTTCAGGACGAACTGAAGCACCCGGAGTCCCATGTACCCCAGTGCGGTCAGCGTCAGCCCCCGGTACAGGGCGGCGGCGTCCAGCGTCGAGTTCCGCTCGAACGGTGAGAGGAAGGCGTCAATCGCGTGCTTCTGGACCAGCGTGGGCAGCGGCGACAGCACCGCCAGCAACAGCGCCAGCACGACGGAGGCGGCCGCCAGCCACACGTAGGGCTTCAGGTAACCGAAAATGCGCCGCGTCAAGTGGGCATCGAAGCTCTTCTTCGCGGCGTCGAGGGGATCGGGACGGGTCACTTCACGGCCTCCTGCGGCAGAGCACGTTCGAGATCATCGGCGGCAGCTTCCGCGTCGCGGACCCCCTCATCCTCGGCATCGAGGTCAGAGGCGAGGCGCTGGAGGCGTTCGAGTTCGGCGTAGTGGCCGCCCGCCGCGAGCAGCTCGTCGTGGGTACCCTGCTCGATCACGCGGCCCTCGTCCAGCACGACGATCTGGTCGGCGTGGCGCAAGGTGCTGACGCGGTGCGCGATCAGGATCACCGTCCGGCCCTGAGCCACCTCGCGCAGCCCGTCCAGAATGCGGCGCTCCGTCTCGGTGTCCACCGCCGAGAGGCTGTCGTCCAGAATCAGGATGCGCGGCTCGCGGACGATGGCGCGGGCGATGGCCGTCCGCTGCCGCTGCCCCCCCGACAGGGTCACGCCGCGCTCGCCCAGCACCGTGTCGTAGCCCTGCGGAAAGTTCTCCACGTCACCCGCCAGTCCGGCCAGCCGCGCGGCCCCCCGCACGCGCTCCATATCGGGCTGCGGCGGCAGGTCGGGCGGCGCGGGCGTACTCACCACGCTCACCCCGGTCGGGATGGCGGGGAGGTCCTGTCCCTCCAGCCCGAAGGCGATGTTGTTGGCAATCGTGTCGCTGAACAGGAAGGGTTCCTGCGGCACGACCGAGATGTTCTCGCGCAGGACGCGCAGGGGAATCTGCCGCACGTCCTGACCGTCGATGCGCACGACCCCGCTGGTAGGGTCCATGCTGCGGGTGATCAGTTGCGCGAGAACGGTCTTGCCGCTGCCGGTCGGCCCGGTCACGCCCAGAAAGGTTCCGGCGGGCACGTGCAGATTCACGTGGTCCAGCACCGTGCGGTCGCCGTAGCGCAGGGTCACGTCCTGGAAATCCACCTCGCCGCGCAGCGTGCGGATGGAAGGGTCGGTGCGGCCCGGCTCGTCGTGGACCTGCGGGCGGGCGTCCAGCAGTTCCCGCAACCGTCGCCACGAGGCCAGGCCGCGCTGGGTGACGCCGGTGATCCAGCCGATCATCATCATCGGCCAGGCCAGGCGGTCGAGCGTCCCCACGAACTGCACGAATTTCCCCACCGTGAAGCCGCCGCCCCCCTGCGGAAACAGGATCAGCCGCCCGCCCACCAGCAGGATCACGCCGAAGGTCAGGCCGATCAGCAGGGTGGTAAAGGCACGCAGCGGCCCGTCCACCTTCGTCAGCGCGATGTTGCGGCGCAGCAGTTCCAGGTTCATCGCGCGGTAGTCCGCGATCTCGCGGTCCTCGATGGCGTACCCCTTCACCACCCGCGCGCCGCTGAAATTCTCCTGCGCCTTGGCGGCGATCAGGCTGTTCTGCTCCTGCACCCGGGTATGCCGCTGGTTGATCAACCGGGCCAGGTAGTACAGCAGGCCCACGATCACCGGCAGCACCGCGATCACGATGAGGGTGAGCTGCCAGCTCAGGCCGAACAACACGGCGAAGCTGGTCGCGAAGCCGGACACGATGTTCACGATCTGCCAGGCCCCGAAGCCCAGCATCTCGCGCACGGCGCTCAGGTCGCCGGTCAGGCGGTTCATGATGTCGCCGGTCCGCGAGCGGTCATAAAAGGTCTTGTCGAGCGTCTGGAGGTTGGCGTAGATGTCGCGGCGGATCTCGTACTCGGTCTGCCGGGAGGCGATCACGATCTGGCGCCGCATCACCAGCATCAGGGCACCCGCCGTGACCGCCGCCAGCAGGATGCCCAGCGCGTACAGCCCCACCTGCGCGAGCGTCACGCCCGGCGTGGCGGGATTACCGTCGGTGGCCCGCGTCAGGCCATCAATCGTCAGGCGAATAAAGTAGTACGGCAGCAGGTTCACGCTGTTGGCGATCACCACGGCGACGATGCCGATGAGGTACTGCCGCCCGTGCAGCCGCAGGTAAGGCCAGAAGGTCCGGAAACTGTCCAAGGGGTCACCTCAGGGGAAAAGCGGAAATAAGGCGAAAACGGTCAAGGGCGCGTGGCCCGAAGCTCCGCCAGTCTACGCCGCCTGGCGGGGGGGCAAATGCGCGTAATGGCGGAGTAGCGGCAAGGACCGCGGGGTGGTGACCAGCGGCAGACTGCCACCCGCTCCGCCAGGAGCGCCTGTCACCCCCCGGGCGAGGTGGGCCATAACACAGGAAAAATCCCGCGGAGCGGACTGGAGGAGGGCGGGGACGCCGTGTTGACACCCCGGGGGGCCGATGCTACTATTCACAGCCGGAAGCGAGCGCGCGAGCGCGAAACTTCCACGCTCAGAGGCGGGTTTTCCAAGCCTTCTGCCTGCGGAAAGGTGCCACCCTAGCTCAACTGGTAGAGCACCCGACTTGTAATCGGAAGGTTGGGAGTTCGATTCTCCTGGGTGGCTCCAAGTGGCGCACCACACGCCGCTGTCAACAGGACCGAGACAATCCGGGCCAGCACAATCTGGGTAGGTGGCCGAGTGGTTAAAGGCGACAGACTGTAAATCTGTTCTCTTCGGAGTACGGTGGTTCGAATCCACCCCTGCCCACCACACGCGGGAATAGCTCAGTTGGTAGAGCGTCAGCTTCCCAAGCTGAATGTCGCGAGTTCGAGTCTCGTTTCCCGCTTTTCCAACCTGCTCTTGTAGCTCAGTGGTAGAGCACTCCCTTGGTAAGGGAGAGGTCGTCAGTTCAATCCTGACCAAGAGCTCCATCCGTGAACTCGGCCCGCGTCCTGCGGGCCCTTTTCTCACGTCTGTCCTGTTAGTTGTCGGCTTTCGCGGGTATGCTGTTCAGGCCAGTTCCCCACCGGGAACACTTTCAAGGAGGAATCCACATGGCAAAAGGAACGTTTGAGCGGACGAAGCCCCACGTGAACGTGGGGACGATCGGGCACGTGGACCACGGCAAGACCACGCTGACCGCGGCGATCACCTTCACGGCGGCGGCGATGGACCCCACCGTCGAAAAACTGGCCTACGACCAGATCGACAAGGCCCCCGAGGAAAAGGCCCGCGGCATCACCATCAACACCGCCCACGTCGAATACAACACCCCCGCTCGGCACTACTCCCACGTCGACTGCCCCGGTCACGCCGACTACGTCAAGAACATGATCACCGGCGCGGCCCAGATGGACGGCGCCATCCTGGTCGTCAGCAGCGCGGACGGCCCGATGCCCCAGACCCGCGAGCACATCCTGCTGGCCCGTCAGGTCGGCGTGCCCTACATCGTCGTGTTCATGAACAAGGTCGACATGGTCGATGACGAAGAACTGCTGGAACTGGTCGAGATGGAAGTGCGCGAGCTGCTCTCGCGCTACGAGTTCCCGGGTGACGACCTGCCGGTGATCAAGGGCAGCGCCCTGCAGGCGCTGGAACAGCTCCAGGCCAACCCCAAGACCGCCCGCGGCGAAAACCAGTGGGTGGACAAGATCTGGGAACTGCTCGACGCCATCGACAGCTACATCCCCACCCCCGAGCGCGACACCGACAAGGCCTTCTTGATGCCGGTCGAAGATGTGTTTACCATCACCGGTCGCGGCACCGTCGCGACCGGCCGCGTGGAGCGCGGCGTGGTGAAGGTGCAGGACGAAGTCGAGATCGTGGGGTTGGCGGATACCCGCAAGACCACCGTGACCGGCATCGAGATGCACCGCAAGCTGCTGGATCAGGGCATGGCCGGGGACAACGTCGGCGTGCTGCTGCGCGGCGTGGCGCGCGACGACGTGGAGCGCGGACAGGTGCTGGCCAAGCCCGGCAGCATCAAGCCGCACACCAAGTTCGAGGCCAGCGTGTACGTCTTGAGCAAGGATGAGGGCGGGCGTCACTCGGCGTTCTTCGGGGGCTACCGCCCGCAGTTCTACTTCCGGACGACGGACGTGACTGGGGTGGTGGAACTGGCCGAAGGGGTGGAGATGGTGATGCCCGGGGACAACGTGACCTTCACGGTGGAACTGATCAAGCCCATCGCCATGGAAGAAGGTCTGCGCTTCGCCATCCGCGAGGGTGGCCGTACCGTCGGCGCGGGCGTCGTCACCAAGGTCCTGGAGTAAGTGGAGCGCCCGCCAGGGCAACCGGGGAGGCCCTGACGCCTCCCCTTTTTCGTTGGCCGCGGGGCGTTAGCATCCGGCATGGCGAAGCGCATGGACAGTCTCAGCCCGGTTCTTCAGGCATTCATCGAGCGGCAGCACGTCTTTTTCGTGGCTACCGCCGCGCCGGAGGGCCGGGTCAACGTCTCGCCCAAGGGGATGGACAGCCTGCGCGTGCTGACGCCCGGCCGTGTGGCATGGCTGGGCGTGACCGGCAGCGGCAACGAGACGGCGGCCCATCTGCTCCAGCACCCGCGCATGACCCTGATGTTCTGTGCGTTCGAGGGGCCGCCCCTCATCCTGCGGCTGTACGGGCAGGCCCGCATGGTGCAGCCGGGCGACCCGGAGTGGGAGGAATGGCTGGGGCTGTTCCCGCCGCTGCCCGCCGCGAGGCAGGTCTACGTGCTGGACGTGGACCTGGTGCAGACCTCGTGCGGGATGGCGGTGCCCCTGATGGCCTACGAACAGGACCGGGAAGACCTCAACAATCTGCACCGCCGCCTCACACCCCAGGAGATGGAGGACTACCGGCAGCGCAAGAACAGGCTGAGCATCGACGGTTTTCCGACCGGCCTCCCGGTGGGTGGACACCGGCCTCCCGACTGCCTATAATCCGAATGTTGCCCGCCCCAAGGCGGGCTTTTACCAGCGGCTCCGGCAGACAGCGGAGGGCTGGGAGCACGGCCCCAGAAGGGAAGCTGGACGGGACGTGCGAAAGGAGCAGCAATATGGCGAAGGACGGACCGCGCATCATCGTGAAGATGGAAAGCACCGCTGGGACGGGCTTCTACTACACGACCACCAAGAACCGCCGCAACACGCAGGCCAAGCTGGAACTGCGCAAGTATGACCCCGTGGCGAAGAAGCACGTGGTGTTCAAGGAGAAGAAGGTCTGATCCGGTGCGGGGCCGCTGCGGTGGCCCGGCTGGAGACTGACCTTCTTCTCAACGCCATGACGGGCAAGGTGAGCGCATGAATCTGATGCAGTACTTGCGGGACTCGCGTGCGGAACTGGCGCGTGTCACCTGGCCGACGCGCCCGCAGGTGATTGAGGGCACGCAGGCGGTGCTGATCTTCGTGATCGCGCTGACCCTGATCGTGTTCGTGATGGACTGGCTGTTTCATGCCCTGATCCGGGTGGTGCTGCCATGAGCATCGAGTGGTACGCCGTGCATACCTACGTGGGTCAGGAAGACCGCGTGGAGCAGCACCTGCTGGAGCGGGCCAAGAAGCTGGGGATGCACTACACCAAGATCTTCCAGGTGCTGCAACCCACCGAGGAAGCCGTGGAGCTGCGCGAGGGCGGCAAGAAGGAAACCGTCAAGCGCAAGCTCTTCCCCGGCTACGTCTTCGTGCAGATGGACGTCGAGGACGACGACGCGCCCGGCGAGCTGGGCGAATCGTGGGAAGTCGTGCGCGGCACGAACGGCGTGACCGGCTTCGTCGGGACCGCGACGCGCCCGGTGCCCCTCTCCCCGGAGGAAGTGCAGCGCCTGCTCGCCTCGGTGGGCGTGGCCGCGCAGCCCCAGGAGGAAGCGGCGCCCCGCGTGAAGGTGGATCTCAAGCCGGGCGATATGGTCCGGGTGACGGGTGGCCCCTTCGCGGACTTCAGCGGCGTGGTGAGCGAGGTCAACGCGCCGCAGGCCAAGGTCAAGGTGCTGGTCAGCATCTTCGGCCGCGAGACGCCGGTCGAGCTGGACTTCGCACAGGTCAGCAAGTAAGCCCTTCAGGGCCGGGCTTGGCAGACGCCGCCTGGCCCTGTACACTGTAAAAGTTGCTGCTGGGCCGCCGCGCCCGGCAGGACTTAGCGCCAGCACCCCGCTGCTCTCACGAGCCTGCCGGGGGAGCTAAGGAGGAACCACATGAAGAAAGTCGCAGGGCTTGTCAAGCTCCAACTGCCTGCGGGCAAGGCCACCCCGGCCCCGCCCGTCGGCCCCGCGCTGGGTCAGTACGGCGCGAACATCATGGAGTTCACGAAGGCGTTCAACGCGCAGACGGCCGACAAGGGTGACGCGATCATCCCCGTCGAGATCACCATCTACGCGGACCGTTCCTTCACCTTCATCACCAAGACGCCGCCCATGAGCTACCTGATCCGCAAGGCGGCCGGTCTGCCCAAGGGCAGCGCGACCCCCAACAAGGCGAAGGTCGGCAAGCTGAACTGGGACCAGGTGCTGGAGATCGCCCGCACCAAGATGCCCGACCTGAACGCCGGGAGCGTCGAGGCCGCCGCGAACACCGTCGCGGGCACCGCGCGCAGCATGGGTGTGACCATCGAGGGAGGCCCCAATGCCTAAGCACGGCAAGCGTTACCGCGCGCTGGTGGACAAGGTGGACCGCAACAAGCAGTACACCATCGACGAGGCCGCCTCGCTGGTCAAGGACCTCGCGACCGCCAAGTTTGACGAGACGGTCGAAGTTCACTTCCGCCTGGGCATCGACCCCCGCAAGAGTGACCAGAACGTGCGCGGCACGGTCGCCCTGCCCCACGGCACGGGCCGCAGCGTGCGCGTGGCCGTGATCACCAAGGGTGACAACGTGGCCGCCGCCGAGGGAGCCGGGGCCGATGTGGTCGGCGGCGAGGATCTGATCGAACGCATCGCGGGCGGCTTCATGGACTTCGACGCCGTGGTCGCCACCCCCGACATGATGGCCCAGGTCGGTCAGAAGCTGGCGCGTCTGCTGGGGCCGCGTGGCCTGCTGCCCAACCCCAAGAGCGGCACCGTCGGTCCCGACGTGGCGGGCATGGTGCGCGGCCTCAAGGCGGGCCGCATCGAGTTCCGCAACGACAAGACCGGCGTGGTTCACGCCCCCATCGGCAAGGCCAGCTTCGACGCGGGCAACCTCAGCGCCAACTATCAGGCGCTCCTGAGTGCCCTGGAAGCGGCCAAGCCCGGCAGCGCCAAGGGCGTGTACCTCCGCAGCGCCTACCTCACCAGCACGATGGGGCCGAGCATTCCCCTCACGCTGAGCAGCCAGGCCCAGGCCTGAACCCCGCGGGAGGGGCCTTCCCCGGCCTCTCCCCTCCTGACTTCAGCACCCCGGTGCGCTCCTTGCACCTTTTCCAATTTCGGCATCGTAGACAGCGGGGACCCTTGCCAGGTTTAAACATCCCGCCGAGTTGTCAGGGCGCGAGCGTGCGTACCTGGACTTGTTCACCACCAGAGGAGGTCCCTAACGTGGCGAACGAACGGAATCAGCAGAACCTGAGCAGCCTCCGGGGCAGCCTGACGGGCGTCGAGACGTTCTACGTCGTCGACTACCAGGGCCTGACCGCCGGGCAGCTCAGCAAGCTGCGCAAAGACATCCGCGAGAAGGGTGGCCAGCTCATCGTGGCCAAGAACACCCTGATCAACCTCGCCCTTCAGGAAGCGGGCCGTGACTTCACGGACACCCTGAAAGGCCCCAGCGCCCTGGTGCTGGCCCACGAAGACCCGGCTGGCGTTGCCAAGGCGCTCAGCGACGCGGCCAAGGGCAACGACCGCGGCATCCCCGCCATGAAGGGCGGCTTTGTCGAGGGCAACCGCGTGGACGTGCGGGTCATCGAGCGTCTGGCGAGCCTCGGCAGCAAGCAGAGCCTGCAAGGCGAGCTGGTGGGCGTCATGAGCGCGCACCTCAGCAACTTCGTCGGGATTCTCGAAGCGTACCAGGCCAAGCTCGGCGGCGGCGACGCCGCGGCCGAAGCCCAGGGCTAAACTCTTCCCTTCACTCTCTCTCAACACCAAAATTCAGGACCGGAGGACACCACCATGGCTTACGACAAGCAGGCTCTGATCGACCAGCTCAGCACCCTCACCATCATGGAACTCGCCGACCTCATCGACGGCCTCAAGGAACAGTGGGGCGTGACCGCCGCTGTGGCGATGGGTGGTGGCGCCGCCGCCGCCGCCGCTCCCGCCGCCGAGGAGAAGACCGAGTTCGACGTTGTGCTTGTGGACGCGGGCGCCAGCAAGATCAACGTCATTAAGGAAATCCGCGCCATCACCGGCCTGGGCCTCAAGGAAGCCAAGGACCTGAGCGAGAAGGGCGGCCCCATCAAGGAAGGCGTCAGCAAGGAAGACGCCGACAAGCTCCGCGCGCAGCTTGAAGGCGCCGGCGCCAAGGTCGAAGTCCGCTAACTCCCCTTCCCACCGGGTGTGCAACCCCCTGCCGTCGGCGGGGGGTTTTCACTTTGTAACCTCACTTACCCTTTTTGCCGCCTGGGCCGGGCATAGTGATCGAGTCATTTTCCCAGCAAGTCCCATGAGCGGCGCGCAGGTGAAATACCGCGCGCCCCTTGTTGCTGAGGAAGGGCAAGGAGTTGAAGATGGCTGTAGGTAAAGTGAAGTGGTTCAACGCGGAAAAAGGCTTCGGGTTCATCGAGACGGAAGGCAGCGAGGACGTGTTCGCGCACTTCAGCGCCATCCAGGCCCAGGGCTTCAAGAAGCTCAACGAGGGTGACGAGGTCGAATTCGAGATCGAACCCGGCCAGCGTGGCAAGGGTCCCCAGGCCAAGAACATCGTCGTGACGAAGGCCGCCCCGGCCCCCGCCTACGGCGACCGTCCCCAGCGCCGCAACGACCGCTGGTAAGCGGTCAACATCGCAAGTTCAGGCCCCCAGCCCATGAGGTTGGGGGTTTTTCGGCTCTGTCCCTTCTGTGGGAAGGCGAAAGCGGCGGCGAGGAGAGCGTTCGCCTTCCCCGGTCGCCGCCCCGAGCCGGGTATTGATCCAGCCTCACCGCAGCTCCCGCCGCAGTCCCGCCGCCATCTGGAACCATTCGCGTTCCTGACGGCGGTAGAGGGGCGTGGC
This sequence comes from Deinococcus metallilatus, assembly GCF_004758605.1. Lineage (NCBI taxonomy): Bacteria > Thermotogati > Deinococcota > Deinococci > Deinococcales > Deinococcaceae > Deinococcus > Deinococcus metallilatus. The sequence goes on from NZ_CP038512.1 coordinate 2,013,123, forward strand.
CCGCTGCTCGGTCCGGGCGAGCTGATCCAGCAGCCGGGCCGCCTCGTCCCGCCGCCCGTGCTTCAGCAAAAAGGCGGCGTAGCGGGCGCGGGGTTCTTCCGTCGTCGCGGCGGTCATCGCCTCGCGGTAGGTCGCGTCGGCCTCGGCGGTCTTGCCCTGCGTGGCCTGGGCCTGGGCGAGCAGCGTCAGCGTGCGGGTGCGGGTGGCGGCGCTGGTGCGGAGGTCCACCCGGTTGAGGAGGGCTTCGGCGGCAGCGGCGTTCCCCCGCGCGAGTTCCAGTTCGGCGCTGGTGAGGAGCACCACCGGGTCATCGGCGTAGATGCCGCTCAGCAGCGGGGCGAGGATTGCCTGCGCTTCCTCCGGGCGGCCCGCGCGGGCCTGGAGGGCGGCGAGGTCGGCACGGTTGGAGAGGGTATCGCTCTCCAGGAGGCGCGCCTGGGCCTCACGGATACGGGTATCGAGCGGCTTGATCGCCTCCAGACCGGTCTGAAGGGCGGCCCCGGCCCGGCGGCCACCCCCGCGCAGCGTGGGCAGGAACTCCAAAAACAAGTAAGCCAGGACGCCCAGGTACGAGCCGATCAGCAGGATGAAGATCCAGTAGAAGTTGCGCCGCGTCACCACGGCGTGAATCAGGAAGATGATCTGGAGCGCGCCCGAAAGGTACACCAGCCAGGGGTAGTGGTTCAGGAAGCCGAAGAGGGTCACGTCTCCGATGGTACGGGTTGGAACCTGACGGCGGATTTCAAAATGAAGATGAAGGCCGGGAGCGCCGGGAGGTGCTATGCTGCCTTTCAAACCTTCTGCCGCCCCGACGCTTGACAGGCACCCTGTCTATGGCGTACACTCTTCTGTGGCCGACCATGATGGGTTGGACAGGAGAGCTTTGAAGGCAAGCGGACTCCACAATTAACACCTGAATCACGGGACACAGCCGAAAGAAGGCTGTCGTCTCGCCTGCGCCTTTTTCCCCGCCCCGGAAGGCCGCAGCCGCAAAACCCAGGGAGCGCGAGGTGTGAATGAGCCTTACTGGTCACAAGCCCCGCATTGAGCGATTTGGTGAGATCACCGAAGTGATCCCGCTGCCCAATCTGACCGAAGTGCAGGTCAACTCCTTCAAGGCGTTCCTGCAAGCCGACAAGGCGCCCGACGCGCGCGACAATACCGGGTTGCAGAGCGCCTTTGGCGAAGTCTTTCCTATCGATGAAACCGAGAAGGGCCGCTCGACCGGGCTGGTGCTGGACTTTCTGGAGTACCGCCTGGGCGAGCCGCCCTACACCCCGGAAGAGTGCCGCGAAAAGGACCTGACCTACCAGGCGCCGCTGTACGCCAAGCTCCAGCTGATCCACAAGGACAGCGGGCTGATCAAGGAAGACCAGGTGTTCCTGGGCGACCTGCCGCTGATGACCGAGGACGGCTCCTTCGTGATCAACGGCGCCGACCGCGTGGTGATCTCACAGATTCACCGCTCGCCCGGCGTGTACTTCACCTCCTCCTACAAGGGCATCAAGAAGCTGTACACGGCGGCCATCATCCCGATGCCCAAGCGCGGCCCCTGGATCGAGCTGGAGTTCAACGGCGGCGTGCTGGAGATGAAGGTCAACAAGCGCAAGTTCCCGGTGAGCTTGCTGCTGCGCGTGCTGGGGTACGACGACGCCCAGCTCCGCGCGCTCTTCACCGAGTTCGACGCCGAAGCCGAACTGCCCGAGGACAAGAGCGCGGGCATGAGCGCCGACGAGGCCCTGCTGCGCCTCTTCACGGTGCTGCGCCCCGGTGACCCGCCCAAGCGCGACAAGGCGATCCAGTACCTCTACGGCCTGCTGGCCGACCCCAAGCGGTACGACCTGGGCGAGCCGGGCCGCTTCAAGATGAACACCAAGCTGGGCACCCACCGCCAGGAGCGCACCCTGCTGACCTTCCAGGACGGCCGCTTCAGTGACGCGGGCCTGGTGGACACCATCCGTTACCTGATGGCCCTCCAGCGCGGCCTGGAAACGGTCGGCATCGGCGCAGACGAGGACGGCGTGGTGAACGAGGTGCCGGTCACGGAAGACGACATCGACCACCTCGGCAACCGCCGCGTCCGCACCGTGGGCGAGCTGCTGGCCGACCAGCTCCGCGTGGGCATGGGCCGCATGGCGCGTGGCGTGCGCGAGCGGATGCTGCTGGGCAACCCCGATGCCGCGACCCCGACCAAGCTGGTCAACAACCGCCCCATCGTGGCGGCGATGCGCGAGTTCTTCGGTCGCTCCCAGCTCTCGCAGTTCAAGGACCAGACCAACCCCCTGTCCGACCTGCGCCACAAGCGCCGTATCTCCGCGCTGGGGCCGGGCGGTCTGACCCGCGAGCGCGCGGGCTTCGACGTGCGCGACGTGCACCGCACGCACTACGGGCGCATCTGCCCCATCGAGACGCCGGAAGGGGCCAACATCGGTCTGATCTCCTCGCTGTCGAGCTACGCGAAGGTGAACGACCTGGGCTTTATCGAGGCGCCGTACCGCCGCGTCGAGGGTGGTCAGGTCACCGACGACGTGATCTACATGACGGCCGACATCGAGGACCGTTACACCATCGCGCAGGCGAACAGCCCGCTGAACGCCGACGGCACCTTCGCCGACGAGCGTGTGCTGGCCCGCCGCAAGGGTGACCCGCTGCTGTACACGCCCGACGAAGTGGACTTCATGGACGTGTCGCCCAAGCAGATCGTCTCGATCAACACGTCGCTGATTCCCTTCCTCGAACACGACGACGCCAACCGCGCGCTGATGGGATCGAACATGCAGTCGCAGGCCGTGCCGCTCGTGCGCGCCGACAGCCCCGCCGTGGGCACCGGCGTCGAGGAGCGCGTGGTGACGGACTCCGGCACCAGCGTGATCAGCGATGTGACGGGCCGCGTGACCTACGTGGATGCCCGCGCGATCCAGGTGACGCTGACCGAGGACGCGCCGCAGGCCGGGCTGGTGAAGGGCAATGTCCGCACCTTCGAACTGGTGCGCTTTACCCGCTCCAACCAGGGCACCAACCTCGACCAGCACCCCATCGTGCAGGTGGGCGACGAGGTGGTGGCCGGGCAGGTCATCGCCGACGGTCCCGCCTCCGACCTGGGCCGCCTGGCGCTGGGCCAGAACATCACCATCGCGATCATGCCCTTCGACGGCTTCAACTTTGAGGACGCGATCTGCATCTCGGAAGGTCTGGTCCGCAAGGACTTCTACACCTCCGTCCACATCGAGAAGGACGAGATTGAGGCCCGCGACACCAAGCTGGGGCCGGAAAAGATCACCCGCGATATTCCGGGTCTGTCGGAAGCCGCGCTGCGCGATCTGGATGAAGACGGCATCGTGCGCGTGGGCGCTGAGGTCAAGCCCGGTGACATCCTGGTGGGCAAGACCAGCTTCAAGGGCGAGTCGGAGCCGACCCCCGAAGAGCGCCTGCTGCGTTCGATCTTCGGCGAAAAGGCCCGTGAGGTGAAGGACACCTCGCTGCGAGTGCAGTCCGGCCAGGGCGGCATCGTGGTGAAGACGGTGCGCTTCCGCCGCGGCGACGAGGGCGTGGACCTCAAGCCCGGCGTGCGCGAGATGGTGCGCGTGTACGTGGCCCAGAAGCGTCAGCTCCAGGTGGGCGACAAGGTGGCGAACCGCCACGGGAACAAGGGCGTCGTCTCCAAGATCCTGCCCCCCGAGGACATGCCCTACCTGGAAGACGGCACGCCGGTCGATCTGGTGTTCAACCCGCTGGGTGTGCCCAGCCGTATGAACCTCGGCCAGATTCTGGAAACGCACCTCGGCGAGGTCGCGCGCCTGACCGGGCAGAAGTTCGTGACGCCGGTGTTCGACTCTGCGACGGAAGTGGCGATCAAGGAGATGCTGGAAGTCGCCGCCGCCGAACGCCTCCAGCGCCGCAAGGACGAGGGCTTCGACCTCGACAAGCGCGAGCAGGAAGTGCTGGACCGCGCCGGGAAGCTGGGCGTGATCCATCAGCCGAACGGCGAGTACGAGCAGGCGCAGATGCAGCTCGCCCGCACCGGCAAGAGCGTGCTGTACGACGGGCGCACCGGCGAGCCGATCAGCGGCCCCGTCGTGGTCGGCACCATGTACGTGATGAAGCTGTACCACATGGTCGAGGACAAGCTGCACGCCCGCTCCACCGGCCCCTACAGCCTGATCACCCAGCAGCCGCTGGGCGGCAAGGCGCAGTTCGGCGGCCAGCGTTTTGGTGAGATGGAAGTGTGGGCGCTCGAAGCCTACGGCGCGGCGCACACGCTTCAGGAAATGCTCACCATCAAGTCCGACGACATCGACGGCCGTGACGCCGCCTACCAGAGCATCGTCAAGGGCGAGGAAGTGTCGGGAAGCACCATCCCCGAATCCTTCAAGGTGCT
>NZ_CP038512.1:2350000-2495000 GCF_004758605.1 Deinococcus metallilatus
GCGCACGCGGGGCTGAGCGTGACCGACTTCGTGCGGGCCATGTGCGAAGCAAATCTCACGGTCGCCTTCCTGGGCTTCACGCCGGGATTCGCCTTCCTGACCGGGTTGCCGAAGCCACTCAGGATGCCCCGGCTGGACGCCCCCCGTGAACGGGTTCCGGCGGGGAGTGTGGCACTGGGAGGACCCTGGGCGGGCGTCTATCCGCGCGAGACACCCGGCGGGTGGCGCATCGTGGGGCGGACGGAGGCCGTGCTGTTCAACCTCCAGCGCCCCGAGCCGCTGCTGTGGCGGGCAGGCGACCGGGTGCGCTTCGAGGTGCAGCGGTGATCGAGGTGCGGCGCCCCGGCCTGCAAAGCACGGTGCAGGATACCGGGCGGCGGGCGAGGGCGCTGGGCGTGCCCGGGGGCGGCGCGGCGGACCTGACGGCGTTGCGGCTGGCGAATGCCCTGGTCGGCAACCCGCCCCGGGCGGCGGCACTGGAGATCACGTTGGCCGGGCCTACCCTGCTTTTTCAGGCGGACGCCCTCGTCGCCCTCTGCGGCGCCCCCTTCGAGGCCACGCTCGATGGTCAGCCCTTCCCCCTCTGGCGGGCGGTCCCCGTCCGGAAGGGCCAGGTCCTCCGCGTCGGGGGAACGGCGCGGGGGGCGCGGGCGGTGCTGGCCGTGCGCGGGGGGCTGAAGGGTCAGGCGGCGTTCGGGAGCCTCAGCACCGATCTGCGCTCGGGGTTCGGCGGCATGGAGGGGCGGGCTTTACGGGTCGGGGACCGCCTGACCTGGTCTTTCCTGCCGCCCGCCGCGCCGCCGCGCGCTTTCCTTTCCCCCGACCTCCAGACCCCCACCGGGCCGCAGGTCACCCTGCGCGTCCTCCTCACGCCGGAGGCCACGCCCGACCTGCTGGCGGTACTGACGCGCCCCTTCACGGTCAGCGGGCAGGCCGACCGGATGGGCGTGCGCCTGAGTGAAACGCTGCCGACCCGCCACGATCCCGGGCGCGTGAGCCTGCCCAACGTCCCCGGCGCGGTGCAACTGCCGCCGGACGGGCGCCCCATCCTGCTGCTGCCGGACGCGGGGACGCACGGCGGCTATCCCACGCCGCTGGTCGTGACGAGCGCCGACCTGCCCATCCTGGGGCAACTGCGCCCCGGCGACCGCGTGAGGTGGCAGGCCGTATCCGGCGAGGCGGCGCGGGCCGCGCTGGGGCAACAGGAAGGAAGGCTGCGGCAGGCGGAGGCCGCCCTGCGCTGGTGGTATGCCGGGCCGGGCAGCAGGGCACGCCTTCCTCACGACGGGCCGGGGCAAAGTGTGGAACAGTGGGCCTCAGCGGGCCGGGACCCCCGTCCCGGCCAAGGAGGAAGTCATGAACCTGCGGAACCTGATGCGTCCCCCCCGCCCGCCTGAAACCCCCGAGCAGGAACCGGGGGGGCTGCGGGCCGCCGCGCGGCGGGCGGCGGAGGCGGTGTGGCAGGCCCCCCGGGTGCAGGACGCGCGGGCAGGCTTGCGGGAACGGGCGCAGGCGTGGAGCGGCGCGGCCCGCACCCGGGCCGACCTGCACCTCGAACAGCTTCTGGAGCGCCGCTACGGGGAGCAGCCGCCCGAGGCGGTGACTGCGCTTCTCGCGCAGCGGCGCCGGGAACGGGAGGCCCGGGCCGAACAGTTCCGCGCGCGGCAGGCCCTCCTCGCGCGGGCCGAGGGGCCGGAGCAGCGGCGGGTGCTGACGCGCGTGGCGCAGGCGACACCCTGGGCAGGCGGACAGGAGGCGGAGGTGCGCTACACGGCGCTGCTGGACCAGCTCGCCCCGTCCGGTCAGGCCGACGCGGAGATGGCCGTTCACCGCGCAATCTGGACACTGGCGGAGCGGCAGGTGCTGGCCGTGTCCCCGCACGGCGTGATCACCGCCTGTCCCCTGCCGGACCCCGCACCGCCGCGCGTTCTGCCGGAGCGCGCAGGCGGGCCGTAACGTCTTCCTCCAGGGAGGCCTATCCTGCCTCCATGAGCCGCCGGATGGACCTGAACGCCGACCTCGGGGAAGGCAGCCCGCACGAGGCTGCCATCATGCCCCACGTTACCAGCGCGAACATCGCCTGCGGGGGCCATGTGGGCGACGCCGAAACCATGCGGGACAGCCTGCGCCTCGCTGCAAAATACGGCGTGGCGGCGGGTGCCCACCCCGGCTTCCCCGACCGCAAGGGCTTCGGCCGCCGCGAACTGCACTTCCCGCCCGACGAGGTGACGGCCTTCGTGCGCGAGCAGATCGAGGCGCTCAAGTCAGCGGCGACCCGCGAGGGCGTCCGGCTGCGGCACGTCAAGCCCCACGGGATGCTCTACAACATGGCCGTGAAAGACGCGGCGCTGGCCGGGGCCATTGCACGGGCCGCCGCCGCTTCCGGCCTCCCCCTCTACTTCGGCCTGGCGGGCGAGATGTCCGTGATGCTGCGCGAGGCGGAGGCGCTGGGCCTGGAGGCGGTGGGCGAGGGCTTCGCGGACCGGGGGTACGCGCCGGACGGTTCCCTCTGGCCGCGCGGACAGGCGGGCGCGCTCCTCCCCCACGCCGAAGCGGTCCGGCAGGGCGTCCGCCTCGCGCTGGAGGGGACGGTCACGGCGGTCTCTGGAGAAACCGTCCCCGTCCCTGCCCGGACCCTCTGCCTGCACGGCGACGGGGCCGAGGCCGCAGAACTGGCGCGGGACCTGCGGGCGGCCCTGGAGGAAGCAGGGATCAGGGTGGCGGCGCCAGGGTAAGCGCCTCTTCGGAAAGTGCCTGTGGAAAACGGGTTGAGGGAGGCGGAACTTGGTCGAGGGCAAGCTGGGCTTGCCACCCCCCTCCCAGCCTCCCCCGCAAGGGGGGAGGAGCGAAAAGCGCCGTGTTTACCGGTGTTGCTTCTTTTATCAGAGAGATACGTGCATCACTCAGCCGCCCCATCAGGAACCCCCACCAGTTGCTCAGAACCTCTCCGCCGAGCCGAACCGGGCTGGAGGCGACAGCCGCACCGTCCCCAATGCCCGGGCATAGGCAGCGCGCAGAGCCGGAACCTGGTGCTCCCAGGCGAGCTGCTCGCGCATCCGCTGCAACCCGGCATCCCCCATCGCCGCCCGCCGCTCAGGGTCGTCGAGCAGAGCCAGCAGTTCGTCGGCCAGCGCCCGCGCGTCGTTGGGCCGGGCGTACACCGAGGCTTCCCCGGCCGAGGCGCGGCCTTCCTTGAGGTCGAACTGCACGATGGGCTTGCCCAGGGCCATGTACTCCACGATCTTGTTCATCGAGGAAACATCGTTGAGCGGGTTGAGGGGGTCGGGGTTCACGCACACGTCGCAGGCGCTGAGACGCTCCAGCAACTCCTCGTCCGGCACACGCCCGGTGAACTCCACGTACGCGCCGATGCCCAGTTCCTCCGCCAGCGCGCGCAGGTCCGCCAGGCTGGAGCCGCCGCCGATCAGCATCACCTTCACGTCGCGCCGTCCCCGGTCCACCATGTGGCGCACGGCGTGCAGGAGGTAATCGACGCCCTCCTGCGGCCCCATCACGCCCAGGTAACCCACCAGATACCGGAAGCCTTCCCGGTGGCGCTCGCCGCCCGGACGCGGCCGGAAGCGTTCCAGGCTGGGGGCACTGCGGACCACGAACACCTGATCCGGCCGCTTGTGCCCGCGCGTCAGGGCGATCTTGCGGTAGGACTCGTTGGTGGAGATCACCACGTCGGCCAGGGCGTAGGTGAGCCGTTCGGCCAGGACCAGCGCGCGGTAGGGCAGGTCCCTGCGCCCGAACTTGGTGAGGTAGAGTTCGGGGTTCACGTCGTGCTGGTCGAACACGAAGCGGGTGCCGTACAGCAGCTTGAAGGGGGCGGTCACCAGGAAGATCAGGTCCGGCGGGTTGCAGGCGTGCAGCACGTCGAAACCGCGTTCGCGCCGCACCCGCCAGGCCAGGCGCGTCTCGTGCCACAGCGCGGCGAGGTACTCGCGCACGAAGCCCAGGCCCGCGTTGCTCTCGGGCGGCAGGGGGTGGCGGTACACCGCGATGTCCTCGATCATCTCGCGGCGGGCCTCATAGCCCTTGCCGGTGGGGCAGATCACCGAGACGAGGTAGCCCGCATCGCGCAGGGCGGTGGCCTCCATCCAGACCCGGCGGTCGAAGGGCACCGGGAGGTTTTCGACCACGATCAGGACGCCGCGCTTGAGGGCCTGGCCGGGGGGGGCGGCGCGGCTCCTCACCAGGCGACCCCGTGCAGGTGCAGGTGGGCGGGCGGGGCCTTCAGGCTCGCCACGTCGAACACCGGCACGCCGGGCTGGACCGTTTCGAGCATCCGCGTGAACTCGGGCAGATTCTGCGTGACCACGATGGCCTGGGCGTCGTGGATCAGGGCTTCGGGGTCGTCGGTCAGCAGGCGCGAGACGTGGGGCAGGCGGCGCTCGATGTACTCCTTGTTCGCGCCCAGCAGCTTGGCGGTCTGCACCGCCCGGTCGAGGATGCGGACCTCGCAGCCCTTGCCGATCAGCCGCTCGACCAGCTCGACCGCCGGACTCTCGCGCAGGTCGTCGGTGCCCGCCTTGAAGGCCAGGCCCAGCACTGTGACCCGCCGCGCGCCGGTCGCCAGCACCTGATCCACCACGCGCTCGATCTGGGCGCGGTTGCTCTGGGGCAGGGCGGAGAGCAGCGGCACCGGCACCTCCTCGCGGCGGGCCAGGTGCAGCAGGGCGCTCACGTCCTTGGGCAGGCAGGAGCCGCCGTAGGCGAAGCCGGGGCGCAGGTAGGCGGGCGAGACGTTGAGCTTGGTGTCCTGCACGATCAGCCCCATCACCTCACGGCCGTCCACGCCCATCGCCTTGGCGAGCAGGCCGATCTCGTTGGCGAAGGTGATCTTCAGCGCGTGGAAGGCGTTGGCGGTGTACTTGACCATCTCGGCCACGCGCGGGGCCACCACCAGCAGGGGCGCGGGCACGTCGGCGTACAGCTCGCGCAGCGCCGCCTCGGCCACCGGGTCGTCGCTGCCGACGATGGTGTAGGCGGGGGCGTCGAAGTCGCGGATGGAGCTGCCCTCGCGCAGGAACTCGGGGTTAAAGGCCACGTGGACCTCGGTCCCCTGGGCGGCCTCCCGCAGAATGCCCAGGCAGGTCTCGGTGGTGCCGGGCAGCGCGGTGGAGCGCAGCACGACCACGTGGGGCCGCCGGGTCTGGGCCAGCGCCTCCCCGATCTCCTGGCAGACGCGGTAGACGTACGAGAGGTCGAGCGCCCCGTTGGGCTGGCTGGGCGTGCCCACCGACACGATGCTGAGGTCGGCTTCCCGCACCGCGCCCAGCACGTCGGTGGTGGTCCGCAGCCGCCCCGACTGCACGCCCTGGAGCAGCAGGTCGTCCAGCCCCTCCTCCACGATGGGCGAGCGGCCCGAGGCGATCATCTCGCACTTCTGGGGGTTGACGTCCACCCCGATCAAGGTGTGACCGCGCTGGGCGAGGCAGGCGGCCGTGACCGCGCCGACGTATCCAAGACCGAAAACGGCAACTTTCATAGAACCTCCAGGGTGGTGTGCAGGGTGACGGGCAACGTGGCCGTGAGGGCCGCGCGGAACGAGGGGCTGGCCTGTTTGACGCCGTAGCGCGGGGAGTACCAGCCCAGCGGGGTCGCGCCGGAAGCCGGGTCGTACTCGCCGCGGCCCCAGCGCACCTGCACCTGGGGGTCGAACTTCACGCGCATCGCCCCGCCGGGCCAGATCACCCACCAGGCGTTCGACGCCTCGGGCTGGACCTCGCAGTCCGGGTGCAGGTGCAGGTGCAGGCGCAGATGGTGGCGGCCCTGGCCCTCCAGGTGATCGGTGACGTGCAGGACGCGGCCCTGGAGGTCCAGTTCGCGGCGGTGGCGCGGCGCCCCCGGCAGGCGCTCGTAGCCGTCATGGGAGGCGACCAGCAGACCGCCCGCCTCGCGGGGTTCCCAGGTCTGGGTGATGGCCCCGGCCTTCTGCGACCACGAGAAGGCGGCCGGGGTGCTCTGGTCCTGCAAGTCCACCTCCAGGGTGTTGTGCGCGGCGGTGGACCGGAAATACCCCCGCCACTCCGGGTCGGCGTGGGAGGTGTAGGCCCCGGGGTCCACCACCACCTCCTGGGAACCGACCGAGAGCGTGAAGGCCAGCGTGTCCGCGTGTCCGTGCTCGGCCAGCGTGAGGCCCCCCAGCGGCCCGGCGTCCGCCAGGACCCGCATCTCGCGCCCACGGCCCGCCCCGGACGTGAGCACGTACAGGCCCGCGTCGGGGTAGGCGAAGCTGCCGCTGGTGGCCTCGGGTTCGGCGCGCAGCGGGAGGCGCCCGTCCCCCAGCAGCAGGGTCGCCCCGAGCTGTCCGCCCTGCGGCTCCGGCACGGGCACCCCCAGCCAGTCGCGGCCCACGCGCAGCAGCCAGTCCACCCGGGGCACGCTGCGGGCTTCGAGCTGCACGCTCAGGCTCCCCTGCTCGTCCCCGTAGCGGGGCAGCAGGCCGCCCGCGCCGCGCAGCCGACCGACCACGCCGACCGCCCGCGCGACCCGCGCCAGATAGGCCGGGTCGAAGGCGTCGCCGCAGCGTTCGCCCAGCAGGGCCGGGAGCAGCAGCAGCTCGGTGGCCGCGAGGTGGACGCCGAAGTCCATCTGGCGATTCACGCCGCTCTCGAAAAATTGCAGGTGGGCCTGCCGGGTCAGGGCTTCCTTGGCGCCCCGCTGCCACCCGGCCGACTCGGGAAAGACCGGCCAGGTCACGCTGGCGACGTACTGTCCGGCCAGTTCGCCCAGCAGGTCACCCGTGGGCGGCGCGCCGCGCGAACAGGCCTCTTCGAGGAAGACCTGATGCTGGTACACGCTGGGCCACAGCGGGGAGGCCGGGCCGAACCAGGTCCGCCACTCGGGATGGGGCCGCAGCAGTTCGTAACACCAGGCCCAGGCCATCAGGCGGAGGCCCAGTTCGAGGCCGCTCGACCAGTTCACGCCCCGCAGCGGCGGGTTGGCCAGAATCCAGTCCGCGATGCGCGCCGCCGCGCCCGCCGCGTAGCGGTGCTGGCCGGTCAGGGCGTAGGCGATGGCGAGGACCGTCGTGTGGTGGTGGCGGCTTTTTTCCCAGATGGTCTTCACGTCCCCCACCACCGTGGGGTCGCGGTAGTCCAGGGTGGGGCCGAAGGCGTCGGGGTCGGCGCGCTGCCCGGTCACCTCGCAGCGGTGCCAGTCGGTAACGCCGCCGGGCGTCGGGTCGGACGGCGCGTGCGCGAAGGCGAAAAAGCGCCAGCGCCCCTGCAAGACCTCCTCGGCCTCGCTCAGCAGGGCGGCACGGGTCGCCTCGTCCACGGCGCGCGCCAGCCGCTCGCGCGTCAGCGGCAGCCCGTAGAAATGCTGATGGTGCAGGCGGTCAAACAAGGGGCTCTCCGGTTCCGGCCCCGCCCACTGACGCCTCTGCCCTGGCCTGCCCTCCCAACCGACCCACCACATCCCCTCCTCCAGGGACCTCTTCCCCACATCCTTGTGCCGCCCACGTGTCCGCACGGAGAACCGCACCATCACACCGGCCGCCACCACACCGCCAGCCGGGGCTTCACGCCGCCACCCGCGCCTGCACGGCCTGCAACCACAGCTCCAGGCACACGGCGGTCCAGGCGAGCTTCGCGCCGCCGGTCTGCGCGAGGGCGGCCGGGGCCAGCAGCGCCTCCAGCTCGCCCGGCGACAGCCAGGCCCGCAGCCGCGCCCCGGACGAGAGCAGCAGGTCGCGGGTCATGCTGCGCAGCGCCGGGTCGCTGGTCATCCACTCCCCCAACGGAAGGCGGAAACCGCTCTTGGGCCGTTCGAGCACCGCCTTCGGGAGCCGGTCCCCGAACGCCTGGCGCAGCGGCATCTTGCCGCGCAGGCGCTGGATCTTGACCCGGCCGGGCAGCGCCACCGCCCAGGGCGTGAGGCACAGGTCGAGCAGGGGCACCCGCTGCTCGATGGACGCCTGCATGGTCGTGTAATCCCCCCGGTGCAGCAGGTTGTTGGGCAGCCAGGCTTCCAGGTCGAGCACCTGCATCCGCTGAAGGTCCGACCAGCCGGGCGGGTAGGCGCTCAGGCGGTCCTCCACCCAGCCCAGCGCCCGCTCGGGGCGTGCCCCGGCCCCCACCAGCGCCCCGACCAGGGCGCGCGGCGCGTCGTCGTTGGCGAACCAGCGCATCCAGCGGGCGGCGCGGTCGGGTTCGCTGAGGGCGTCGGCGGCGATGCCCAGCCTTCCGCGCCGCCCCAGCCAGCGGTGGCCCAGCCGCATCGCCGGTCCCAGCGGCCGCGCAAACCCGTCCACCGCGTATTTGGGGTAGCCGCCGAACGCCTCGTCGCCGCCCTCGCCGGAGAGGACCACCTTCACGTCCTGCGCGGCCCGCAGCGAGAGCTTGAGCATGGCGATGTCGGCGGGTTCCGAGAAGGGACCGTTCAGCGAGCCCGACAGACGCGGGGCCAGCGCGGCGAAGTCTGCCGCGCCCAGCGTCACCGGATGCAGCCGCACGCCCAGCGCGTCGGCCACCAGTCGCGCGTAGGGCAGCTCGCTCGCCTCCGAGGAGGCCCCCTCGAAGCCCACCGCGTAGGCGTTCAGCGGCTCCCCGCCGCGCGAGGCCAGCGCCTGCGCGACCACACTGGAGTCCAGGCCGCCGCTCAGGAAGCAGCCCAGCGGCACGTCCGCCAGGGTGTGATGCTCGACCGAGTCCAGCACCCGCTCGCGGACCTCGCCGGGGGTCACGTTCCCCACGCCCTCCAGGCGGCGGCGCTCGACCTCCTCGGCGACGCTGCCGAAGCGCACGTGGATCACGGCGTCGGCCTGGGGCGCGACCACCAGGGCCGTGCCGGGTTCCACCCGTTTGACGTGCTCGTACAGGGTGTTCAGCCCCGAGGGATGCCGCGAGGTGAGAGTTTCGAGGACCGAACTCAGGTCGAGGTCGGTGGGTACCCCCGACAGCTCCAGCAGCGCCCCCACCTCCGAGGCGAAGTACACCGAGCCGTCGCGCCCGCGCGTCCAGAAGAGCGGCTTGATGCCGAAGGGGTCGCGGGCGATGACGGTGTTGCCGTCCCGCCGGTCGTGCAGGGCGAAGGCGAACATCCCCCGCAGCCGCGCGAAGCCTGCCACCCCCCAGGCCAGGTAGGCCGCCAGGATCACCTCGGTGTCCGAGCGGGTCGCGAACACCTGCCCGCGCGCCTCCAGCTCGCGGCGCAGTTCCAGGTGGTTGTAGATCTCGCCGTTGAAGACGATGGTGGTGAGGCCATGCACGTCGCTCATGGGCTGCCCGCCGCTCGTCAGGTCGATGATGCTCAGCCGCGCGTGGCCCAGATGGGCGCCGCCCACCCACGCGCTCGTCTGCGCGTCCGGCCCCCGGTGACAGAGGGTGTCCAGCCCCAGCGCCTCGGTCGGCGCGGGCCGTCTACGCACGCTCCCAATAATTCCGCACATTCCGCTCACCCCCCCTGCCCGGTATCAGGCCCGCAGCCTGAAAAAACACCTCGGCAAACTGCGCCGTCATTCCCGCGACCGAGAACTGCTCCTCGGCGCGCGCCCGGCCCGCCGTCCCGAAGGCCCGGCGGCGCTCGGGGTCCGTGGCGAGGGCGGCCAGCGCGTCCGTCATGCCTGCCTGGTCGCCGTCGGGCACCAGCAGGCCGGTGTGGCCGGGGAGAATCAGCTCGTTGGGGCCGTAGGCGATGTCGTAGGCCACGGCGGGCAGCCCGCACGCCATCGCCTCGGCCAGCACGTTGGCGAACCCCTCGGAGCGCGAACTCAGCACGAACACGTCCTGTTCGAGCAAGAAGGCCAGCGGCGACGCGACGTACCCCACCAGCCGCACCCGGTCCCCCAGCCCCAGCGCCACGATCTGCCGCTCCAGGGCCGCGCGCTCCGGCCCCTCGCCCGCGATCTCCAGCGTGAAGGGCGCGCCCCGGTCCCGCAGGGCGGCGGCGGCGTCCAGCAGGCGGTCGAAGCCCTTGGCGGGGACCAGGCGGCCCATCGCGGCCAGACGCGGCACCCGGTCCACCCGCGCCGCCACCCGTTCCGGCAGAGGCGTGGCATTGTGGATGACCCGGCCCCGCGCCGCCCGCGCCCCGCCGCGCACCAGCTCGTCGTGCAGGCCCCGGGTGGGCGCGACCCAGCGGTCGGCCTGCGCCACCACCCAGCGCCGCAGCAGCCGCTTCACGCGGCCCCGGTCGTCCAGGTTGTCCAGCGCATTTTCCTCGTTGGCGACGTGGCGAAAGCCCAGGCGGCGGCGGTTGAGGCTGCCCACCACCACCCCGGCGTACCACAGCCGGGTGTACACCACGTCGGGCCGGGCAGCCCGGATATGGGCGGCCAGACGCGGCCGGGCGCGGCGCAGGTTGGTCAGCGCGTGGCGGAGGCCCTGGTTCCCGGGAAGGTGCTCGGCCACTGCCAGATCGGTGTGGCGCAGTTCGGACAGGTGCAGGCGGCGGGCCAGGTCCTCGTCCGGACGGCTCGACAGCAGGGTGACCAGCTCGCACTCGATGCCGTGATCCGGCAGGCCGCGCAGCAGTTCGGCCATCTGCACCTCGGCCCCGCCGGGGGCCAGGGTGGGCAGGACGGCCATCAGACGCAGGGGACGGCCCATCAGTGCGCTCCTTTGCGCCGCAGGACGACGTAGGTGGTCGCCGCCAGCAGGGTGAGGTCCAGCCAGGGACTCCAGCGCCGCACGTATTGCAGGTCCATCTGCACGCGCCCCTGGAAGCTGGTGCCGCTGCGTCCCGACACCTGCCACCACCCGGTCATGCCAGGACGGCAGCTCAGGATCACGTCGGCATGCGGCCCGAGGTCCGGCCGCTCCCGCACCAGGTACGGCCGGGGACCCACCAGGCTCATGTCGCCCCGCAGCACGTTGAGGAGCTGCGGCAGCTCGTCCAGGCTGGTCCGGCGCAGAAAGCGGCCCACCCGCGTGACCCGTGGATCGTTGGGCAGCTTGTGGTAGGTGGCGTAGTAGGCGCGGGCCTCGGGGTCCTGGGCGAGCAGTTCGACCAGGCGTTCCTCGGCGTTCTCGTGCATCGTGCGGAATTTCCAGCAGCAGAAGGCTCCCCCGCGCCAGCCCATGCGCGGCGCGCCGTACAGCACCGGACCGCGCGAGTCGAGCGCCACCGCCGCCGCCACCAGCAGCAGCATCGGCGTCAGCAGCGGAAAGAGCAGGGTGACCACCAGCAGGTCGAAGAAGCGTTTCTGCCGCAGGTCGCCCGGCTCCAGGTGCCGGCGCCGCGCTTCGAGCACGCTGAAGCTGCCCAGGTGGTGCGACCCCGCCCAGCGGCTGTCGGAGGCGGGCTGGCTCACCATCACCAGCACCCGCCGAAACAGCGCCAGCGGCCCGTCGAGCAGCCGGTCGCGCACCGCGTAGGGAATGTTGGGCACCGCCAGGATGGCGAGGTTCGCCTGGCCGTCCGCCACCGGCCGGTAGCCCAGGCTCCAGTCGTTCCGGAGAGTCTCCATCACGAGTGCGGCCACCTCGCCGTCACCGATCACGGCCACCTCCACGCCCCAGACCTTCGCCCAGCGCAGGACCCAGCGCGCGCCGATCCGCGCCAGCAGCGCGGCCGGAATACTCAGGCCCAGGCCCAGCAGCAGCAGCAGGGCGGCCGCGAGCAGCCCCAGGTGAGCGGCCAGCGCGGCCCCCAGCAGGCTCGGGAAGGCCGCCACCGCCGAGATCATGGTCCGCCGCAACCGTTCGCTGGCATCCAGCCCGTACCCCGGGTAGCTGCGCATCACCAGCGCCGCCGCCAGCCAGGTGGCCGTAAACCCCAGTTGCCAGGGGGCCGTGTCGAGGTGAGTGACCGTCAGGCGAAACACCAGCCCGGACGTGACCCACACGGCCGCCCCCTCGGCCAGGGCGAGCACCACCCCGTTCATCAGGGCCCGCCGGTCGAGGTCCCCGGTGGTGGGCACCTTCACCCGGACGGCAGGTGCCTCGCCGGACGGGGCGCTGGCCTCCGCCGGGGCCTCGGGGGTCCGCAGAAGTTCTTCCGAGATGGCCGAATGCGTCACGCGCGTTTCCCCCTGGGACTGTGGGCGGGATGATTTGCCAGCGCCCTGCAAAGCGGGTACCTGGGACCTGCCAGTTGCCTGCTTCGAAGGTAGGGGTTTTTCAGGATGATCAACGGACGCTCAGGCCAGCCCCCGGTGTGATCCGCCGCAGCGGGCAGGCCAGCTCCAGAGCATGGGTGCGGCAGAGGGCTCCCCGGACGTGGGCCGCCAGGCACCGCTCGGAAAGAAAGGCTGCTGAAAGCCTTGCCCGAACCGGAAAGGGACGGGACAGGCCCGCCTCGCTCGCCCTCCAAGCCTGACGGTGACCGCACCGCCCCCTCTCCAGGGCAACCGCAACGTCCGGTTTTGGAAGTGCTCACCCCGGTTCACCCCTCAGTCAGCTTCGCTGACAGCTCCCCGGGGAGGGAGCCAGGGACTTGCCCTCCAGGAAGCCAATGTCATTGCCTCCCCTGGACGGGAGGTGGCCCGCAGGGCCGGACTCGCAGAGCGGCGAAGCAGAGGGCTTCAACCGGGATTGCGCAACCTCGGCGACTTTGCGGTTGGCCTGGCCCCCTCCCCGGCCACCAGCAAGCAGGCCAAGCGTCCGCCCCGCTCTGGGGATGGCGCTTGGCCTGCCGCTCCCGGAAGCGCGCGGCGGTCAGGGGGTCAGGAAGGCCGACCAGGTCACGTCGCCTTGGACTTTCTGATAGAGCCGGTCGTCCGTCCCGCGGGCGATGGCCGTCAGGCGCCCCGTGGCGTCCGGCACCGCGCCGATCACGGTGGTAAAGGACCCTCCGAAGTCGGTCCAGGGCTGCCAGGCGCTGTTCGGACTGGTCTGCTTGATGCTCATCACGCTGCCGCTGACGCTGCGGACGAACACTTCCAGGGTCCCGTCCGTGTTGCTCGCCACGACGGGGGACTGGGTGAACTGCACGTCGTAGAGTCGGCCCCAGCCTCCCCAGCCCCCCGAGAAGGTCTGCCAACGCTGGTACAGCTTGCCGTCGGTGCCGCGCACAAACACTTCCAGGCGGCCATCCTGGTCCCGTCCGGGGACGGGCTGCGCGTCGTTGCCGAACGCCCCGCCCAGTGACTTCCAGCTCCCCCAGCCGCCGTTGGGCGCGGTCTGGGCCACCGTGTAGATCGCGCCATCCGCCCCACGGGCGAAGAGGACCAGGCAGCCGAAGCGGTCCAGCATGGCGGCCGGGTTGGAGGCGAACTTGGGTCCCCAGACCCCCGCCCAGCCTCCCCAGCTCCCGTTCGGCGTGAGCTGCGTCTTGACGTAGATCTGGCCGTCGTTGCCGCGCACAAAGACGCTGAGCTTGCCGTCGGCTTGCCGGGCCGCAGCGGGCGTGGAGGAAACGACGCCCCCCAGACTCACCCAGTTGTTCCAGGCTCCCCCGCTGCTCACCTCGGTCGTGACCGCCACCGTGCCGTCGTTGCGGCGGACAAAGGCCGCCAGGCGACCGTCGGCCATGCTGGCCACCGTGGGCAGGGCCGCAAAGTTGCCCTTCAGATCGTCCCAGGCATTCCAGGAGGAACTGCCCGGTGCCGCCTGCACGGTCTTACGCAGGCTGCTGCTGCGGTCACCGACCACGAAGGTCGCCAGGCGGCCGTCCGGGAGACGGACGACCGAGCCGCCCTGGGTGGGGTCGATATGAAAGTACTGCCGCATCGACCAGTCGTAGTGGAAGTTCCCCGGCGCGATACAGTCCGTGCCCGTCTGCGGATAGCAGATGAAGGGATCGAAGGCCGCGTACGTCTTGAAGGTCGCCACCTTGTCGGCCGTCTGGTCCGAGGACAGGTTGTTCGGCTCGTCGTTGCTGTTGTAATCCCGGTGCTGGATCAGGACGTGCGGGGCCGTGTAGGTCTTGTCGGCCGCCTGACCGAAGAGGGCCGCGGCCGTGTGGTCGGCATGATCGCTCGCGCCGCTGTAAGAGATGGGATTGGTGTCCTGAATGTGGACGTACTTGGCCTCCGAGACGGTCAGCACGTTGTTCAGGACGTTGAGGACTTCCTGGCGGGTGAACGTGTTGGAATTGTCGAGGGCGGTGCCGACCTGTCCGTCGGGACCCTCCCAGAGCTTCCGCATCGTGACGCCGCTGCTGTTGCTCTCGCGCAGACGCAGGAACATCAGGCGAACTCTGGGGTTGGCCTGCAAGACCGACGTGCGGATTGCTTTTCCGGCAAAGGTGTAGATCTGCTCGGTCCAGGTGTTCGCCACCCCCGCCATCCGGGCATAGGCCGCCCGCTCGCCGCTCTCGCGGTCCCGCCAGTACTGCTGATAGTCGATGCCCACCTGCTGCGTCCCGTACTCGTTGTCCCCGGCCGTCAGAAACACCGTGACGACGCAGTGGTTCTGCCGGACGACGTTGCTGATGTCCGGGTTCATGAACAGCAGGTCGTCGTCCTCGTGCGCCACCACATACACGTCCTGCGCGTCGTTGCAGAGGTCGGGCGCAAAGCTGAGCGACTGGATCAGGGGGAGCGAGGTGATCTCGAAATTGGAGGTGGAGTCCGGCGGCATGTAGGGGGCCAGACTGTCCGTCGAGGTGCCCTTGGACGCATCGGCAGGCACACTGGAAGACGGATTGTTGCAGGACCCCAGCAGCAGGGCAACGGCAAGCGGCGCGGCGAGCAGGCGCAGTCGCGACATAGGCGAACGACCTCCGAGAGGAGAGAGAGCTGCCGGGTCCGGTCTCACCACTCGCTCTTCCGCCTCCACTGGTGACCGCGCGGAGGAGACGGCCTCATTGCTACCCGATGCCTTAGCTTACACTAACCGGGCTAATAGCAGGCTCACTTGAGTCCTTCATGAGTCGGGGGGACCGGTGGGCCAGTCCTGTTCTCAAAGGCAGAGTGAAGGCCCCAGTTTCACGCTTTCACCCGGCGTCAATGCTGGCCTGGCAGGACCGTATCCATAGTCGGGTAGGCCGCCCCCGAAGGTGAGCCTCTCCTGTCGCTCCCTCTCTCACAATGAGTAAAGACACCGGCCCCTCACGAAAAAAGCTGGGAGCTTCTCCCGCCTCTCCCCCATTGAGACGGACACAACGAAGGCAGAACACCATAGAGGCGAACCCCTGGCCCACCGGTCCAGTTGGGCGAGGGAAGCCCGGTCCAGACAGCGTGACCGGGCTTCTTCGCCAGAAAGCGAGGAGGTCACACTGAGCGCGCCCTCGCCCCGCCCGGAAACGAATGGGATGGCAGCTCTATGAGAGGCCGCTTCAGGCTCGCCTTTTCCATGATGAGCCCATCATAGACATCATCTGACTCAAACCCGGCAGGACATGTCTTCCGGTGGCCGGGCAGGTCAGGCATCTTCCCCGCGGGCCATCGCCTCCAGATGCGGCACCATCCGGCCGACCACCTGGTCCCACAGGAACGTCTGGCGCACCCGGTCGTAGGCGCTCCGGCCCAGCCGCTCGGCCAGCGCGGGATCACTGAGGAGCTGGAGCATGGCCGCCGCCAGCGCCTCCGGCGACTGCGGATCGACCAGCAGGCCGCTGCGGCCTTCCTCCACGATCTCGGGCGTGGAGCCGACATTCAGCGCGACGCAGGGCAGGCCGTGCCCCATCGCCTCGCAGAAGACGTGGCCCCACGGTTCGAAGGAGGGCATCACGAAGAGGCGGGCCTGGGCATAGAGGTCGGCCAGCACCTGACGGTCACGGACCCGCCCGATCCAGCGCACGCCGGGCTGGGGGGGCGCCTCGGGCAAGCGGGGACCCACGATCCAGAGTTCCGCCTCCGGCCACTGCGCGCGCACCTCCCGGAACGCCTGGAGCAGCTCCATGCCCCCCTTGCGTTTGAACTGGGTGCCGACGAACAGGGCCACGGGCGCGTCGTACCGCTTGTTCTCCAGGGACGGGGCCAGCAGATTGGTGCCCGCGCCGACGCGCACGACCCGCCGGGGATCACACCCGTAATCCTCGATCAGCGAACGGGCCGCGAAGTCGCTCCAGGGAAACAGCCGCGCCGCGCCCTGGTACACCTGCCGCTCCAGGCCGAGCCACTCGGCCATCGCCCTGCGGGAAAGGGGGTGATCGATGGGGTAATACTTGCGCGACATCTCGAACGTGGCGTCCAGGTACACGGCGTAGGGCTTGCGCCCCGGCCCGGTTCCCGGCGCGAATTGCAGATAGGTCTGGAGGATGACGTCGTAGTCCCCGCGCCGGTTGTCGAGATACTGCTGGGCCGCCTGCGTCCGCTTGCGGAACAGGTAGGGATTGAAATGCGCGTTGCGCCGCCAGTCGGTCAGGTTGAGCCGGAACTGCAACAGCTTGTTGAGCAGGTCGGTTCCCCGCGACAGGGTCGGGGAGGTCCGCCCCACCAGCCGCACCCGCTGATCGAGCGCCCGGTAGAGAGCCGCGTTGCGCGAGAACTCCGTCTGGTGGTCCGTGATGAATTCGAGATCAAGCCCCAGCACACGCAGGTCACTCACCCGCTCCCGGCCCACCTGGCCGACTCCAGCCCCATCCGCCAGCCTCTCACTCGTCATTCGGAGCAACCGGGCCAGCGAGCAGGAAAGGAGCGAAGACCAGCGACCAACCGAACGGATTCTCTACGGCCAGGACCGGCGGCCTTTCCAACCATGCGGCACTCCTCCTTGGCAGACTGACTCGGCAGACGGAGCAAAACTTCTCCAGCCCAGACTGTAGCGCAAGGCTGCCCCGCGCGGCGCCGCAGATGCCCGCCCGCGTTCCCCCGTTCCCCGGCGGTCCCTGGCCACCGGCGCGGCCTTCACTGGCAGCCGCCGCCCTTGTTCGCCTCGCACACGATCACCTTGCCCGCGATGGGCTGCGGCACGTTCACGCCGAATTCGTTGCCGACGATGGTCGTATCGGGATTGTGGTTGTCCGCGTAGATGCCCGAAGTGGAGTTGTTCGAGAACCGGTTTTCCTCCAACCGGGTCCGCGCGGCGTTGGTGTCGAGGAGCACCGCGATCACGGGGCCGTCGAAGGTGTTCTTCGAAACGGTCACGCCGTTGCTCGACACGATCAGGCCGCTGCGCGCCCAGGGCTCGGTCCCCCGCACGGTGTTGCCCCGGAAGATGGTCCCGTCGGCTTCGAGGCGGACGCCGCGGCGGGTGTTGTCGATCTCGTTGCCCTCGATCACGATGTCGCGCGAAGGCGGTCCCCCGGTGAACGTGTTCACGCGGATGGCGTCTTCCTCGTAGAAGGTCCCGGGGCGGTAGGTGCTCTCGATCTTGTTGCCCGCGATCCGGCCGCCCAGCACCGAGTGGAACAGGATGTACGAGGTGCCGTCCGCGACCCAGGGGTGACGGTTGCGGATGACGTTGTTCTCGACCACGGCGTGCGACACCGACGTGCCGTAGCCGGGACGCGGCATGATCTTGATGCCGTCCTTGCCGAAGGCGTCGACGGTGTTGCCCCGGTAGGTCGTGTTGTCGACGCCCTCGGTCTTGGTGGCGGTGTTGGAGATGTTCTTGAGGACGTTGCCCTCGGCCAGCCAGGTGTTGCCGCCCCAGCCGAAGATGCCCAGGCCCGGCGGCACCTTGGACTTCAGGCCGCTGGGGTCCCCGAAGCCGATCACGGTGTTCCGCAGGATCTTGACGTTGTTGCTGTTCCCGGTGCCGATCCCGGTGTCGTATGCCTGAGACACGGTGTTCGCCTCGATGGTCACGTCGTCGCTGTCGTCGGCGGTGATGCCCACGGTATGGGCGTTCTGGACATTGAGGCCCTGGATGTGGACGCCCCGGCTGTCCGAGACGTACAGGCCGTCGGCCCGCTGGTCGAAGGGGGCGAGCTGGTGATTGGGATTGCCGATGATGGTGAGGTCGCGGACGGTCAGGCCCTGGGTGTTCGTGAACGTGAGCACCCCCAGAGCGTCCCCGGCCTTGAAGTCGTCGCTGGCCCGGATGGTGGCCCCCGAGCCCGAGACGGTCTGGTTCTTCAGCCCGTCAAAGCGCACCGGACGCCGCACCAGATACGTGCCGGGCGGAAAGTAGATGTCCTTGCCACCCGCATTGCCGATCCGGGCGAGGGCCGCCGTATCGTCGGTCGTCCCGTCCCCCTTGGCCCCGGCCGTCTTCACGTTCAGCACGTTTCCGGCAGGCGTCTGGGGGGCGGCCGCCGCGCTCGCCACCGAGGCGGAGCGGACGGGGGGCTTGGCAGCCGCGAGCAGCTTGAGGTCGAAGCGGTCCACCACCGCGTTGCGGTCCTTGTCGGGGCTGCCGTCATAGGCATCGTTCACGAACACCACCTCCAGCCGCTGCCCGGGGCGCAGCTCGACCTTGGCAAAGGTCTGGGTCGCGTAGGCGCGGCTCTGCAAGGTAGCGGCAGCGACCCGTTTCCCGTCGAGGCGCAATTCCACCGTCGGCCAGCCCTGGTACGCCTGGCCCCGGGCACGAATCTGCACCGTGTAGGTGCCTGGCTTGAAGGACGCAGGGAGCACCTGGCGCACCGTCGCGCCGTTCACAGCCAGCATCACGGCACGCCCGTCGGTCGCGGCGCGGTCAGAGACGATCCAGACGCCCGCATCGTTCGCGGCTGCAGGCAGCGACTGGTCGTCCTGCCCCCGCGCGCGATCCGCCTCGAACTGCAACACGGTGGGGTTGGAGGCCGTCTTGGCGGCCAGGGCCAGGACGGCGCTGCACGTCACCATCCCCAGCAGGACGGCGGCGGGGCGAACACGGAGCGGACGGGAGCGCGGGGCGCGGGATTCGTCGGAGTATGGCATGGGTGTGAAGCCTCCAGAGTCAGACTCGGGCGCAACGCGGCAGCCGGACAGAGCGGGATGAGCAGACATCACCCGGCGTGACGACACTCCAGAGGAGTTTTGTCGATCTGAAGATGAGGAAAACGCAATAGCCGAATGCACAACTGTTGATCAGTACCCAATTTGCGCCGCGTTGCCATAGTGGGACGTGTTACGTTCGGTATACGCCTCACTGTTCCCCCAGTTCTGGAGCCTTTGAGGCCATCTGTCTTCGCCAGAGCGTGATTCCGGCAGCATTTATTTTCATTTGGACAAGGAGGAGAGCCGATGAGAGAAGCAAAACGGGGTTTAACAAGATGGTTCGGCAGTTTTTTTGCACTGACTATCGGCCTGATGGTGAGCGGTTGTAGCGCCACAGAGCCTATTGCAGACAACCCCAAGCCCCCCCCTCCGGCACCGGTTGCACCAGCTGCACCGGTTGCGGTGCGGATCATGCCGCTGGGGGACTCGATCACGGACGGGTACAACATCCCGGGGGGCTACCGCACCGGACTCTTCCAGAAACTCAGCGCCGCAGGCCTCCCCTTCGACTTCGTCGGCTCCCTCCTCAACGGCCCCGCCGCCCTCCCCGACCGCGACCACGAGGGCCACTCCGGCTGGCGCATCGACGAGCTCGCCGCCCAGGTCAACACCTGGCTCGACCAGCAGCAACCCGCCACCACCCTGCTGATGATCGGCACCAACGACATCATCCAGAACCGTGACCCCGCCAACGCCCCCAAACGCCTCGGCGCCCTGCTCGATCAGATGAGTGCCCGCCGTCCCGGGATGCTGATTCTGGTGGCGACGCTGCCGCCGCTGGCGGAGGCGGGGCAGAACCGCTGGGTGGGGCAGTACAACGCGGCCTTGCCGGAGGTGGTACGCAGCCGGGCGGCACAGGGGCAGAAGGTGACGCTGGTGGACGTGAATGCGGCGCTGAGTGTGGCGGATTTGGCCGATGGGGTACATCCCAACAGCACGGGCTACAGCAAGCTGGCCAATGTCTGGTACCAGGCCCTGCGCTCCACCCCGGGCGCCCTCTCCCCCTGATCCCTGCGGCATCCCGGCAGGCGCCGAGAAGGTTCTTCCATGAGCCGCTCGGCGCCTGCCCCTTCTCTGCCCGACCCACCATCAACCGCACAGTTCAAGCCGCCCCACCGGAAGGCAGGGCGGCTTGACAGGTATAGCCCGCGCTCAGAGCTTGAAGAGCGGAGAGGTGCTGAACGTCACGTCGAATGGGCCGCTGAGGTGCGTGGTGACAGGCGCCGTCACGTCCAAGCTCAGGGAGTGAAGGCCGACGTAGTAATCGTTTCCGGCGGTGAGGGTCAGGTTGTTGAAGGTGGCGGTCGTCGCCTTCTGGATCAGGATGCCGGAACCCGTGGAGACGTTCCCCTTCACTTCGACCTGATAGCTCCCGTTCGGGACAATGTTGTTCCAGGAGGCCGTCACGGAGGAGGCACTCTTGGCGGTGACGGTGACCTGGGGATTGGTCATGATCGAATTGATGAGCGAGGAAATATGGGTGGTCGAGGACCAGACCTGATCGGCAACGGCAAAGGTGACCTTGTAATCCCCGACCACCGGCACCACGGCCTTGCCCAGCACGTCGAATTCGAACCAGTGGCTCCCTGAGCCGTCTTTGTTCCAGAAGTACCCTTGTTTGTTGATCACGTAGGGCTGATCACTGTTCCAGCCCTTGGGGCCGGTGATCGTAAGGGTGACCGGCAGGTTCCCCGGCATCTGACCATCCGCCGTGCGGTAGCGCAGGAAGAGCGCGGTGTCGATGCCGTTTTCACGCACACCCGCGAACGCTTCCAGGCCGTAGGTTCTCAGGGCCTTGCTGCTCTTGGCCGTCACGCCGTCCACACTGGCGCTGATGGTAACCTCACCAAAAGCCTTGGCGGTCACGACCCCGTTGGCATCCACGGTCGCCACGGCGGGATCGCTGGAAGTCCAGGTCACCTTCTTGTCCGTCAGCACCGTGCCGTTCGCGGCCTTGACCACCGCCGTGAACGTCGCCGTGTCGTTCAGCTTGAGGTTGGCGCTACTCGGTTCCGTCAGGGTGATGGAGGAGGCCGTCGTGTTGTTGGGAGGGGTAACGCCGTTACAGGCGGCCAGCAGGAGCGAAGCGGTGGTCAGCAGGGCAAGGGTACGGGCGTTCTTCATAGGGAACCTCGGGGGGAGAAGAGGGCTTGGAAACCGGAGGGGGGCTGAAGCGAATCAAAGGATCAGGCCTCGCCTCTCGCTGGACATACTCTTGACCGTACTCTTTACCGTGACACTGAAGAGGTCGAGGGAACCGGCACTGCTCTGGGAAGAACCTCTCCGCTCTCCCTGCTTCACTCAACCTCCCGACTGCTGGCTCTAGAAAGTCAAAGGCGGTACCCGGCAGCGTAAGGATCGGCAAAAGGAGGAATGCACTCTGCCTCCTCGTTCTCAGCCCGGCCTCACGTATCTGAAGTCTAAGTGGCGTTCCAAGTGAGCGACGGTAGCTCAGTGCTGACGTGGTTTGTGCCCTCCCACCGCCCTTTCTGAACCATTCGGGCCAGGGGAAAGGAAAACCGCGCCCTCTTGTTGTCAGCAAAGTGAGCCGGAGCCAACCCGCTCTGCCCAGAATGAAAAATGGCCTCTCCACCAGAGGAGGGCCATTTTGGGAAGTGGGCAACGAGGGCGCGCGGGGCTGCCCATTCAGGACAGGTGGGGCCAGGCTTCAGAACTGGTAGTAGAGGAAGGTGCTGTCTGAGCCATTCATAAACACGTAGGCCAGCACCAGGCTGAGGGCGTACACGGGTGCCCAGCGCACCGTCTTGGGGAAGCGGATATCCCACGTCTCGGGCAGGGTATTGACGGCGACGAAGCACAGCAGGCACATCACCATCAGCGTCCGCGGGATGTCGCCCGTTCCGGTGCCGATGCCGACCATCTTGCCCAGCCACTCGGTGGCCATCGGCAGGCTCTCCGACCGGAAGAAGACCCAGCCCACGATGACGAGCAGGAAGGTGGACCAGCGCAGCAGGAGCGGGGGCCAGCGTTTGGTCCAGGGTTCCAGGGTGCGGTCGATCACCAGCAGCAGCCCCTGGTAGGCCCCCCAGATCACGAAGGTCCAGTTCGCGCCGTGCCACAGCCCCCCGAGGAGCATCACGATCATCAGGTTGACGTTGGTGCGAATGGGTCCCCGGCGGCTGCCGCCCAGCGGGATGTAGAGGTAGTCGCGCAGCCAGCTCGACAGGCTGATGTGCCAGCGCCGCCAGAAATCCCCGATGCCCAGCGCCCGGTACGGGGCGTTGAAGTTCTGGGGAATCCGGATGCCGAAGAGGTACCCCAGGCCCACCGCCATATCCGAGTACCCGCTGAAGTCGTAATAGAGCTGGAAGGTATACCCCAGCGCCGCGAACCACGCGCCCGCCATCGAGAGATCATGGTAGTTGGCCAGCATGGGGTCGACCAGCCCCGCGATGGTATCGGCCACCACCACCTTCTTGATCAGGCCGACGGCGAAGAACCCGATCCCCAGCGCCATCTCGTCCGTCTGCGGCGGCTTGTCGATGCGCTCCAGGTCGTCCTCGATCTGCCGGAAGCGCACGATGGGACCGGCCACGAGTTGCGAGAAGAGGCTGACGTAGGTGAGGTACTCGAACAGGTTGTTCGTGGCGCGGACCCGCCCGGCGGCCACGTCCACCACATAGGAAATCGTGTGGAAGGTATAGAAGCTGATCCCGATGGGCAAGATGATGTGGAGCAGCGGCGGCGCAAAGGCCGGGGCGACCGCGTGGACACTCTCGGCAAAGAAGTTGTAGTACTTGAAAAACCCCAGGAGCGACAGGTCCACCATGATCGTGCCGATCATCCAGGCGCGTTTGACCCGCTGTTCCCGTGCCCGCTGGATCATCAGCCCCGAGGTGAAGCTGACCAGGCTGGAAAACAGCATCAGGAAGCAGAAGCGCCAGTCCCAGTACCCGTAGAAGACGTATCCGCTAATGGTTAGCAGCAGGTAACGGGCCTTTTTGTCCCGCAGCCACCAGAACAGCACGAACACGACCGGCAGGAACGCGAACAGGAAGATGTCCGAATTAAAGACCATGGCCGTTTCCCTTCCCGCTGCGTGACAGGCGCGCAGGCAGCGCGGCCCGGGGCGTTCCCTGCGCGGCGCCGTCCTCACTCAGCAGTCGGCTGCTCAGCAGCGCCGCGCCCTGGTTGTCGATATGCGCGCAGTCGTACCAGTTCTGGGCGTTGCTGCCGAAGCGGTCCGGGCTGGCGTAATCACGGACCCTGACCCCGGTGCGGCGGCTGAGGTCTTGCAGGGCCGCCCGCGTCTGTTCGAGCAGGCGCGTGTAGCGGGTCTGGCTGGCCAGCAGGTCGGTGGTGGTGGGGTGCAGCGGGGAAATCCAGATCTCGATCTGCCCCCCATCCGCCTGGACCTCGCGCACCAGCGTCTCCAGGTCCTGCCAGCGTTGAGGGGACAGGCTGCGCATCGTCCCGAAGGTGCTGAGATACCCCGGAAGGCAGGCACTCACCTCCCGCGTCAGGTTGAAGGTTCCGGCCGCACGCGCCTGCTCGCGCCCGGGGTAATGCAGGTAGCCGTTGGCCGTGAACTCCATGAAGGGCACCCGGTTCTCGGAACGTGCCCGGGCCATCACCACCTTGGCGGCGTCGCGCAGGAAATTGAGCGTGAACATGTCCTTTATGCGGCTGACATTGGCCGAGAGCGTCACCAGCGGCGCTTCCTGCCCCGGGGACAGCATCCGGCGCAGGTCGGCGTTGTGCTTGAGGTTGGAAAAGAGCACGTTGTCGTCGTGGAGGGCCTCGACATCCAGGCCCAGCATGACCTGGCGGATCGGCGCGCCCTGCGCCCTGGCCCAGCGGTAGATCGCCAGGTAATCCTCGGCCTTGGCCGCATCCACCGTGAAGTTGAAATAGCGCAGGCCGGTCTTCTTGCTGAAGACCTGGGGGTCGAGTTTCATGCTGCGGCTGGAGCCGAGGATCAGGCCCTGGACCGGCGCCTGCCGCTCATAGGCCCGGAACAGGCTCATCTTCTGGCGGCGGGCATCCAGGGTGACCGTAGGAAAGCGGCCCCCGCCAAACTGCCCGTGGGGGTCGATATACCAGAGGACGCCGCCCAAAAGGACCGCAAAGACCAGAATCCAGCCGAGCACCACCTTCAGAAAATGCATGTCGGCTGCTCCCGTGACCCCAGCCCGGGGCCGCCCTCCAAAATGGCCTGCCGGGAATTCCGCGTCAGGGCGTCCTCCCTCCCTGCCCCACGGTCTGCACGGGGGCCTCTGAGCCGTGTCTGTCTGCCCTGCTGCACATTCATGTTCACCTCGGGGATGCCGTGACCACCTCAACCGGCGAGTCGCAGGTGGGCAGCAGGAAGGGGCCGCCTGAATGCTCCAGGTTCGGTGATCGTCGCGGAGGCCACGCCCTGAAACCCTGCACCCACGGCTCAGTCAGTATTCATCCGCAGCCACCTGAGCCACGGTTGCTCAAGGCAATGGAGAGGGCCCCCGCCCATCACCTCCGCTCCCCTGCCAGACACACGTTCACTGATCCCTTCCGGGCCGAGTCTTCCCACAAGTTCACGAATCTTGGCCGAGTCGAACGCTGACCGAAAATATTCGGCCCGAACAGAGTGGGGAAGAAAGAACGACCCCGATAGAAGAGGCCAGCAAAACATTCCGCCTCTTCCCCGCCGTATGGACGCTACACGGCAGAGACTGGCCAGAATCAAGAACAGTGGGAGCAATCCCTGAAGAACCAGTCTAAACAAGTCAATTTATGCCAAATAGGTATAAAGCATCCCGTCCCATAGCAAGGAACACTTCATTCCGTTTAGATATCAATAAGAAGACTCCGACTGTCATTACGGGGACAACTCGGGCAGGACTCCCAGAACAACACGGCCCGCATGATCTATGGAACCACTCATCGCCACAAGGTCTAGACAGAGTTTTCTCTTGATGAAGAGCATGCCGGGGCACATCTTTCAGTGCCGCATGTGGAAAAGTTCACGCCACACCCGAACTTCATGTTCTTCACAGTCCGCCCCCCTAAAGTCCTGAGCGGCCCAAGGCCCCAAGCGCGCTTCCCAGCTGCGCTGACCACATGTCATCAAATTCTGATGCACCCACCCTAGTGCATTCCCTCTGACAGTTTTATGACAACGTCAGAAGGAATGCAGGACTTTTTCACATCCGTAATGGGATGGGGCACATTTTAAGAGATGCGAGGTTTTTTATATACACTTGCTTAAGATACCGATAAGGTTCGCAGTGTGAAATCTCATCCGCGTGCTCTTTCCACCTCTGCCCTCCTCCTGACCGGCATGTTGCTGGCTGGCTGCGGTACCGGACAGCCGACCAAGACGGCGGATACCCAGCCGCTTCCAGGGGCGACCGCCACGCCCAGCCCCAGCCTGTCGCTGGAAGCCGAGACGGCCGAAACGGTCGTGCTGGCTGAAAGCGGCCTGCAACCGCAGGCTGTGGTCGAGCCGGGCGCGCCCACGGGGGGCAAGGTCATCAACGATTCCAACGCCAGCGGGGGCCAGGCCATCGCCCTGCTCTCCAACGGCAGCGCCGTGCGCTTCACGGTGCCTGCCGGAACGGCTGCCGGAAACTACACCGTCCGGCTGCGGGGCCGGGGGGAGAACTACAACGGCAATGCCATCGTGTCTGTGCGGCTCGGCAGCACCGAGAAGAGCCGCGTGGAACTCTCGACCGCCACCTATTCCACCTTTGACGCCAGCACCCTGGCCCTGAAAGCGGGCGACGTGCTCACGGTGGTGTTCATCAATGACGCCTACGGCGGCAGCGGCAAGGACCGCAACGCCATCGTCGATCACCTGATCCTCGATCCCGCGACGACCAGCACCGCCCCGGCGCCAACCCCCACTCCGACGCCTGGTGACACCCTCAAGGTCGAGGCCGAAACCGTGATGACCGGCGGTGCTGCGGCGCAGAACGACACTGCGGCCAGCGGCGGGAAGGTCGCGGCGATGACCTACAACGGCACCGGGGTCACCTGGACCGCCCCTGCCGCGGGCACCTACCGCCTCAGCCTGCAAGCGCGCGAGCAGGCTTACAACGGTGACGCCACCCTGGAAATTCGCCAGAACGGCACCGTGCTGGGCAGCAAGACCGTCGCCTCCAGCAGCCTCAGCGCCGTGGACGGCGGCAGCGTGACTCTCGCCAGCGGTGACAAGCTGGAAATCGTCTTCACCAACGACGCCTACGGCGGCTCGGCCACCACCGACCGCAACGCCTACCTCGACTACTTCACCCTGACCAAGACGGCGACTGCGGCACCCGCACCCACCCCCACGCCAACGCCTACCCCGACCCCGACGCCCACCCCCACGCCGACCCCGACTCCCACTCCGACGCCAATCCCCACGCCCACTCCCGCCCCGACCAATGCCATTGACGTGAAGACGCTCGGCGTCAAGGGCGACGGCGTGACCGACGACACGGCGGCCCTGAACGCAGCCGTGACCAAAGCTGGGGGCAAGAGCCTCTACTTCCCGACGGGGACGTATCTGGTCAGCCGTCCGGTGGTCTGGAGGGGGCTCGCCGGGCAGACCATCACCGGCAGCGGCGCGACCATCAAGGCGGCATCGGGCTGGCAGAGCAACGGTGACGACGGGATGCTGGTGGTGTACAACGCCTCGAACGTTACGGTCAGGGGGCTGAAGCTCCAGGGCAACTTCAGTTGGAACGTCGATCCCTGGTCCAAGCGGATGGATGGCCTGGCCTTTTTGGGCGGCTCCGGCATCACGGTGGACAGCGTCGAGACGCAGGATATCCAGTCGGTGGCGATCAACGCTGAGGACGTGACCGGCTACACGGTCAAGAACAGTAAGGTGAACCGTTACCTGGCCCACGGCATCGGCTGCGCCCGCTGCAAGAACGCGACCTTCACCGGGAACACGGTGGACGGCGGCGCGGACCCGAAGGCCACCAGCGCCAACGACACGGCTGGCATCAGCATGTTCGCCCAGAACGGGGACACCCTGCTCTTCGAGAACAACACCATCCTCAACTCCTGGGACACCGCCACCAAGACCGAGGGCGCGAGCAACGTGACCTACCGGGGCAACACGATTGACACCTTCGGCAAGGACGGCATCAAGATCATGTTCCTGCCCCCGGACCAGGGCGGCAGCGGGCAGACGGTGAAGAACGGCGTGATCGAGAACAACACCGTCCGCAACTTCAAGCACTGGAAGAGTGACGGCTCGGGCGGGCTGCTCCTGCAAGGCGTGGCCGGAGGCCGGGTGAGCGGGAACAACGTGTACGGCAACCCCAGCTCCGGCGGCACCGGGATCGTGCTGAGCAGCTACTCCACCAGCGTGCCGCAGACCGGCGGCGTGACGGTCGAGAACAACACCGTCAGCGACTACCCGACCGCCCTGCTGGTGGGCACCACCGACGCCACCATGGTGCGCGGGAACAAGTTCCTCAGCAGCAGCGGCCAGCGCAACATGCAGCGGTGCGTGAACATCGAGCGGGGGAACGGCACTGTGCTGGAGAACAACTCCTTCGAGGCCTTCAGCGACATCTGCGTGCTGACCTATGGCAGCACCGACAACGTGACCATGCAGGGCAACGCCTTCCGCAACGGGAAGGCCGGGGCGTGGCTGAACCCCTCCGACAGCACGGGCGTCAAGATTCTCAGCAACAACTTCGACACCGTGGCCGAGCCGCTGCCCTATCAGGGCACGGTGGCCCAGTGCTCGGGCAACACCGGCACCGGTGTCCGCAACGACTGCCGCTGACCTCCAGCGAACTCCGTCGAATCCCGGCCCTGGCGCCGGGGTTCGACGCTTTGTTTCAGAGCTTCAGGCGCCCTGGCCAGGCGGGGTCAGCCCCTCGATGATGCGGCGCAGCGCCTGACCCGCCGCGTGCCAGTTGAGGCGCCGGGTGTATTCCTGATACGCCGAACGGCACAGCGCCGCGTAGGCCGCCGGGTGACGCCACAGGTCGAGCAGTGCCTGGGCAATCTCGGCGGGGGGCGTGCCCGGGTCGAACAGCAGGCCGTTCACGCCGGGGGTGACAGCGCTGGGAATCCCGCCCACCCGCGTCCCCACCGAGGGCAGCGCGTACGCACTGGCCTCCGCGAACACGATGCCAAAGCATTCCGCCTGCGATGGCATCAGGAAAAAGTGGCTCTCCCGCAGCAGCGTGCTCAGCCGCTCTATGCCCTCCGGCGTGTTTTTGTTCAGGAAGCCGTGGAGCTTCACGAAGGCCGGGAGGGGACCGGGCGGCGTGACCCCGGCCACATGCAGTTCGCAGGGCACCCCCGCCTCCTGAAGGAGACGCGCCACCTCCAGCACCACCGGGCCGCCCTTGCGGTCCCACTCCACCCCGATAAACAGCAGCTTCACCGCCCCGTCCGCGAGCCGTTGGGCGATCAGCCCCTCCAGCTCCGCGTCCGACCACTGCACATCGACGTTGGCGCCGAACGGCACCACATGGACCTTGGCCGGGTCAATGCCGTAGAGGGTGACGGCGGACTGCGCCGCCCACTCGGACGCATAGATCACGGCCGCCGCCCGGCGCAGCGCCAGGGCTTCCAGGCGGTGGCCCAGCGCCTCGGATTCGCGGCTGAGGCCGCTGAGGCCCTCATAGAAGTTCAGCAAGGCCCCGAAGGTGGCGTCGCCCCAGCAGACGATGGGCTTGCGCTCCCGCAGCAGCGCGATGGGCATGCTCCCCGAACTGAACACGAAATCGTACTGGAGCGAGGCGGCCCGCCGCTCGATCTGCCGGGCATACCGCCGCAGGGTGAAGGGAGTGCGGTCCCGCACGTACTTCTTGCCGACCATCCGGCTCCAGATCGCCTTGGCCCGCGTGGCAGGCGACGTGAAGGTCGTCAGGGCGTCCACACACTCCACCGTGTAGCCCGCTTCCTTCAGGCACTCGCGCATCCGGAAGGACGTCCCCGACCAGCTCCGCCTGTCGCTGCTGTCCTGGATACTGACGTAGAGCGCCCGCCGCATGCGGCTGGGTCCAGGGTTCGGCCCCGGCCGGGCGGGCGCCGTCATGTCAGGCGCGGTCACGTCGGCGCTCCCGAGCGGCGCAGCCCCAGCCAGGCTCCGCGCGCCACCGCCCTGGCCCGCGCCCACTGGCCGCGCAGCACCCGCTTGACCAGATAAAAGCCCGGCCCGGCCAGCAACGGCACCAGCGGCACCGGCGCGTGTTTGCGGAAAAAGCGCACCGCACTCTTGGTGAACTGCAACTCGAACGTCTCGCTCTTGTGGGTGCGGGAGTTGTTGTCGCCCATGCTGGCGCTGCCCACGTGCCACACCCGCGACCCGTCCGCGACCGCCAGACGCCACCCGGCGGCCCGCAGGCGAAAGCAGAAGTCGGCGTCCTCCCAGTACATGAAAAAGCGTTCGTCGAGCAGCCCCACCGCCTCGATGGCCGCGCGGCGAACCAGGCAACTGGTGCCGATCAGAAAGTGCAGCCGCTCCTCGGGCACCGGGCCGAAGTGGCCGTCCGCGTCCCCGTGCCACAGGCGCACGAACCCGCCCCCCCAGGCCTGCACCCGCTCGGGGGCCTGCATGTCGTAGAGCACCGAGGCGGCGGCCCCCCGGCGCGCGTCCGCCTCCAGGGTGGTCACCAGTTCGCTCAGCGCGTGGGGATCGACGACCGTATCGTTGTTGAGGAACCACAGGAACTCGGCCTCACCTTGCAGCGCCCGCCGCGCGCCGACGTTGTTGGCGGCCGTGAAGCCCACGTTGTGCGCGATCTCGATCAGTTCGAGGTCCGGCCAGCGTTCCCGCAGGCGGGCCAGCGAGTCGTCGGTGGAGCCGTTGTCGACCACCAGCACCCGGGCATTCGGGTACGCCAGGTCGCGCAGCGAGGTCAGGCAGGCGTCGGTGAGGCGCCAGCCGTTGTAATTGATCACGATGATGGCGACGCGCGGACTTGGAGGAGAACTGTTCATACCCTGCCTTTCTGGGGAGATCACGTCTTGCGGGAGGTCACGTCAGTTGGAGTTCCGGCGACCGGGGGAAGGAGGCCCGCTGGAAGCCCCAGGCGCGCGCGTTCAGGTACGCCGCACACAGGCCCAGCATGAAGTTCCAGTCGGGGGAGGTGAAGACGATGGTGTAGGCCCCCACGAGCGCGATGAACAGGGTCGTGAAGGCGAACGGCAGCACCCAGCGCCCCCGGGCCCACACGGCGCTCAGCAGCGGCTGCACGATGCCGAAGACCACCAGCAGCGCCAGGCCGAGGTAGCCGAAGGTCCACAGGATCGAGTGGTACGAATAGTGCAGATCGTTCGTGGACCCGGTGAGCAGGTCGGGATTGCTCGGAATGAGAGTATGCGTGCCCACCCCGAAGAGCCGCTCCTCCTCGGTGTCCACCAGGGTAAAGGCGAGATTGACCTGCCGCTCGCGCCAGTCGATGTTGTGGCGGTCGAGGCTGAGGCGG
The DNA here is from genome assembly GCF_004758605.1 of Deinococcus metallilatus. NCBI lineage: Bacteria > Thermotogati > Deinococcota > Deinococci > Deinococcales > Deinococcaceae > Deinococcus > Deinococcus metallilatus. The sequence goes on from NZ_CP038512.1 coordinate 2,380,091, forward strand.
TCGGAGTGTTCCAGGCCCGTCAGGGACGTGTCCAGGGACGCGCCGAGCGACGAGAAGGAGAACGCCAGGGCGAGGGCGTTGATGGCGATCAGGCCGCCCACCGCCAGCCGGGCCAGACGCCACCCCGCCGCGCGCACCTGCAAGAGCCGCACCAGGACGTACAGCGTGATCAGGAGCGCCGCAAAGATCACGGTGCCGCGCGACAGCGTGACGAGCAGCGCCGCCACGAACAGCAGGATCTTGCCCACCTCGGGCCACACCCAGCGGCTCCGGCCGGAGAGGAGATTTTCGAGCGCCATCAGCAGCCCCAGAAAGATCAGCGCGATCCCGGGATAGAACACCCGCGCCAGCCCGCCGATCCGCTCGTAGATGCCGAAGTCGTCCGCGAACGCGGCCGCGTGCGTGCCCCCCGCGCCGGGGTGCAGGCCCGGCAGGGCGAAGGCGAGCAGCGCCCGCAGCGCGGTGATCAGCGCCAGCAGCGTCAGGACCCGCCCGACCTGCCCGTCGTCGTGGGTGCGTGCCCACAACCACAAGAAGGGCGCGAGCAGGAATCCACTGAACTTGTACAGGTAGATGTACGCCCCGTCCGTGGAAGAACCGGTGACGAGAAAGACCAGGTAATGCAGGTAGGGCAGCAGCCCCAGCAGCACCAGGCCGAACAGCGGCACCCGCCGCGTCCGCAGCGCGGTGTAGGCCAGGAGCACGGCGGTCAGCACCAGCAGGCCGAACAGCGCGGCGTTGCCCACGCTGCTGTCCAGACGCCGGGCCATCCCGAACACGGACAGCGTACCGAGATACAGGCCGAAAAGGCCCACGTGCAGCCAGAAGTCAACTTTACGGCGTGACAGATGCACGCTCCACCTCCTTTTCCGGCCTACCGCGCAGGGTGGGACGGCAGACCACCAGCAGGCCCACAAAGACGGCGCTTTCCCCCAGCACGACCGCGCTCGCCATCCCCAGCAGGCCGTGCGTGGGCACCAGCAGCACGATCAGGAGCGCGTTCAGCAGCGTCCCGCCGATCACCACGGTGTTAAAGGCGCGGTCGAGCCCGAGCGGCAGCAACCACAGGATGCCCAGCACCAGATTGATCGAAACCACCAGCGGCAGCAGCGCCAGGACCCGCAGGATGGGCACGGCGGGGGCGAATTCCGGCCCCAGCAGCACCCTGACCCACAGCGGCGCGCCCAACGCGACCATCAGGCACAGCAGCAGGCCAATGCCGCCCAGCAGGCGCAGTCCGGTCGGCAGGAGCGCGCGCACCTCGGCCAGGCTGCTGTGCGCGGCGCGGTTGAAGCGCGGGTACAGCGCGCGGTTGAGCGGTTGCAGCACGCCCTGGAAAGCCCGCGCGATGCGGTCGGCCCCGTTGTAGTAGCCCAGCAGGCGCGGCTCCACGAAGAGGCCCAGCAAAAAGGCACTGCCGGTGGCCGAGATGCTCGTCGCCGCCGAGAACAGGAACATGCTCCATCCCGACTTCAGCGCCGCGAAGGCGCGGCCCGGGCTGGGTCGCAGCATCGGCACGTCCCGGTGCGCGATCCTGAGGGCCAGCGCGCTCGACAGCAGCGCCGCGCCGCCGTTCAGAACGGGCACCCACCAGGCGTCGGCGGGGCCACGCACCAGGGCAAAGATTCCGACCGTCGCGAGCGCCTTGGTGGCCACGTCCAGCGTGGAGGCGACGGCGGCGCGCTCCATCCCCACGAAGTACCACATCATGTTCGACGCCTGCGCGAGCGCCCAGAACACGCTGGCCCACAGCAGGGCGGGGTGGGCGTGCAGCATCGGCACGAACGCCGAGGCGATCAGGGCGAGACACGCGGCCAGCACCGCCAGCAGCAGCCGGGCACTCAGCACGTCCGCCAGCACGTCCGCCAGCCGCGCCGGGTCGTCGCGGACACGGGCGACCTCGCGGTTGGCGGAGAAGTCGAAGCCGTACTGCACCAGCATGCCCAGCAGGCCGCCGAACGCCTGCGCGAAGACCAGCAGGCCCAGCGCCGCCGGACCCAGCATGCGGGCCAGGAAGGGCGTGGTGAGGAGGGGCAGCACGTACGTCGCCGCGTGGACCCCGTACAGGGCCACCAGATTGCTCAAAAAGGTGCGGCGGCCCGCCCCACGCCCGACCATGCGGCCTACCCTCCCGCGCCGAGGGAGGCGCGCGGGCAGGTGGGCCTGCCGGTCCCCGGCTCAGCGGCCAGGGGCCAGCGCGGCGGGCGGAGGGCGAGGCTCACACCGCCCTCGACTCGGGCCGGGGGACGGCGGTGGGGACAGTGTTGCGGCCGTACCCGTAGCCGTAGCGCGCCACCTGTTCGCGGGGGTTGACCTTGTTCAGCGCCACGCCCAGCACGTTCGCGTTGACCAGCAGCAGGGCGTCGAGCAGGCGCTGCACGCTGCCCACCGAGGCGCGTCCGGCTTCCAGCACCAGCAACACACCGGCCGCGTGGGGGGCGAGGACGATGGGGTCCGCCACCGCCAGGGCGGGCGGGCAGTCCACCACGATCAGGTCGTACCCGGCGCCCCACTGGGCCACGGCCTGGCGGAACTGCTCCGCCGGGACGTGCGGCTGCGACTGGGAATGCAGGTTGGGCACGGAGGAGAGCAGGTGCAGGTTGTCGCGCAGCCTGCGGGCCTGCGCGGTGACCGGCCGTGCCAGGGCCGCCATCAGGTCGCGGCTTTCTTCCCCCGGGAATGGCACGGCCCCCGGCAGGTCCACCCACTCGATGGGGGCGGTGGTCTGCCAGATGGTGCCCTGGGTGGGACGGCGCAGGTCGGCCTCGATCAGGAGGACCCGGTCGCCACTGGCCGCACTCGCGTCGGCCAGGGCGGCGCTGATGTTCGACTTGCCGTCGCCGCCGAAGAGCGAGGTGACGAGCAGGACCGGCGGGCGCTTGTCGCCCCGGGGCAGGACACTCTTGACCCCGGCGGCCAGGAAGGAGACGCTGTCGGCCCAGCGGCCCTGGCGCAGCGCCACCAGCAGCGACTGCCCCTGGCGCAGCCGGATGCGCGGCACCTCGCCCAGCAGGCGCAGGTTCAGCAGCTTCAGGTCGGCGTCGGAGGTCACCATGCGGTTGACCGAGGCCCAGATCACCAGCAGCGTGCTCAGCAGCAGCAGGACGAAGGCGCCGACCAGCACGGCGTCACGCAGCGGCTTGGGCGAAACCGGCTTGAGCGGCACCGGCGCGGGGGCCACGTTGGTGAGCGAACCCACCACCGCCTGTTGCAGCGCGAGCAGGTTGTTCAGGTCGTCCAGGCGGGCCGCGCGCTGGGTCAGCAGCGTCTGTTGCAGCCTGGACGGCGTGCCGACCACCGGACCCGTCTGCTCCAGGCGCCGCTCCAGGTCCGCCAACTGGGTGCGGAGCGAGTCGCGGGCGGCGTTCACCTTGACCAGGCCGCGCTGGGTGTCCCAGTCGATCAGCGCCTGGGCGGCCAGGTTCGCCAGCCGCGCGGCGACCACCGGGTTCTGGTCAAAGGCGCTGAGCACATAGGTGCCGTTGCCGTACACGTCCGTCTGGCCGGAGATCTTCAGGATGCCGCCCTTGCCGCTGGCGATGGCCTGGGCCATCCGGTCGGAGAGGGCGCTGCGCTCCGCCGCGCTCAGCTCGGGGATCTCGCCCAGGCGCCGCCGCACCGCGCCCTGCACGTTCGCGCTTTGCAGCGCCCCCTCGACCGCCCCGGTGGGGAGCGGCGGGGCGCTCACCAGCGTGTCGTTGACCTTCGAGTTGCCGGTCTGGCTGCCCGACGACAGGATCATGGTGTCGGCCCGGTACACCGGCGTCTGCCGACTGAACAGCAGATAGGTCACGGCCCCGGCAGCCACGGCCAGCAGCAGCACCAACCACGCGAAACGCTTCAGGGCGCGCAGCGGGCGCGAGAGATCGATGTCATCGTTCATCGGGGGCATGGAGGTCCTCCTGGGAGCGGTGAGAGGGCGCTGGGGCGGGCCGCAGGGACCGCGCGGCGGGGCGGAAGACATCGGGGCGGCGGGGCGGGAGACGGCAGGGGGTCACGGTGCCGGGGCACAGCCGCCTGCCGTCCACCTTGCCCGGCAGGGCCGCCGCTGTGAAGCCCACCCCCCCGGTATCCCGAGGGACCGCAAACATGACCATCCGGGTTCTCGACATGCAGGCTCCTTCCCCCGCGTGGGGTGCTCCCATGATGCTCAGGAGCGCCAAGTGATCAGCCGTTGCTCAGAAATGCGGTGAGGCAAGATGCGGCCATGAGAGACGGATGACCTGGCCGCGCTTCAGGTCCGGGGAGGCGAGCCCTCCGGCCCTCGGCGGCGCGTCAGCGTCGGTGACCGCCCTTCACTTTCCGCCGATACCACAGAACAAAGGAGCCAGACGATGTCCCGATCTCCGTTTGACCGCCAGCCGGGGGGCCCGGCATGAAAGCCGTCATTCTCGCCGGGGGCCTGGGCACCCGCATCAGCGAAGAGAGCACCATTCGTCCCAAACCGATGATCGAGATCGGGGGGCGGCCGGTGCTGTGGCACATCATGAAGATCTACTCCGCCCACGGCATCAACGAGTTCGTGATCCTGTGCGGCTACAAGCAGTACATGATCAAGGAGTACTTCGCCAACTACTTCCTGCACATGTCCGACGTGACCTTCGACATGCGCACGCGCGACGCGGCCTACCTGTGCAACCACGCCGAACCCTGGCGCGTCACGCTGGTCGACACCGGCGAGGACACCCTGACCGGCGGGCGGCTCAAGCGGGTGCGGCAGTATCTCGGGGACGAAACCTTCTGCTTTACCTACGGTGACGGCGTCGGCAACGTGGACATCACCCGGACCATCGACTTCCACCGCCAGCACGGCAAGCTCGCTACCATGACGGTGATGCAGCCCCCGGGGCGATTCGGGGCCGTGAGCATGGAGGACGGCGGGACCGTCACCGCCTTTCAGGAGAAGCCCGACGGCGACGGCGGCTGGATCAACGGCGGCTTTTTCGTGCTGGAACCGGCCGTGATCGACTACATCGAGGGCGACCACACGACCTGGGAGGCCGAGCCGCTGCGGGGCCTGGCCCACGACGGGCAGCTCGCCGCCTTCCGTCACCCCGGCTTCTGGCAGCCGATGGACACCCTGCGCGACAAGCACCTCCTCGAAGACCTCTGGCGCAGCGGCAAGGCGCCCTGGAAGGCGTGGTAGCGCGTGAGACACGACTTCGCGATCATCGGCGGCGGCATCGTGGGCCTCGCCACCGCCTCTGCGCTCGGTGAGCGTTATCCGGACGCCCTGATCCTGCTGCTGGAAAAGGAAGAAGCCCTGGCGCAGCACCAGACCGGCCGCAACTCCGGCGTGATCCACAGCGGCATCTACTACGCGCCCGGCAGCCTCAAGGCGCGGCTCTGTCAAGCCGGGAACGTCAGCATGGCCGAATTCTGCGAGGAACACGGCCTGCCCTACGAACGCTGCGGCAAGGTGATCGTGGCGACCCGCCCGGAGGAACTGCCCGGCCTGGAGCGGCTGCGGCAGCGTGCCGGGGAACACGGCCTGCCGGTGCGCGCCCTCGCGGCCGAGGAGGTGCGCGAGATCGAGCCGCACGTCGCGGCGCTGGCGGGCCTGCACGTGCCGAGCACCGGGATTGCCGACTATACCCAGGTCTGCCTCACCCTGGCCCGGCTGGTGCAGGAGCGCGGCGGGGAGATTCGCCTGGGGACGCGGGTGGAGTCCTTCCAGCCCGACGCGCGGGGCTACCGCATCGAGACGAGCGCCGGACCCTTCGCCGCCCACTACGTGATCAACTGCGCGGGGCTGTACAGTGACCGGCTGGCCCGGCAGGCGGGATCGGACCCCGGCAGCCAGATCGTGCCCTTCCGCGGCGAGTATTACGAACTGCGCCCCGAGCGCCGCTCGCTCGTCAAGAACCTGATCTACCCGGTGCCCAACCCGGATTTCCCCTTCCTGGGCGTGCACTTCACCCGGATGATCGACGGCTCGGTCCACGCCGGGCCGAACGCCGTGCTGGCCTTTGCGCGCGAGGGCTACCACAAGTGGGACGTGAACCTGCGCGACCTGGGCGAGGCGCTGACCTATTCGGGCTTCCTGAACCTCGCCCGGCGCAATCTGGGGGAGGGCGCGCGGGAGATGTGGCGCTCGCTGTCCAAGGCCGCCTTTGTCCGCAGCCTCCAGACCCTGATTCCCGAGGTCACGGCCGAGGACGTGATCCCCAGCGAGGCCGGGGTGCGGGCACAGGCCCTGACACCCGATGGCCGCCTGGTGGACGACTTCCTGCTGATCGACGCCCCCGCCGCCCTGCACGTCTGTAACGCCCCCTCGCCCGCCGCCACCTCGTCCCTGGAGATCGGACGCACCATCGCGGCGCGGGTGCAGGCCCCCGCCCACCTGACGCCCGCCCCCTCCCGCGGCCCCGGTCCCGCCCCACAAGGAGTCCTGGCATGAAGATTCTCGTCACCGGCACCGAGGGCTATCTCGGCTCCCTGCTCGCCCCCGAACTGCTGCGCCGGGGCCACACCGTCCTGGCGGTCGATACCGGCTACTACAAGGCGGGCTGGCTGTACGCGGGCACCGACACCACCGCGCTGACGCTCAACAAGGACCTGCGGCACATCACCGCCGCCGACCTGGAAGGCGTGGAGGCCGTGGTCCACATGGCCGAGCTGTCGAACGATCCCCTGGGGCAACTGCTCCCCAACATCACCTACGACATCAACCACGCGGGGTCGGTGCGGCTGGCGCAGCTCGCCAGGGCGGCGGGCGTCTCCCGCTTCGTCTACATGTCGTCGTGCAGCGTGTACGGGGTGGGCGGGGCCGACTTCGTGGACGAAACCTCGCCGGTCAATCCCCAGACCGCCTACGCGGAGTGCAAGGTGCTGGTCGAGCGGGATCTGCGGGAGATGGCGGATGGCCGCTTCTCCCCCACCTACCTCCGCAACGCCACGGCCTTCGGGGCCTCGCCGCGCATGCGCTTCGACATCGTGCTCAACAACCTCAGCGGGCTGGCACGCACGACCGGCGAGATTCGCATGACCTCCGACGGCACCCCCTGGCGGCCGCTGGTCCACGCGCTGGACATCGGGCAGGCGATCATCGAGGTGCTGGAGGCGCCGCGCGAGGCGGTCCACAACCAGGCCTTCAACGTGGGCAGCACCGCGCAGAACTACCGGGTGCGCGAGATCGCGGAGATCGTGGCCGAGGCCTTCCCCGGCTGCCGCCTGTCCTTCGGGGAGAATGGCGCGGACAACCGCAGTTACCGGGTGAACTTCGACAAGATTCATGCGGCGCTGCCGAACTTCCGCTGCGCCTGGGACGCGCGCCGGGGGGCGCAGCAGCTCGCCGCCCTGTTCGAGCGGATCGACCTCCGGGCTTCCGACTTCGAGTGGCGGGGCTACACCCGGCTCAAGCAACTGGAATACCTGCTGCACACCGGGCAGATCGACCGCGACTTCTACTGGCAGGCCCCGGCGGCGTCGGCGCCCGTTCTGGAAGGGGAGCCCGCATGATCTTCACCGAGACGAAGCTGCCGGGGGCCTTCATCCTCGACCTGGAGGTCCGCGAGGACGACCGGGGGGGCTTCGCGCGCACCTTCTGCCGGGAGGAATTCGCCGCGCACGGGCTGAAGCCGGACGTGGTGCAGGCGAATCTCAGTTACAACCACCGGGCCGGAACGCTGCGCGGGATGCACTACCAGCTCCCGCCCGCCGCCGAAACCAAACTGGTGCGCTGCACGCGCGGGGCGATCCTCGACGTGATCGTGGACCTGCGGGAGGACTCGCCCACGTACCTGCAACACGTGGCGGTCGAACTCACCGCCGAGAACCGCCGGGCGCTGTACGTGCCGGAGCTGTTCGCACACGGCTACCAGGCCCTCACCGACGGGGCGGAGGTGGTCTACCAGGTGGGCGAGGCGTACACGCCCGGCTTCGAGCGCGGCCTGCGCCACGACGACCCCCGGCTGGGCCTCACCTGGCCGCTGCCCGTCACGGTGATCTCGCCCAAGGACGCGGCCTGGCCGCTGCTGGAACCGCTGGAGGTGACGCGATGATCATGGTCGATACGGCCCTGCGCCGCCGCGAGGCGGAAGGGCGGCCGGTGCGGGTGGCGATGATCGGGGCCGGGTTCATGGGCCGGGGCGTCGCCAACCAGATCATCAACTCGGTGCCCGGGATGGAACTGGTGGCGATCTCCAACCGCAACATCGCCAACGCCGAACGGGCCTACAGCGAGGCGGGCCGCACGGATTTCGTGCGGGTGGAGACGCAAGCGCAGCTTGAGGACGCCATCCGCCGGGGCCAGCCCGCCGTGACGGACGATGCGCTGCTGCTGTGCCGCTCGGAGCAGGTGGACTGCCTGCTCGACGTGACGGGCGACGTGGAGTTCGGGGCGCAGGTGACGCTGGAGGCCATCGCGCATGGGCGGCACATGGTCACCATGAACGCCGAACTCGACGCGACGGTGGGACCGCTGCTCAAGCGCCGGGCGGACGCGGCGGGCGTGATCCTGACGGCGGCGGACGGCGACCAGCCGGGCGTGCAGATGAACCTCTACCGCTTCGTGCGCAGCATCGGGCTGACGCCGCTGGTGTGCGGGAACATCAAGGGCCTGCAAGACCCCTACCGCACGCCGACCACCCAGAAAGCCTTTGCCGAACGCTGGGGCCAGAACGTGAACATGGTGACCAGTTTCGCGGACGGCACCAAGATCTCCTTCGAGCAGGCCATCGTGGCGAACGGCACCGGGATGCGGGTCGAGCGGCGCGGGATGCGCGGCACCGAGTTCAGCGGCCACGTGGACGAACTGACCAAAATGTACGACGTGGACGAACTGCGGCGGCTGGGCGGGGTGGTGGACTACACCGTGGGCAGCAAGCCCGGCCCCGGCGTCTTCGTGCTCGCTGCCCACGACGACCCCAAGCAGCGCCACTACCTCAACCTCTACAAGCTGGGCGAGGGGCCACTCTACAGCTTCTACGTGCCCTACCACCTGTGCCACTTCGAGGTTCCGCTCTCGGCGGCGCGGGTGGTCCTGTTCGGGGACGCCATCTTGCAGCCGCTCGGTGCGCCCCAGGTGGACGTGATCGCGACCGCCAAGACCGATCTGCCCGCCGGAACCGTCCTCGACGGCCTGGGCGGCTACCACACCTACGGCCAGTGCGAGAACGCGGACGTGGTGCAGGCCCAGCGCCTCCTGCCGATGGGCCTGGCGGTCGGCTGCCGCCTGCGCCGCCCTGTTCCCCGCGACCAGGTGCTGACCTACGACGACGTGGAGTTGCCCGCGGGCTCGCTGGCCGCCGCCCTGCGCGCCGAGCAGGACCGGCTGTTCGCCCCGGCGCCCACCACCGGATGAAATCCTCCACAGTTCTCCAGAAAGGGGTGGCGTGTCAGCGTCACCCTTTTCCCTGTGGGCTGCCCAGGTCCGCCGCATCACTCTGATGAAGCCCTCGTGAAGCTGACTGAGCCGATCAGACCTGATCGTTGATGAGGATTTCATAATTCACATTTGAGAAAGGATGAAGTACCCTGAAGGCTGAGCTGCTTTTCCTGCGCCCGACTGGCCGGGCAGGAGTTCATATCGCACCGACCGCCGTTCTGCGGCGTCTGAACTGGGATCACGTTCCTCTCTTCACACAGGTGTGCTCTGCACTGGCGGGGGCAGGTTTGAAAAAGTCCATCTCCAATCGGGACGTGGAACGAATCGCAAAACATGCGGGGTTGTCGTCCGAACAGGTGCGGGCCGCCCTGGCCATGCGCGGCGACGTGTATCCCGAGGTGCAGGACCGGGTTACGGCCAGCGCGAGCGAGCTGCGGTACACCATCACCGTGCGCGACCGGGTGGCGATGGCGGCCGGAACCTCGGTCGCCACCGTCAACCGGGCCTACCGGCCGGACGCCCGGCATCTGGTGCGGCCCGAGGTGCTTCAGGCCATCGAGCGGGAGGCGGCCCGCATGGGCTACACCCCCGATCCGGTCGCGCAGGCCCGCCGCACCCAGCAGAGCACCATCGTGGCGATCTGCCCCGAGATGACCCACCTGTCGAGTCCCTATCACACGGCGCTGATCCGCGCGCTGACCGAGGTGGTGACTGAGCGGGGCCTGTATCCGGTGATCACGCCCATCCCGCAAGACCGCCTCCTGCCCGACATCGCGCAGTCGAGCATCACCAGCCTGGTCGTGCTCTGGGAAGACCCGCGCACCGAGCAGCAGGCGGCGGCCCTGCGCGCGGCCGGGCGGCAGGCGGTGCTGATCGGGCACCACGGGCGCCTCCCCAGCGTGGCCCCCGACTGGACCGACGCCTACGAGCGGCTGACCCACCGCGCCCTGGAGCAGGCCTACGACGTGCTGCACCTGGGGTATTTCAGCGAACACCGCTGGGCGGCGAGCGCCCGCCTGGAGGGGGTGGCGCGCGCACTGGCCAGCAGCCGCCACCAGCCCCGGCTGAGGCTCTGGCTGCACCCGGAGCTGGATCTCCCCTGCGCGGTGGAAACCCTGCACGCGCAGGGCATGTTCGCCGCGGCGGGGTTGCTGGAGGCCCTGGCCCAGACGCCCGGCGCCCTGGAACGTCGCCCGCGCCTGGGGCTGGACGGCATCATTCAGGAGCTGATGTCGGAGCTGCGGACCCTCCAGAAGAGCGGCCGTCAGCGCGTGGCGCTCCTGGGCTACTCCGACATGACGGTGCGGCAACTGATGTGGCACCTCACCGCCGACGATTCCGGCGTGCGGCTGGGCGATCAGCTCGGCCTGGCCGGGCACGACAACCTCGAACCGATCATGCGGTATCTCAATCCGGTGCTCACCACGGTCGCCTACGACTTCGGGGACTTCGCCCGGCAGCTCATCGATCAGATGGGGCCGGAGAAGGAGGGCGGCTTCACCGGCCTGCCCACGGAGCTGATCCTGCGCGAGTCGCTCTGACCTCCCGGCCAACCCCCTTCACAGCGCCTCCCCGGGGGCGAGGCGGGCGGCCTGCGGCGCGATCTCACGGTAGAGGGCGTCCAGGCGCCGCCAGGTGTGTTCGATGTTGAAGTCCTGCCGGGCACGCTCATAGGCCGCGTTGCCCAGCCGCGTCCGCAATTCGCCGTCCCTCAGCACCGCGCCCAGCGCGGCGGCCAGGGCCGCGTCGTCGCCGGGCGGTACCAGGCGGCCACTCACCCCGTCCTCGATCAGGTCTGGAATCCCGCCCACCGCCGTGGACACCAGGGCGACGCCGCGCGCCATCCCCTCGATCAGCGCGAGCGGCTGCCCCTCGAAAAAGGAGGGCAGCACCAGCACGTCCGCCTCCTCCAGCAGCCGGGCGCTCCGGGCGGCGTCCACCCAGCCGAGCAGGTCCACGCTCTCTGCCAGCCCCAGTTCGCTGACGAGGGCCTCCACCGCGGGCCGCAGCGGGCCGTCCCCCGCCAGGAGCAGCCGCGCGCCGGGGGGCCGGTCAATCTGCGCCCAGGCACGCAGCAGGCCCAGAGGGTTCTTGCGCTCGATCAGCAGGCCCAGGAAGAGGACCCGGGGCGGCCCCTCCGGGCGGTGCGGCGCCGGGGCCACGGCGACGCCGTTCGGCACGGACGTGACCCGCGCGGCGGGCGCGATGGCCGTCACCGCGCGGGCGAGGTGGGGCGACAGGGTCACCACCCGGTCGGCACGGGTCAGGGTGGCGCGCACGAGGGGCCGCAGGGGACGCGGACAGCGGGTATAGAAGTCCGCGAACTCCCCGGCGTGCAGGTGCAACACCGTGGGAATGCGGAAGACGAGGCCAGCCGTCCAGAGCAGCAGCGCCTTGCGGGCAAAACTGCCGTAGGCCGCCGAGTGCAGGTGAACGATCTGCGGGCGGGCCGTCAGACAACGCCACACGAAGCGGGCCGTGCCGGAAGCAAAGAGGGTCAGGCGACGCCGCGCCGGGCCGTCGTCATGGGTGACGAGCCGCTCGACCCGCCAGCGCGTGAAGAGCGGGGTGGCCGCCAATGCCTCGACGTACCCGGCGATGCCGCCCCGCGCGGCGGTCGCCACCCACAGCACCCGGGGCCGGGTCACGGCCTCACCGCCACTCCGGCGGAGGCAGCGCAGGCCGTCAGGGAACAGCACCCGGCGCGGCGCACGCCTGCCCCGACGACCGTTGACCCACTCCCGGCGGCTGTCGGTAGACCCATCACTTCACCCCTCCAGGCAAGGCCGGTGAGCGCGGCGGGAGGAAACGGACGCTGAATGCTGCACCTCCATTGCCCTGAGCGGGCGGTTGACGGACGCGCCCCGGGCACCCCGGCTCGGGAGGGGACGCCAGGCGCGACCAGGCTCAGGAGCAGTCTTGTGCTTTTGAAGCCGGATGAACAGGTGCCCTCCGAATGCACAACCGCTGTCCAGACCCTGATCAACCGTTGTGCAGATGAGGCCGGGGGTCAGAGTGTCGGCGCGGGCGGCACCAGTGCCGCGTACATCTCCCCGGCGTAACGGTCGGTCATCCCGGCGATGAAGTCGCAGACGGCGCGGGGCAGGCCGTCCACCTCGGCGCGGGCGCGCACGGCGGGGGGCAGCATGGAGGGCCGGGCCAGAAAGGCCGTGAACAGGGTGTTCAGCAGGCGGGTGCCCTGCTCCACCTGCATCTCCACGCGCCAGTGCCGGTAAAGGTTCTCGCGCAGGAAGACGCCCGTTTCCGCCAGCAGCTCGCGCATGGGGGCGCTGTAGGTGATCAGGCGCTCCGGCTGCGCGCGGACCTGCGCCGCACAGGTCACGCCGCTCGCGCGAATGGCGCTATCGCTGGCGGCGGTCAGGTCCTGAATCAGCCAGCCCAGCAGCTCGCGGTGCAGCACGCGCCGGTCGCGTTCGGTCAGGTGCGGCGACTGCACCGGCACCCTTGAGAGCAATTCCTGCCACAGCGGCAACGCCTCCAGCCCCTCCGGCGTCAGCAGCCCGCTCCGCAGCCCGTCGTCGAGGTCGTGGGCGGTGTAGGCCAGCGCGTCGGCGGCGTCCACGAGTTGCGCTTCCAGGCCGGGTGGCCCCAGCCCCGCGCGGTCGTGCTTGTTCAGCCCGTCGAGGGTGTCGAGCGTAAGGTTCAGGCCGGGAAAGCCCGGATAGCGGTCCTCCAGCCGGGTCACGATGCGCCGCGCCTGGGTGTTGTGGTTGAAGCCACCGTATTCCGCCATCAGCGCGTCCAGCACCCGCTCGCCCGCGTGGCCGAAGGGCGGGTGCCCGAGATCGTGCGCGAGGGCAATCGCCTCGGCCAGCGTCTCGTTCAGGCCCAGCATCAGCGCGACCGAGCGGGCGACCTGCTGCACCTCCAGCGTGTGGGTCAGGCGGGTGCGGTAGTGGTCCCCCTGCCCCCGGCCGAAGGGCACGTTCAGGAACACCTGCGTCTTGCTCTCCAGCCGCCGGAACGCGGTGGTGTGCAGGATGCGGTCGCGGTCCTTCTGGAAAGCGGTGCGCGTCTCGCTCTCGGGTTCCGGGTACTCCCGCCCGCGCGAGTCGCGGCTCAGGGTCGCGTAGGGCGCGAGCGTGGCGGCCTCGCGCGCCTCCAGATCGGCGCGGGTGAACATGGGGGGATTGTAGGGCGGCCAGGGCCGCCGTCTAAAGGTCTAACGGTCAGACCGTCTAACCGCCCTGACCGTTAGACGGTCCGACCACAACACAGCAGCCCTCTGCGCCGCGCTACCCCGCCCGCTTCAGCTTCCCAGTGCGTTTGGCCCAGGTTTCGGCCCGCCCGAACACGAACAGGCCCAGCGGAATGGTGACCAGGCCGAACAGCAACAGGATGCCCAGTTCGGGCAGCACGCCCGCCAGCGTCACGCCGGGCTGGATGACCGTCCCGGTCCCGTTTACGCCCAGAATCTTGCGGCAGGCGTTCAGGGCGTAGGTGGCGGGCGACAGGGCGCTGATGGGCTGGAGCCAGGCGGGCAGCACGCTGACCGGGTAGTACACGCCGGAGATCAGCAGGAACACCGCCTGGATGATGTTGGTGGCCTGCGCGCCGTTCTCGGTGCTCATCACGGGCAGCACCGCCGCCATCAGGCCGATGCCCATGAAGCCCAGGCTGGCGACCACGAACACCACCAGACACTCCAGCACCTGCACGAAGCTGGCCCCGATGTCCACGAACAGGCTCATGAACAGGAACACCAGCACGCCGCGCAGCAGGGCGTAGGCGCCCGCAAAGAGGCTCACGCCGACCAGATGCGTCAGGCGGCTGACCGGGGCCATGAAGGTGTACTCGATGGTGCCTTCCCAGCGTTCGTAGCTGATGCTGTTGGCGATCTCCCCGAAGAGGCGGCCCAGGAAGGACCACATCACCGCCCCCAGCAGCAGCGTGAGGGTCAGGCGGGGGTTGTGCGCCGCCACGCCGATCAGCATGATGCTGGCCGCCGTTACCATGTCGTAGAAGGTAAAGACCAGCACCCACGACCAGTAGCGCCGGGTGAGGTGGAAATCGCGGAACACGAAGGCCCAGGCGGCGCGAATCTGGTGCGCGAACGTGCCGGGCGTCGTGCGCGCCGGGTCGGGCGCGGGAGTGGGGGGCGTGACGGGGGCGCTCATGTCTCCTCCTCGCCTTTCTCGGCCAGGTCCTCGCCGGTCAGTTCGATAAAGGCGTCTTCCAGGCTCTTGCCCGGCCCGGCGAGGGCGCGCAGCTCGTCCGGGGTGCCCTCGGCCACGAATTTGCCGCCGGAGATAAAGGCGATGCGGTCGCACAGCCGCTCGGCTTCCGGCATGTCGTGGGTGGTCAGGATGATGGTGGCGTCGTGAACGTCGCGGAGTTCCAGCACGAATTCCTGCACGTCGCGGCGGCTCTTGGGGTCGAGGCCGGTGGTGGGTTCGTCCAGCAGCACGACGACCGGACTGGTCAGGAAGGCGCGGGCGATGGCGACTTTCTGCTGCATCCCCCGGCTCATCTCCTCCAGTGGCTCGTAAAAGGCTTTCTCCTTCAGACCGAGGCGCTTCAGCGTGCTCAGGGCGCGTTCTTCCGCGACGTGCCGGTCGAGGCCGTAGAGCTGCGCGGAATAGAGCAGGTTCTCGCGCGGCGAGAGCTTCTTGTAGAAGGCGGCGTCCACCGACACGCGGTTGAGGAGCCGCCGCACCTGCGCCTCGTCACACACCACGTCCAGCCCGAAGATGGTCACACGGCCCGCGTCAGGGATCAGGAGGGTACTCATCGCGCGGATCAGGGTGCTCTTGCCGCTGCCGTTGGGACCGAGGACGCCGTAAATCTCGCCCCGGCGCACCTGGAAGGTCACGCCATCCACGGCGCGGCTCTCGGTGAAGCGGGGGCGCAGCAGCGTGCCGCCGGACTTCTTGCGGAAGCCCTTGACGAGCTGCTGCACGTCGATGGCGACCTCCCGCCCGGTCAGGTCGCGGGGCACGGAGGACAGGGCGGCGGACGCCTCGGGTGGGGCGTTCAGGGTCACGGGAACCTCCGGGGGGGGCAGTTCAGAGGGGCAGGCGAGAAAGCGGGCCGCCCGCCGCACGTTCGGGGGCGCGTCACGGACGGACAGGCTCAGCGCAGCTTCGTCATGGCCCCGGTTCCTCGCATCACCCTCACCCTACCCCCGCGTGGCCGCAGGCGCGATACGCCGAACGGCGGATATCCGGCAACGGGCCTCTGCTCCCTTCTGCCCCCTCTGCTTTACAGTGCCCCCATGAGCGACGAAGGCAAGGGCAACACGGATACCCGGGTCATCTACGACGGGCGCATGGTGCGGCTGGAGGTGCAGGATGGCAAATGGGAAATCGTGCGGCACGCGGACGCGGTGGCGATCCTGGCGCTGAATGACCAGGGCGAGATGCTGCTGGTCCGGCAGCGGCGCCCGGCCATCGGGACCACGACGCTGGAAGCCCCGGCGGGCCTGATCGACGAGGGCGAGACGCCCGAGGCCGCCGCGCGGCGCGAGCTTCAGGAGGAGGTGGGCCAGGACGGCGACATGACGCTGCTGACCCGCTTCTACTCCAGCCCCGGCTTCTGTGACGAGGAGCTGTACGTGTACCGGGCCACCAACCTGCGCGAGAGCAAGTTGCCCCAGGACGCGGACGAGGACATCGAGGTCGTCTGGCTGCCGCCGCAACAGGTGCTGGACGGGTTGCGGGACGGCACGCTGGTGGGCAGCGCCAGCACGGTGACGGCAGCCCTGTACGGCATGCAGGCCCTCGCGCGGGAAGGGTGATGAAAACCTACGTCTCCCCCACCCAGCGGCCCGACACGGAGACGGTGGTCGCCATCGGCTCCTTCGACGGCGTGCATCTGGGGCATCAGGCCCTGCTCGCGCAACTCAAGGCGAAGGGCCGCGAGCACCGTGTCCCCACCGTCGTGTACACCTTCGACCCCCCCACGCGTGTGCTGACGCAGGGGGTGGAATTCCTGTCCACCCTGCCCGAGAAGCTCGAACTGCTGGCCCGCTACGGCATCGACGAGACGGTGGCGGTGCCCTTCACGGCCGAGTTTGCCTCCCGGCCCAAGGAAGCGTTTCTGGACGACCTGCGCGCCCTGCACCCCCGCGCCATCGTGGTCGGTGAGGACTTCCACTTCGGCAAGGGCCGGGCGGGGGGGCTGGGCGATCTGCGCGAGGTGACGCGTGAGGTGGTGTCCCTCCCCATGCACCAGCTCGGCGGCGAGGACATCAAGAGTACCCGCATCCGTGAGTACCTGGCGGCTGGCGACGTGGAGGGCGCTGCCCGGCTCCTGGGCCGCCACTACGACGCGCAGGGCGTGGTGGTGCAGGGTGACCGGCTGGGGCGGACCATCGGCTGGCCCACCGCCAATATCCGTGTCCCCGAGGGGAAGGCGCTCCCGCTGGGTGTGTTCGCGGTGGTCGCCCTCACCGAGCGGGGGCCGAACAATGTCCAGCGCTGGCACGGCATGGCGAACGTCGGCTTTCGTCCCACCGTGAACGGCACGGAGCGCCGCTTCGAGGTCCACCTCTTCGACTTTGACGGCGATCTCTACGGGGAGGAGCTGGACGTGAAGTTCTTCGCGCATCTGCGCGGTGAGCAGAAGTTCAGCGGGCTGGACGAACTGAAGGCCCAGCTTGGGCGGGACGCCGAGGCGGCGCGGGCGGCGCTGAGGGACGTGCGGTAGAGGCAGCGGCCAGTCGCCAGCAGGGGAAGAGCGCTCACGCTTTTGCCACGTCCGCCCGGTTTCGTCAGGGCCGGGTGAAGTTCGTGATCTTCCACTCGCCCCAGCCGTCCGCGATGTCGGCTTCCCGGGAGCCGCTGTAGAAGCGGGTGGGGTGACCGTCGCGGGGGTCGTACTCAGCCTGGGCGGCGGGGCAGGGCCGGTCTTTCTGGGCGGCGAGGGCCTGCGCGATGCTGGCGAAACGGTCCTCGATGGTCGCGCGGGCCTGGGCGCTCGGCTGACCGGTCTGCCCGGCGACGAGGCGGACACCCTGGACCGTCCCGCCGCGCACCGTCACGCGGGTGGTGGGCAGCAGGACGGGCGCGGCGATCTGGGCAAAGTCGTAGCTGTAGTCGCGGACGTTCGCGGCCTTCCACTTCGCCCGGGCGGCGGCGAGGTCACGTTCCAGTGCGGCGAAATCGGGGCGGGTGTAGCCGGACACGCACCCGGTGGCAAGCGGGACCGCCGTTTCCCTCGCTGCGCTGGTCAGGTGCTGCGCGGGAACACAGGCCGTCAGCACGAAGGCGAGCAGGGTGGGAGGCAACAGCCGGGAAAGGGGGAGCATGGGTCAGCGTAGGGCCTGACCCTGATGGTTTCATGACGGCTGCCTCCCTCGATCTACGCTTCCGTGGGGCACGGGAAGCGCCCGAAGACATGCCGCAGGGGAGTACACTCAAAGGCATGGGTGACCCCGACAGGTTGGATTCCGTCAAGCCTATCAAGTCGGTGGAGGAACTCCGGGAGGAGACGGACGACGCGGAGCCGCCACGCATTCCCGCGCAGGAGGAGCACCGTTCCTTCCTCGGGGCGCTCCTCGACCCCCTCGTCGAGGACGAGGAGGGCAGGCGGCAGGACGGGACGACGGCGGTTTCTCCCAGCGAAACGACCGAGAACTCGGAAGGCTGAGCTTCTTCCTGGCGGCGAGAGATCGCCGGGGCCATGTGCCGGGGCAGCGCGGGCTACCCTGGGCGCATGATCACGGCCCCCTCCCCCCTCGACACGGCCGCCCTCGATCTGGGCTATTCCTTCTGTCCGAACGACACCTTCATCTTCTACGCGCTCCAGGCGGGCCGCGTCCCGGCGCCGCTCCCCGTGCGCGAGGTGCTGGAGGACGTGCAGACGCTGAACGACTGGGCGGTGGCGGGCCGTCTCCCCATCACCAAAATCAGCTACCGCGCCTATTTCGAGGTGATGGATCGCTACGTGGCCCTGCGCTCGGGCGGGGCGCTGGGGCGCGGGGTGGGGCCGCTGGTGGTCGCGCGGGAGAAGCTGGGCGACCTGAACGGACGCCGGGTGGCCTCGCCGGGCGCGCTCACCACCGCCGAACTGCTGCTGCGCCTCGCCTACCCCGACGTACGCCTGACACGGCTGCGCTACGACGAGGTGATGCCCGCCGTCGCGCGCGGAGAGGTGGACGCCGGGCTGATCATCCACGAGTCGCGTTTCACGTACCCGCAGCACGGGCTGGTGAAGCTGCTGGACCTGGGCGCCTGGTGGGAGAGGGAAACGGGCCTGCCGCTCCCGCTGGGCGCGATCCTGGTCCGCCGCGACCTGCCGCTGGAGGTCCAGTGCGGCCTGAACGCCGCCGTCCGCGCCAGCCTGGAGTACGCCCACGCGCACCCGCAGGAGCCGATGGCCTACATTCGCCAGCACGCGCTGGAGATGAGCGACGAGGTGATGCGCGCCCACATTGACCTGTACGTGAATGATTTCAGCCTGGATGTGGGTGCAGAGGGCGAGCGGGCCGTGCGCGAACTGCACCGCCGGGCGGTGGCGGTGGGTGCGGCCCCTTCCTGTAACCTCCCGTTGTTTGTTGCAGAGGGCTGATGGGCCACCTCGCCCATCCTTGAGAAAGACCTGAGAAGTGTCTCAGAAGGTGAGCGGAGCTAAGTTTGTGGATTTTGTCCCCATGTGATGCTGCCCACTGGAGGAACTCCCCGATGCGAAAGACTCTGCTCGCCGTCCTGACGGTGACCCTTGCCAGTGCGGGGGCCGTGCTGGCCCAGACCGCCTTCCCGCTCACCGGGCCGTATCCCGGCCAGCAGAGTGCACCCACCCCGCACCCCCTGCCCGTCCCCACGCCACCCGCCACCGTCACCGCGACCCGCAACGAGCCGACGGCCCTGGGCTTCACGCCGGACAAGCTCGCGCGGATCAAGGTTCCGGCGGGCTTCACCGTGAGCGTGATGGCGACGGAGATGGGCAATGCCCGGGCACTGTACGTGATGCCCGACGGCGGGGTGTACCTCTCGCGCACCAAGCAGAACGACATCTGGTACCTCAAGGATGTCAACAAGGACGGCCGGTTCGACGCGGGCGAGCGCCGCCAGGTCGCCTCGAACCTCAGCCTCATTCACGGGATGGACGTGAAGGACGGCAAACTGTACACCATCGGTGAGCACGACATCTGGGTCATGGACATCGCCCGGGACGGCACGCTGGGGGTGCCGCGCGTGTTCGCCAGCCACCTGCCCGACGTGGGGCAGCACTCGGCGCGCGGCGTGAAGTGGGGACCGGACGGCTTCCTGTACGCCAGCATCGGCTCCACCAACAACGACGGCCGCACCGAGAACCCCGAGGAGGCGACCATCCTGCGCTTCAGCCCCGACGGTAAGTGGCGCGAGGTGTACGCGCACGGCCTGCGCCACACCATCGGCTTCGGGTGGCACCCGGTGACGGGGGTGATGTACGGGATGGACCAGGGGTCGGACTGGCACGGCGACAACATCCCGCCCGAGGAACTGAACGTGCTCCAGCGCGGCGGAATCTACGGCTGGCCCTTCTGCTACGGCGACCGGAACCCCGACCCCTACGTCAACACCGGCAACCTCCCCGGCTTCGTCAGCAAGCAGGACTACTGCAACCGGACGCTGGGCAGCGTGCTGAACTACACCGCGCACGCCGCCGCCATCGAGATGACCTTCTACACCGGCACCTCCTTCCCCGCCGAATACCGCAATGACGCCTTCGTGGCCTTCCGGGGCTCGTGGAACCGCAGCGAGCCGAGCGGGTACGAGATCGCCCGGGTGGACTTCGACGCGCAGAACAAGCCGGTGGCGATCACGCCCTTCGTGAGCGGCTTCGTGTACCAGGAAAACGGCGAGTGGAAGCAGTTCGGGCGCCTGGCGGGCGTGGCCGTCTACACCGACGGCAGCCTGCTCTTTACCGACGACCAGAGCGGCGTGATCTACCGCGTGCGCTACACGGGAGGCCAGTGATGAACCGTCTCAAGATGCTCGGCCTGCTCGCCCTGGCGGGAGCGTTCGGGAACAGCGCCTCGGCGGGCGGCATGGAACCGGTGCCAGGGATGGCCCCGGCCAGCACGCCCCTGGCGGCCACCGCCGCGATCCGTGACGCGGCAGGCGAGGTGCGCGGCACCGCCACCTTTCAGCAGATGGGCCTGGGCGTGCAGGTCACGGTGGAGGTCAGCGGCCTGACGCCCGGGGGTCACGGGATGCACGTCCACGAGTACGGGCGCTGCACCCCCGGCGTGGACCCGGCCACCAACACGGTCGTGCCCTTCGGCGGGGCGGGAGGCCACTTCGACCCCGGCATGAGCCACAACCATGACGACCCGGTGGCGCCCGACAAGTACGGCCACGGCGGCGACCTCCCCATGCTGATGGTCGGCGCGGACGGCATGGCCCGCATGACCTTCACGACGAACAAGATCAGCCTGACCGGCATGAACGGCGTCCTGAACCGCGCGCTGGTGATCCACGCAATGCCCGACGACTACAAGACCGACCCGGCGGGCAAATCGGGGATGCGTGAACGCTGCGGCATCATCACGCGCAACAACTTCAGCGTGCGGAACTACCCGCTGCCCGGCCCGACCGATTTCCCCGAGGGCATCGCCTACGACGCGAAGAAAGGCATGATCTACACCGGCAGCGCCGCCAACGGCACCATCTACGCGATCAACGCGGCAAGCGGCACCGTCAGCAAGTTCAGCGAGGGCGGGGCGTATGGGCGCCGCATCGCGCTGGGCCTGAAGGTGGACGCGCAGGGCCGCCTGTGGGTCGCGGGCGGCGCACAGGGGACCGTCAGCGTCCTGTCGCCCGACGGCATGATCCTGAACGTGCTGGAGACGCCGATGAGTCCGGCCCCGTACCTCAACGACCTGACCGTCGCCCCGGACGGCAACGTGTACGTGACCGACAGCCGCCGCCCGGTCATCTTCCGGGTGGACCGCAACATGAACCTGACGGCGTGGCTGGACCTGACGGGGACGCCGATCAAGTACGGCCTCGGCGTCAACCTGAACGGCATCGCCGCGACCCCGGACGGACGCTTCCTGCTGGCGATCCAGCTCAACACCGGCGACCTGTGGCGCATTGACCTGCGGACAAAGGCGGTGCGGAAGGTGATGGGCGGGCTGAAGAACGGCGACGGCATCCTGCTCGACGGGCACACGCTGTACGTGGGGCGCAACAAGGATCAGGTGGTCAGCAAGGTCAGCCTCAGCGCCGACTACGGCAGCGGCACCCTGGTCAGCGAGGAACCCCTGATGGGCCTGCGCTACCCCACCACGCTCGCCATGATCGGCGGCGACCTCGTCGTGCCGCAGAGCCAGCTCGACAAGCTGATGGGCGGCACACCCGAGACGCCCTTCAAGCTCACACGGTTCAGGAAGTTCTGAGCGGGAATCAATCAGGGGGGGGAGCGGCGCGAGTGCCCTCCTCTCCTTCCTTTGCGTACCGAGGGGCTGACGGCGGCTCCCTGCGCCCAATGGCAGATGTGCAGTCCGCTTCCTGCGGGGACAATCCACACATGAACGGCGAACTGACGAATTACCAGTCCCGTGCCATTCGCGCCCTGGTCCTCCTGCACGAGCGGCATCTGCGTGACTTCGTGCAGGTCTGGCGACAGGCAAAAAAGGGCGGTGTGGTGCTTCCCGTGACCGGCGAGGACCAGTACCGGTCACTGGAAAACCTGCTTCTGCACGTCTTCCAGTCGGGCCGTCAGTACCTGGCGCGAATGTGCGAACATCTCGGGCGGCCTGATCCTGAACTTGCCGAGCCGCCCAGTCCCGGGGACATTGAGGCGCAGGCTGGCCCCTACTGCGAGTATCTGCTGGGACGCTGGCGCACTGTCCTGACCGACGTTCAGGACAGCGAACTGGAGCCGGAAGTCTACACCCCCGGCATGCATTACTGGATCGACGCGATGCTGGAGCATGCCGTCATGCACCCGATCCGTCACGAGTTCCAACTGAGAGAATTGCAAGAGGCGCAAGGACGGGCGTAAGGAGCGCAAAAGTCAACCGGGGGAGGAGGGCACCCGTGCCGCGCCTCCCCCGCTTCTGTAAGAATCCGGTACGGCGGCTCATCTTAGCCTGCTCACGTGACCACACCCGCCGCCCCTGCGGCCCCCGCCATCGAGGTGCGCGGCCTGCACAAGAAGTACGGGCCGCATCCTGTCCTCCACGACATCGACCTGACCGTCCAGCCCGGCGAGGTGTACGCCCTGACCGGTCCCAACGGGGCGGGCAAGACCACGCTGATCCGCACCGTGACCGGCCTCGCCTTTCCCACCAGCGGGGAGGTGCGGCTGCTGGGTCAGGACGTGCATCACCACGGGGCGCGTGCCCGGGCACACCTGGGGGCGGTGGTGGAGGCCCCGGCGCGGTTCTATCCGCAGTTCACGGGGACGCAGAACCTCGCCCTGCACGCGAACCTGGCGGCGATGGCGCCGGGGGGGCGGCGGGTGGGCCGTGACCGCATCCGCGAGGTGCTGGCGCTGCTGGAACTCACCCGCATGGCCGACCGCAAGGTGGCCGAGTATTCGCTGGGGCAGCGGCAACGGCTTGGGGTGGCGAGCGCGATCCTGGCCGACCCCCGGGTGCTGATTCTGGACGAGCCGACGAGCGGCCTCGACGCCCTGGGCATCGGCCTGATCCACCGGATCGTGACCGATCTGGCGGCGGGCGGTTGCGCCGTCGTGCTGAGTACGCACCACCTGCGCGAGATCGCCACCTACGCGCACACGGTCGGCATCCTGACGGGCGGGCGGCTGGTGGACACGGTGGACCTGCGCGCCCGGCAGGCCGCGTACCGCTTCCGGGTGGACGACCCGGTCGGTGCGGCGGGGCTGCTGGACCGCCTGCCCTTCGTGAACCGGGTCAGCACCCGCACGCCCTACGCCGTCGCCCACCTGGGCGGCGAGGCCCAGGTGCCCGACGCGCTGGCCCGGCTCAGCGCCGGGGGCTTCCGCGTCTACGAGGCCAGCCCCGATCACTTCGACCTGTACGAGTACTACCGCGCCCGCGTGGAGCAAGCCTGATGAACCTCCTCCTCCTTCCTTGTCGTTACGGGGTGGCCGCATGTTGACCCTGGTCCTGCTGGAGTTTCGCAAGCTGCTGGGGATGCGGAGCGCCCGCCTCGCGCTGCTGGTGTGCCTGCTGCTGCCGCTGCTGTGGCTGATCGCGCCGCGCCTGAGCGCCCTGCTGCAAATCTCACTCGTCAGCGGCTGGCAACTGCCCGCCGTCAGCCTGGGTGTGCTGGTGCAGTTCCTGCTGCCGCTCTTTCTCGCCGTCACCTGCGCGGAGATGATCGGCGCGGAAGTCAGCCAGGGGACCCTGGCGCCGCTGCTGCTGCGTCCGGTGGACCGCACCCGCGTGATCGCCAGCAAGCTGATCGTGGCCCTGCTGTACCCGGCCCTGCTGATCGCCGTGCTGGTCGCCGGATCGCTGCTGGCCGGGCTGGGCCTGGGCCTGGGGAGCTTCACGGGCGGCACCGGCCTGGGACCGGGCTTTTTCGTGGGGGTCGGTTCCCTCAGCGGCGGGGAAGCCTTCCTCCAGGTGTTGCGCGGCAGCCTTCTGGCCGCCGTGATGCTGATGCCGGTCGCGGCCCTGTCGCTGCTGTTCGGCGTGCTGTACCTGAATACCGCCGCCGCCGCCCTCGCCACGCTCGCCACCCTGAACGTCCTGCGGCTGCTGGTCGTGTTTCCGGAAAGCGTGCAGCGCCTGCTGCTGACCAGTCACCTCGACCTGTACGCGCGGCAGGGAAACGTCCTCCAGCCCCTCGTCCTGCTGCTGATCTACACGGCGGGGTTCGGGTTTCTGGCGGTGTACGCTTTCGAGCGGCGGGACGTGTAGGAGGGGTTAGGCGTTAGGAAACAGAAGAAAAGCGTGGGTGGGAAGCCCGTTACTGAGATTCCCACCCACGCTCTCCCCTAAAACTTAATCCCTCACGCCTACTTGTTCTGCGACAGGCGGTCCAGCACCAGCTTGCTGACGCTCTTCAGCGTCTCGAACACGCCGCCGCCGTTGTGGGCGGTCGCCTCAAACAGGGTCAGCTCCTTTTTGGGGTCGATCACGGCGCGGATCATCTCGACGGGGAGGGCGCCTTCGATGTCGCGCTTGTTGACTTGCAGGACGATGGGCACGTCACGCACGTCGATGCCGTGTTCGGCCAGGTTCTCGCGCAGGTTGCGCATGCTCTCGGCGTTGGCGCGCAGGCGGTTGGGCGCGGAGTCGGCCACGAAGACGATGCCGTCCACGCCGCGCAGGATCAGCTTGCGGCTGGCGTTGTAGAAGACCTGGCCGGGCACGGTGTAGAGGTGAAAGCGGGTCTTGAAGCCCTGCACGCTGCCGAGGTCGAGCGGCAGGAAGTCGAAGAACAGGGTGCGCTCGTCCTCGGTGGCGAGGGATACCATCTCGCCGCGCAGGTGGCCGGGCACCTTGCTGAACACATGCTTGAGGTTGGTGGTCTTGCCGGACATGCCGGGGCCGTAGTAGACGATCTTGCAGTTAATTTCGCGCGCCGCGAAGTTGATGGTGCTCATGGATTCCCTCCGTCCTTTTGACTGTTAACCGAGCAGGTCGTCCAGCAGGGCGCTGGCACCCTTCGAGAAGTCCTCGCTGAACTGCACGGGCGGCGCGTCCTGAAGTTCCCCCAGGATTGCGGCAACCTGCGCGATGGTCTTCTTGGTATGGACCTTCACGCGCCCCAGCGGCACCGAAACGTCGAAAATCAGGGTGAGGAGCGCCGAGTCGCCCACCGACTCCACGTACAGGGTGCCCTGCTCGCCCTGGTGAATCTGCTCGCTGAAGGTGCGCTCGCCCAGCATATTGGCCAGCGCGGCGGTCGCGGCGGCGTTGCTGGCGACCAGCGTGGCGACGCTGTCGAGCGCGGGCGGACGCGGCGCCCAGAGGGCTTCTTTGTGGGACAGCACGAAGCCCTTGCGGTCCACCAGCAGGCAGTAGCGCACGCCGGTCGCGCCGAGCAGGTCCTCCAGGTGGCGGTCCACCCGGTCAAAGGCGTCGCCATACAGGGCGAGGGAAGGTTCAATCATGTCTCTGGAAGTATAGGAGCGGCCTTCAAACGGCAATCTGACAACGGGGGTCCCCGGGCGGCCCTCACCCGCCGCACGGCGCGGGCAGGGTAAACTCCCGCCCGTGAAACCCGGACGGCTGGTGTGGACGGCAGTGCTGGCGCTGCTCGCGGGGGCGGGCGCGCGTCCGGTGGCAATCGGCGGCGTGGTGCAGGCGGCGGCGGTGGAGTCGAAGGTGCTGGCGGGAGGTGAAGCGCTGGCCGTCTGGACGCTCCCCCGGCTGGGCGTGGCGGTGCGAAATGACCCGCAGGACGTGCGGCTGCTGTACGGCGCGCGCGAACTGCGCTTCACGCCGGGGCGGGGCTGGCGCGCGGTGGGCTTCACTCTGGCGCCCGGCCAGAAACTCGGCGTTCCGGAACTGACGGGCGGCAGCCTGTACGTGCCGCTCACGGCCGTGCGGGCGCTGGGCGTGCGGGTGATCGTGGACGCGCCCGACCTGCTGGACTTTGCCGCCCCCGGGGCGGTCCCGGCGGCCACGCTGCCGCCCTCACCGGATGTGGGAGACACGGCGGCCCTTCCGGCCCCGCCCCAGCCCGCGCCGACACCCCCTCCCCCGGCTCCCGCGCCGACACCGCCCACGCCGCCCTCTCCGCCTGTGCCTCCGGTCGTGACGGCACATCTGGACACCGTCCGGGTCAGCCGCACACTGCACCGGACGGTGGAGGTGCAGCGCGTGGTGCTGGAACTCAGCGGCCAGGCCCCGCATCAGGTCGTGCGCGAGAGCGCGGGCCTGAGCGTGGTGCTGCCGGGGGTGAGCGCCACCCCTTCGGCCCAGACGCTCGCGAGCGGCGACACGCTGAGCATCGAGCCGGGGGTACAGGGCAACGCCGCCCAGCCCACCGCGCAGACGACGGTGCGCCTCAGGACGGGCGGCGGCACCAGTGAGATCTTTACGCTGGAAGACCCCTACCGGGTGGTGATCGACACGACCACGCAGCTCGACCGGACCGTGCCGCCGCCCATCGACCCCGACGCGCTGCCGGACGGCGTGACCTACCGGGTGCGGGGCAACCTTCACCTGCTGAGCTTCGATCCGGCCCGCTTCCAGCCGCGCGTGGTGACGGCTCCGCTCGGCGCGGCGCGCGACGTGGCGAGCCTGGTGCAGAGCGTGGGCGGTGTGGCGGGCGTGAACGGCGGGTACTTCGATCCGGCCAGCAGCCTGCCGGTGGACCTGGTGGCGGTCGGCGGGCTGATGACGGCCCCCAGCCTGGAAAAACGCGCCACCATCGGCTTTACCGCGCAGGGCGATCCCCTGTTCGGCTATCCCCGGCCCCGCTACGTGCTCCAGGGTCCCTTCGGCAGCGTAACGGTCAATACGGTGGGGACGAAGGTGCGCCCGGAGTTGCTGACCGCCTTCGTGGGGGACGGCCGCAGCGCGGTGGGGACCGAGGGGCTGACCACACTGTATCTCGCGCCGGGCGGCTCGACCATCGCCCGCGTCAGCAGTGGGCGCAATGTGCCGCCTGCCGGAACGCTGGCCGTGACCTTCGACCCGGCCCGTTTTCCGGCCCTGCCGCGCACCGCCGGGCAACCCCTGACCGCCAGCCTGAACTGGCAGGCGCAGGACGCGCCCTGGGAAACGGCCCTCGACGCCCTGAGCGCCGGGCCGCTGCTGGTGCAGGGGGGGCGGGTCGCCCTCAACCCGGGCCGCGAGGTGTTCGACACGTCCGCCAACATCTGGCGGCCCACCCGGCAGGTCGCCTTCGGCGTGCTGGGGGGCCAACCCACCATCGCCTACCTGGAAAACGGCACGCCCGAGGCCTTCGCCGCCGCCCTCGCCGCCGCCGGAGTCCGCGACGCGGTGCGGCTGGACAGCGGGAGCAGCGCCACCGCCTACGTCACGGGCGGGTACGCCAACCTGGGCGGGTACCTCAACACCGTCTGGAGCCGCCCGGTGCCCAACGCGATTGTGCTGGTGCCGAAGGGGCAGAACGCGCGGAAGTGAGGGGGCACGTCAGCCCCGCACCTGCAACCGCTCCATCAGCCGCACGAACGCTTCCGCCGTCACCTGCACGTCGCCCAGCGAGCGGTGCCGTCCACCCGGCGCGAAGGTGAGGTCGAGGCGCTGGGCCAGCACGTCGAGGTTGTGCGACCGCTCGTGGGGAAAGGCGCGGCGGGAGAGCTGCACCGTGCAGTATTCGGCGGGCGGCGACCAGACCAGGCCGTGCCGCCGGGCCGCAGCGCGCATGAATCCGCCGTCGAAGCCGACGTTGTGCGCCACCACCGCCGAGCCGCCCACGAAGTCCAGAAACTCGGGGAGCACCTGTGCCAGCCCGGGCGCGTTGCGGACCATCTCGTCACTGATGCCGTGGACGCGCTGGGCGTACCAGGGAATCCGCAGCGGTTCGCCTGCGGCGCTGAGGGGCCGCACCAGCGTTTCGAAGCGTTCGGCCTCGACCACCCGCCCGTCCCGGACACGCAGCGCGCCGATTTCCACGATGGCGTCCCGCTCGGGCGACAGGCCGGTGGTTTCCAGGTCGAACACGACGACGTTCACAGCAGCAGGGTAGCGCGTCGGGCGCGGGGGCAGGCGCAGGTTTCCCGTTTTTTCGGAACCGGCACCCGAATCATTTCTCGTTACGGAGAGCCTGCCGCACGTACGCGGCCATAACCTCCAGCACACCCGCCACCTGTTCACGAAGTGTCGAATCGACGATCAGGCCGTCCGGGCCGACGCTCTGACGCGACACGGGAATCCGAACGCACGCGGCTTCGATGATGTCCACGCCCGTATAGCCGAGGACTTGACGTAGGGAATGATGGGCACCGGCGGCACCCGTAGGCGAATGGAGTCCTGAAGCGTTGATCCAGGCGGCGGGCATCCCGTAGGTTTCGCCCCCGCCCACGGTCCAGTCCAGCAGGTTTTTGAACGCTCCCGGGAGTGCTCCGGCATACTCCGGCGTCGAGAACAGAAGGGCATCGGCCCTCCCCAGGGCGTCCCGCAAGGCCCTGACGGCAGGATGGAGAGGTTCGTGATCGTCGTCCGGGTTGAAATGCGGCAGGCGGCCGAGTTCCGTGTAGAGCACCGCGTCCACCCCCCCCGGGGCCACGGCTGTCGCCGTGTTCAGCAGCGCGGTATTCGTTGACCCGGCCCGCAAACTGCCCGAGATCATCAGGATGGTTACCCGGCTCGTCATCCCCGCCAGCCTACAGCGCCCCACCTTCCCGCCGGGATCAACCCGGCCGCTCCCCCATCAACGCCGCCACCGCCTCCTCCTTCCCCTTGGCTTCCACCTCGATCCAGGGAACGTCTCGGTAGGCGCTGGGAAGGTGCGCGATCAGGGAGCTGTGGCGGCGGTCCTGCGGGCCTTCCAGGCCGTTGGAGAGGTGGACGACCTGCCACTCCGGGGGGTGCCAGGTCGCGCGGGCGGCCAGGACCCATGCCCTCACGCTGGGGTCTTCCTGATCCGGCAACTTCTCGCGGACGACGTGGTGGTGCGCGTCGAACACGAAGGGCACGCCCGCCGCCTCGCAAACGGGGAGGAGGTCGGCCGGGCCATAGGCCCGCTCGTCGTTTTCCAGCCCCAGGCGCAGGCGAACCGCGTCGGGCAGGTCGGGAATCAGGGCGGCAAGTTCGGCCCCGCGTCCGCCCTTGCCGCCGTGCAGGAGGAGCAGGTTCCAGGGACTGCGCGCAAAGCCGAAGCGGTCGAGCGTCTCGGCGTGGGCACCCAGCGTGCGGAGACTCGCGGCACGCACCTCGGGGCGATCACTGTTGAGCACGATGAACTGCTCGGGGTGCATCAGCACGCGAATCCCGGCGTCACGGAAGGCCTGTCCGGCGGCCCGCATCTGCGGCGCGAGCTGGTCCAGCACGGCCCGGCCGGTATCGTCCCCGGCGAGGTCGAACATCGGAAAGAGGCTGGAACTCAGGCGGTACAGCCGGATACCGCGTGCGGCGCAGAAGGCGGCGGCGCCCCTGACCCGCGCGATGTTGTCGGCGTACAGCTCGCTCAGTTTCGCCTCCCGCTGGGCAGGCGGCAGCGCCCGGTAGCGGGAGAGGGTGACCGTGCGAAAGCGCACCTCCGGGCCGACCGTGAGGCAAACCAGGCCGTAGGCGGGCGGCTCAGGCATAGGCCACTCCCAGCGCGTCCGGCGCACGGCGGGCGAGGTCGGCAGGTGGATTGGCCGCCGTTACCGCGAGCGTCACCACGTCCCGGCGTACGCTGCTTTTTCCGCTGCCCGCCACGCCCATCACCAGCCGCATGGGCGCAGTCTGAAGCAAGGGCAGCGGGAGAACCGTGGGAAGGAGAAAGTTCAGGGAGGCGCAGGTTCGCGGCGTATCGTGGCCGCGTGCCCCTGCCCCTGCCCGACGCCGCGCAGACCGCCCGTCTGCTGCCCTACCCGCTGCTGGTGGAGGCCCTGCGGACGGCCTGCCTGGAATACGCACGCGGCGAGATCCGCAGCCCGGACCGGCTGGCCCTGCCGCTGGGCAGCGGCGGCGTGATGCTGTCGATGCCCGCCGCCGCGCCGGACCTCGCCTCCCACAAGCTCGTGAACGTCTGTCCGGCGAACCGGGAGCGCGGCCTGCCCACGATCCTGGGCCAGGTGACCGCCTACGATGCCGCGACGGGCGTCCCCCTCTTCATGCTGGACGGCCCCACCGTCACCGCGCGGCGTACGGCGGCGGTGAGCCTGCTGGGGATTCAGGCCCTGCTCGGCACGCCGCGGGAAGTGGGACTGATCGGCACCGGCAAACAGGCGGAAGCGCACGCGCAGGCCATCGCCGCCGTCTTTCCGGAAGCGCGGCTGTGGGTCAAAGGCTCCCGGCTGGAAAGCGCGCAGGCGTTCTGCGAGCGCCTCGGCGGTCCACTCTCCCCCGTTTCCGAGCTTCCCGGCCGCGCCGAGGTGGTCATCACGGCCACCACCAGCAAAGTGCCCGTCTACACGCGGCCCGCCCGGCCCGGGAGGCTGGTCGTCGCGGTGGGGGCCTTCACGCCGGACGCCGCCGAGATCGCCCCGGATACCGTGCGGGCGAGCCGCGTGTACGTGGATGACCCGGCAGGTGCGCGGCACGAGGCGGGCGATCTGCTCCAGGCAGGCGTGGACTGGGCCGGGGTGCATTCCCTCGCGGACGCCCTGACCACGCCGCCGTCAGGCGAGAAACCGCTGCTGTTCAAGACGGTCGGCTGCGCCGCGTGGGACCTGGCGGCCTGCCGGGTGGCGCGGGAGCGGCCGGGCTGAGCGCCTACCCCCCCAGCGCCGCGTGCGCCTCCAGCAGCAGCGCCTCCGTCTCGTCCCAGCCCACGCAGGCGTCGGTGACACTCACGCCGGGGAGCAGAGCCGAGAGGTCGCCGGGGATGGTCTGCTTGCCGGGGCGCAGGTTGGACTCCACCATCAGGCCCTTGATGGCCGCCTGCCCGGCGAGGCGCTGTCCCAGCACGTCGCGCCAGACGAGCGCCTGCCGCCGGTGGTCCGAGCCGCTGTTGGCGTGCGAGCAGTCCACCATGACGGCGGGAGAGAGTCCGGCGGCGCGCATCAGCTCCCCGGCTTCCTGCACGAACTGCGGCGCGTAGTTGGGACCGCCCCGCCCGCCCCGCAGGATCACGTGGCCGTCCGGGTTGCCGCGCGTGTGGACGATGCAGGCCCGCCCGTCGTCGTCCACCGTGAAAAAGGCGTGGGGATGGCTGGCGGCGACGATGGCGTCCACCGCGAGCTTGAGGCCGCCGCCGGTGCCGTTCTTGAAGCCCATCGGGGCGCTGACGGCGCTCGCCATCACGCGGTGGGTCTGGGATTCGGTGGTGCGCGCGCCCAGACAGGCCCAGGCCACGGCGTCGAAGAGGTACTGCGGCGCGAAGGGGTCGAGCAGTTCGGTGGCGACCGGCAGGCCCAACTCCGAGACGCGGATCAACAGCTCGCGGGTGCGGCGCAGGCCCCCGTTCATGTCGTTCGCGCCGGTCATATCGGGATCGATCAGGGGGCCGCGCCAGCCGACGGTCGTGCGCGGCTTGTCCACGTAGACGCGCATCTGGACTTCCAGCCGGTCCCTGACCCGCGCCCGCAGCGCCGCCAGCCGCTCGGCGTACTGGGCGGCCTGCCCGAAATCGTGGACGCTGCACGGCCCGACCACCACCAGCAGCCGGTCGTCGCGGCCGTGCAGGATGTCCTGCGCGGCCCGGCGCCCGGCGAGCACGGTGCGCTCGGCGGCGGCCGTGAGGGGCAGCGCCGTTTTCAGTTCACGGGGCGTGACCAGCGGCGTGAAGCCGGTGACATTCAGGTTCTCGGTGCGGCCAGCCTGGAGGGTGGGCTGTGTTGTGGGGGGCTGGGTCATGGACGGCGTCCTCTCGGAAAAGAACAGGGCCCGGAGGGGAAGGTTCCTCCGGGCGGCGCGGGAGCTGGGGGGCAGCGCTGGCGTCAGGCCCGGAGGAACCTGGGCCAATAAAAAAACGCGGCGCTGAGCGACATGGGCCGAGTGTAGGCCGTGCGAGAGCGGACCGCCGCCGGGCCGTCTAGCCGGGCCTGACGGCAGCCTTCATGCGCGCCGCAACTGGGGGAACCCCGCTGGCCGCCACCCCGTACTCTGAGGGGATGAAACGCTCTCTGGCCCTGATGCTCACCACCCTCGCGCTCGCGACCGGTGTGGCGGACGCCGCGCGCCGCAGCGGTGGGGGCTTCGGTGGCAGCCGCAGTTCCGGGGGGTACAGCGCGCCCCGGTATACGCCCCGCACGACCACGCCCCGGTACATTCCCCCCAGCAACACCTACACCGCGCCGCGCACCCCCTCCCCCTCCACCCGCACGCCCAGCACCACGCAGCGCAGCACCGCCAGCAGCGGGGCGAGCGCCGCGAACCGGGCCGCCGCCGCACGGGTGACGCCCTCGCAACTGAACAGTTGGAAGAACGTGAATCTCCCGGCGGGGGTCCCGCGCAGCGCCATCACCTACAGCGCGACCAAAAGCGCCCAGTATCCCTACCAGCTCTCGCCCGGGCGCTACTTTCCCTACCCGCAGAGCTACTACCGCAGCCACGGCATCGGCTCCGACATCCTCAAATACGCGCTCATTTTTACGGCGGTGAGCAGCATCGCCAATGCGGTGAACGGCCCGAACGTGATCGTGAATGGCGGGATGCCGGGAACCGTGGTGACGCAGCCGCAGGGACCGAACCTGTGGACCTATGCGGGCGTGGGCTTTCTGGCCGCTGCGGCCGGGTGGTTCCTGCTGGGCCGCCGTCGGCGCTAGATCCCTGCCCTCTCCGCCCGCTACCCGCGGAGGTCTGTCGGCCGCCTGATCTCCAGCAGGACCGGAGTGTGACCGCGCACACCTCACATTCTCCAGAACGTCCGGGCGTGGTGTTATTGGGGGGATGACGAGACGCCTGACCCTGCGAGTCGGTGGGCCATGACGCTCGCCGTGTTCCTGCCCTTCCTGCTCTCGGCGCTGGCCGCCTGGCTGGGGCCGCGCCTGGGCCGCCGCACTGGATACGCAGCGGCGCTGGCCTTTGTGCCCGCGCTGCTGCTGGCCTTTCCCCTCGCGGGGATGCCGGGGGCCGCGCCTGCCCTGGAAGTCACCCGCTGGGTGCCGGACCTGGGGCTGAACCTGGCCTTCCGGGGCGACGGGTTCTCGCTGCTGTTCGCCGTGCTGATCGGCGTCATCGGAACGCTGGCGAGCCTGTATTCGGTGGCGTACCTGTCGGACCGGGAAAGGTTCGGGCGCTTCTATGCCTACCTGCTGCTCTTCGGCGGCTCGATGCTGGGGCTGGTCCTGAGTGACAACCTGCCAGCGCTGTTCGGCTTCTGGGAGATGACCAGCGTGACGAGCTTCCTGCTGATCGGGCTGTGGCACACCCGCGCGGCGGCCCGCGACGGCGCGGTGAAGGCCTTTCTGGTGAGCGCGCTGGGGGGCCTGGGCCTGCTGGCGGCGGTGTCGCTGATCGGCATCGCGGGGGGGAGCACTTCCCTCTCGGGGCTGGACGTGGCGGCGCTGCGGGCCTCGCCCCTGTTCACACCCGCGCTGCTGCTGACGCTGCTGGCGGCCTTCACCAAGAGCGCGCAGCTTCCCTTCCACCTCTGGCTGCCGACGGCGATGGAAGCCCCCACGCCCGTCTCGGCCTTCCTGCACTCGGCCACGATGGTCAAGGCGGGCGTGGTGCTGGTCGCCAAATTCGGTCTGCTGTTCGGCACCTCGCCGCTGTGGTCCGGCATCATCGTGCCGCTGGGTCTGGCGACACTGGTCTGGGGTGCCTGGCTGGCACTGCGGCAGACCGACCTCAAGGCGCTGCTGGCGTATTCCACCGTCTCGCAACTGGGCCTCCTGATGAGCCTGTACGGTCTGGCCCAGGCGGAGGGCAACTTCGCCGGGACCGCGCACCTGCTGAACCATGCGGCCTTCAAGGCGGCGCTGTTCTTCGTGGTGGGCATCATCGACCATGAGACGGGCACGCGGGAGGTTCCTTTGCTGGGCGGCCTCCGAAAGGCGCTGCCAGTGACGTTCGTGGTCGCCCTCCTCGCCGCCTTCAGCATGGCGGGACTACCGCCATTGGGGGGCTTCATCAGCAAGGAGCTGTTCTACGAGACGATGCTGCATCAGGGACCGCTGTTCATCGTGGTCGCGGTGGTCGGGAGTGCGCTGACCTTCGCGTACACCTTCCGGCTGCTGCGGGTGTTCGTGGGGACGCCGCGTGTCCCGGAAGGCGCGCGCCCGCACGAGGCCCCGCCCGGCCTGACGCTGCCCGCCGCGCTGCTGGCCGGGATCGCGCTGCTCTTTGGCGTGTGGCCTGCCAGTGCGGAGGCACTGACGCGGACGGCGCAGGCGGCGCTGAATTTCGCGGGCTACCGGGAGCATCTGGCGCTGTGGCACGGCGTCACGCCCGCGCTGCTCGCCACGGGGCTGACCTGGGCGCTGGGGGCACTGCTGGTGTGGCAGGCGGGACGGGTGGCCGCCCTGCAACGCCGCCTCACGCCGCGCACAAACGCGAACACGGTGTATTACGCCCTGCTGGAGAACGTCAACGTTTTCGCCACCTGGCTGATCTCGCGCACGCAGGGGCTGGCGCTGCCGGACCAGCTCCGCGTCATGCTGGTCGCCGCCGCCGTGATCGCGGGCTACGCCGTGCTGCGCGCGCCGCAGGTGTTTCACCCCTTCGGGCACCTGCCGCTGGGCGTGCTGCCCATCGCGGCGCTGCTGGTGGCGGGGGCGGTCGGCGTGCTGCTGGCGCGCAACCGGCTGACGGCGGTCGTGGTGACGGGCCTGACCGGGTTCGGGAGTGCCGCCGCCTTCCTGGCCCTGCGCGCGCCCGACCTCGCGCTCACGCAACTGCTGGTGGAGGCGGTGACGGTGATCCTGTTTCTGCTCGCCTTCCGCTACCTGCCCGGCGGGCGGGACCTGGGGCGCTCGCGCTGGCGGCTGCGGCTGGACGTGCTGCTGGCCGGGCTGGCGGGCATCGGGGCCACGCTGCTGGTGCTGTCCAGCGTGCGCTTTCTGGCGCCCCCCATCTCGCCCTACTACCTGGCGAACAGTTACAGCGGAGGCGGCGGCAAGAACGTGGTGAACGTGCTGCTGGTGGACTTCCGCGGCTTCGACACGCTGGGCGAGATCACGGTGGTCGGCATGGTCGCGCTGGCGGTGCTGGCCCTGGTCCGCCTGGGCAAACGGGGACGCACCGTGACCGCGCCGGAAGCCCTCCCCCCGGAAGGTCCGCCGCCCGAGGACCTGACGCCCACGGTCCAGCACCCCACAGCCTCGCACAAGGAGCCCGTATGAGTCCCAGACACAAGAAACCGGCTCCGGTTCCGACGACCGGCAGCAGCCCAACGACCGCGCTGCTCGCCAACGACCCGATTCTCCGCACCGTGAGCCGCGCGGTCTTCGCGCTGGTGCTGCTGTTCGCCTTCCTGCTGCTGTGGCGCGGGCACAATGCCCCCGGCGGCGGCTTTATCGCGGGGCTGATGACGGTCTGCGCGCTGATCCTGCACCGCATCGCCACCGGCACCAGCGCGCTGCGGGTGGACCCCATCCGGCTGGTGCCGTGGGGCCTGGCCCTGGCCTTCGTCACCGGTCTGGTGCCGTACCTGCTGGGCAAACCTTTTCTCAAGAGCGCCTTCGGGTACATCACCACGCCCCTGACCGGCGAGTTCGAGTGGGCCAGCGCCCTGCTGTTCGACTTCGGCGTGTATCTGGCCGTGGTCGGTGCCAGCCTCGCCATCGCCTACGCGCTGATCGACGTGGACCCGCAGGAGCGGGTGGAGGGGGATCAGTGAGAGGGGGCAGCTTTCAGCTTTCAGCCGTCAGCCTTCAGCGGGGGCATGGGGCAAACGTTGCGCTGCGGGACTGGGGGATCTGGGCCGAACGTGGCTCTGGGATGCCAGGCCCGTTCACCCCCTCTCCTGCGGAGCTTTACAAGTCCCAGCCTCTCCCCTCAAGACGCTTGATGTGCATTACAGGGCTGGCGGATAGGACAAGCAGGAGCGTTTTTCTCGTCTGGCACGAGGGCGAGCTACGCCCGCCACCCCTCTCCCGCAAGGGGAGAGGGAGCAAAAAGCCCATCCAAGGCAGCAACTTTCTATTGCACATCAGGCGTTCAAGGGGGAGGAGCAAGAAGCTTTCTCACACCCACACGCCCGCACCTTCTAACTCGCATCAGCCTCAAGCCTTCTGCCTGCCGCTCTCTGCCCCGCCGGAGGCCCGCTGATGGAAGCCCTCTTCTCCATCCTGATCGGCCTGCTGGTCGCGGCGGGGGTTTTTCTGCTGC
Source organism: Deinococcus metallilatus (assembly GCF_004758605.1). NCBI lineage: Bacteria > Thermotogati > Deinococcota > Deinococci > Deinococcales > Deinococcaceae > Deinococcus > Deinococcus metallilatus. The sequence goes on from NZ_CP038512.1 coordinate 2,416,147, forward strand.
TGTCGCGCAAGATTGTGCGGGTGGTGCTGGGCCTGTCCTTTATCGGGTACGCGGGCAATCTGGCGATTCTGACGGTGGCGGGGCTGCGGCAGGACAATCCGCCGCTGCTGACGCTGCCGGGGCCGTACATGGACCCGCTGCCCCAGGCGCTGATCCTGACCGCCATCGTGATCGGCTTCGCGACGACGGCGCTGCTGCTGACGGTCGCGCTGCGGGCCTATCAGGTGTCGGGGCACGACAACGTGGCGGCCTTCGGGGACAATCTGGCGCGGGACCCTCACACCGGGGAAGGCAGGTCCGCCGACCCGGAACACCAGGGGCCGGACCTGCCCGACCTGATCCACTCGGACCCGGAGGAACCCGAGCGGCCCGGAGGTCAGCCGTGAGTGGCCTCTCCTGGTTGCCGCTCGCCCCGTTCGTGACCTCGCTGGGCTTCGGGCTGCTGCTGCTGTGGCCTGCGGGGCGAAAGGTAAGGGTGGCGCTGTCCTTTGTGGGGACGCTCGCCACGCTGGCCTTTGCCGCCGGGCTGCTGCTGGCGACGGCCGACGGGACCGTGCTGGTGAGTGAGCTGGGGGGCTGGCGCGCGCCCTTCGGCATCGTGATGACTGCCGACCGCCTGGCCGCCTGGATGAGTCTGCTGGCGGCGTTGAGCGCGCTGCTGGCCGTCTGGCAGGCCGCCGCCGATCCCGACCCCGTGCGCGAGAAGTATCACCTGTTCGCGCTGATGCAGTTCCTGTTCGCGGGCGTGCAACTGTCGTTTTTGACCGGGGACCTCTTCAATCTGTTCGTGGCCTTCGAGGTGATGCTGGTCGCCAGCTACGCGCTGACCGTGCTGGGGTCCACCCGCGAGCAACTGCGCGAGGGCTTCCGCTACATCGTGATGAATCTGGCAGCGTCGTCGCTGCTGGTCGTGTCCTGCGGGCTGGCCTACGGGGTGCTGGGCACGCTGAACTTCGCGCACCTCGCGCAGCGGGCGGCCACCCTCGGGCCAAATGCCACCGTGACCAGTGTGGCCGTGCTGCTGCTGATCGTGTTCGCGGCCAAGGGCGCGCTGTTTCCGCTGGGCTTCTGGCTGCCGGGCACCTACCCGGCGCTGCCGCCCGCCGTGGGCACCTTCTTCGCGGCGGTGCTGACGAAGGTCGGCGTCTACGCCCTGATCCGCGTCTTCACCACCGTCTTCACGCAGGAACCGGAGCTGCCGCATTCGCTGCTGCTGCTACTGGGCAGCGTCACCATGTTGTACGGCGCGTTCGGGATGGTGTCGCAGCGCGAGTGGCGGCCGATCCTGTCCTTCACGGTGATCGGTAGCGTCGGCTACCTCGCCTTCGGGCTGGGGGTCGGGACGCCGGAGGCCGTGCGGGCCAGTGTGGCCTATCTGGCCGTGAGCGTCGTGGTGACCACCGCGCTCTTTGCCATTGCCACCGTCGCGGAGCGGGCGACCGGCACGCGGCTGGTGCGGGCGCGCGGGATGCTGGAGTTCCTGCCGCTGCTGGCCGCCTGCTTCCTGCTGTGCGCGCTGACGGTAGCGGGCCTGCCGCCTTCCGGGGGCTACGTCGCCAAGTACGCGCTGGTGCGGGCGGGGCTCGCGCAGGGGTCGCCCCTCGCATTGCTGGCGGTGGTCAGTGCGCTCGTCGGCAGTCTGGTCACGCTGTACGCGATGCTGAACGTGTGGCGCGGCTTTTTCTGGGGCAAGCATCCCACCTGGCTGCCGGTGTACCGCGTCTCCCGGCCCCTGCACGCCGCCGCCTACGCTGCCTCAGCGCTGGTGGCGGGCCTGACCCTCTTCGCGGGGCCGATCTTCGCGCAGGCGGGGGCGACCGCCGCCGAACTCAGCATCCCACAGCGGTATATCCGGGGCGTGCTGGGGGACCAGCCGGTGGTGATCCCGCCCGCGCCGACCGGAAAGGAGACGCGGCCGTGAACGGCTTCACGCTCAATCTGCTGCTGGCCGTCGTGTGGATGCTGTTCGTGGGCGAGGTCAGCCTGCGGGAACTGGTGGTCGGGTTCCTGCTGGGCTTCGGCATCCTGGCGGTGTTTCCCCGCGCGCTGGGCAGCGGGGGGTATGTGGGTCGCAGCCTCGCCGTGCTGGGCTTTGTCGGCTTCTTCCTGCGGGAACTGACGGTGGCGAACGTCCACATGGCGCTGCTGGCGCTGCGGCCCCACCCCCGGCTCAATCCCATGATCGTGGCCGTGCCGCTGCGGCTCCAGGGCGACGTCGCCCAGACCCTGCTGGCCGCCGTGATCGCCCTGATGCCCGGCACGGTGGCGATGGGCTTCAGCGCGGACCGCCGCACCCTGTACGCCCACGCCATCGGCAGCGCCACCCCGCAGGCCGCCCGCGACAGCATCACGCGGGTGGAAGACCGCCTGCTGCGCGTCACCTCGCCCCAGCCCCTTTCGGAGGAACCGGCATGATCATCAACCTGGCGCTCGGCATCGTGACCCTCTCGGTCCTGCTCGTCACCGTCCGCGTGCTGCGCGGCCCCTCCTGGGGGGACCGCATCATGGCCTTCGACTTCCTGAGCGTGAATCTGGTCGTGCTGTTCGCCCTGATCGCCGTCAAGACCCGGTTGATCGTGGTGCTGGACGCCGCCCTGGTCCTCAGCCTGCTGGGCTTCCTGTCCACCGTGGCCTTGACGCGCTACCTGCTGCTGGGGAGGGTGATGAAGTGAAGCGGTCAGCCGTCAGCGATCAGGCGTCAGCCAGCCCTCGCCTGGGGGCCGCCCGTGGCTGACTTCTCTCCCCTGCGGGACGTTCCTATCCTGATCGGGGCGTTTTTCGTCCTGACGGCGGCAATTGGTCTGATGCGCTTTCCCGATCTGTACGCGCGGCTGCACGCGAGCAGCAAGCTGGTCACGCTCGGCTCGGCGGGCATCTTCCTGGGAGCAGCGCTGGAACTGACGGACGCGGCGGCCTTTACCCGGCTGGCGGCGGTGCTGCTGTTTCACTTCCTGACCACGCCGCTGACGGCCCACTTGATCGCCCAGGCCGCCTATCTGCGGGGCCTGCCGCCCCTCCTGGGCGAAGGCGGGAAGCGCGGCCTCGACGAATGGGGCGCGCTCGGTCAGGCCGGGCAGGTCGCCCACGCCGACCACGAGGCGCAGCGGGCAATGACGGCCGAGGACGGTTAGGCCCTCCGGCCCGGTGAGGCGGCGGGCCGGGGAGCCAGAAGGAAGATGAACGGCCCGATAACGCCGATTTACCGCATTCAAGGAGAGGGATTCAAAGCGGCGGGAAAGCCCCTGCCGTCCTTTCACTCGGCCCGGCGCCCCACCCCCCAGGATGAAGCGGTCGGGGCGTCCCTGGGGTCCGCTGACGGCTGAACCCCCGGTTCCTACCGCCTGACGCCCACCGGAGGAGACTATATGAGACAGGCATCGGCTTTCAGTTGGAGCGCCGCCGTCCTGGGGGTCGCGCTGACCCTGGGGACTTCCACGCTCGCCCAGCAGGGCGGGACGACCAATACGACCCCGCCCGGAACAACGACGGCACCATCAGGGACACCGGGGACGACCACCCCGTCCACCTCCTCCACCCCTTCAACGTCCACCACGACGCCTTCCGCCGCGACCTCCCCCAGCATGGTCTGCGGGCTGACGGGCACGACGGGGACGACGAGGACGACGACCCCTGGAGGCATGGGCACCACCAACACGGGCGGCAACACTGCCGGGAACATGACCGGGGGCACCCAGAGCGGAACCACCGGTACGGCGGGCACCGGCAACACCAGCACCGGAAATGGCATGGGCGGAACGTCCGGGGCCGGAACCTCCGGCACGACCGGCACTACGGGCAACACCGGGAGCACCGGCAACATGGGGAGTACCGGCAGCACCTCCACCTCGGGCGCCGGAACCTCCGGGACGGCCACGGGCGGCACCTCCACCAGTGGGACGTCCACCCAGACCGGCAGCGGCAACACGGGCACTGGAACCGCCACGGGAGGAACGTCCGGCAGCGGAAGCACAACCAATACGGGCGGCACTACGGGCAACATGGGCAACGCCGGGAATACCGGCAACATGGGGAGCACCAGCGGCACTTCCACTTCGGGAACGGGCACCTCGGCCCGCCTGAGCAGCACCGACACCTGCTTTATCCAGCAGGCGGCGATGAGTGACATGTTCGAGATTCAGTCGTCGCAGGTGGCGGAGAGCCGGGCCAGCAGCGCGAACATCAAGAGCTTCGCCAAGCAGATGATTCAGGACCACACCAAGGCCAGCCAGGCCCTGAAGAGCGTCGCCAGCAAGCTCGGCGCGACGGTGCCCACCACGCTCAGCGGCCCCAAGACCCAGATTCTCACCACGCTGCGGGGGCAGCAGGGCAACACCTTCGACCGCACCTACATTGACGCACAGGTGATGGCGCACGAGCAGGCCGTGAATCTCTTCAGAGACTATATCGCCTGGAGCCTGCGTTCGGGCGGCAACGCGAGCCTGCGCGCCCACGCGACCCAAACGCTGCCGGTGCTGCGCGAACACCTCCAACGCGCCATGAACCTGCAAAAGGCGATGGCCAAGACCAAGTAAAGCGTTGCAAGGAGCAGAGGGCGGGAGCGTTCCCATGCCCTCTGCCCTTTGCCCTCGTTTCCCTACTCCCCACCGATCCGCCGCAGGTTCTCGACCCGCCCGGCGAGGTCGCCCAGGCCCAGGCTGCGGAGGGCTTTCGTACTGCGCTGCACGCCTGCCTCGTCCACACGGTTCTGGTTCCAGCCCGCGATCAGCATGGCGCAGCCTTGCAGGGCCTCCGCGACGCTCTCCTTGTGGAACATCGCCGCGAGATTGCCGGGCTGCTCGGGTCTGGTCTGCTGCACCTGCGCCTGCACGTCCAGCACCACCTGCATGAACACCTGATCGAGACGCGCCCGGTCATCTGGGGAGATGTTCTTATCCTGGGTCATGGGCGCAGTCTAGAGGGACGAAGAAAGGTGGGGGCCTCTGCCACCCCCACCTGCGGCTCTCGCCCCTCAGACACCCAAGATCAGGCGGACAAGCAGGTAACCGACCACCCAGTTCGCCACACCGGAGAGAATCAGCGTAACGGCGGAACTCATGGTGTCGCGCAGGTTCATGCTGGACTGCACCGCCAGGTACCCGAAGAAGATCAGCAGGGCGGCGATCAGGATGGGGATCAGCACGTTCAGAATCGGAATCCAGCCCAGCAGCGTCCCGATGATGCTGAGCGGCACGTAGAACAGCGCGAAGGTATACGCGACTTCCGGATAGGTGCCGGTGCCCCGGAACAGCGACCGCCCGATCAGGTAGACCAGGCCGGTAAAGATGCCGAACTGGACCGGAAGCGCGATCAGGCGCGTGATGAACTGCCCAATCACGGTCACGTCGCGGTGAAAAGGCGCGAACAGGGCCCCGATCACGGCCGACACCAACGCCGCCAGCAGCACGTAGATGAAAGCCTGCTTGGTCCCCCCACGCCGCTCGAACAGCTCGAAGGTGGCCGGACTGGGCCGTGACAGGACCGCTATGCTCTGACCGAACATGTCCGAGAGGCTGGCTTGGAGAGGGTTCGTCATGCTCCAGGGTACGGGTGAGAGGGCCACGCCGTTCCAGGCCACCGGCAAGGATGAAGGGAAGATGAACCGGGAGAATTGCCTCCCGTCCTGAAGCGGGTGGGGCCACAAGGCGGGTGCAGAACGGTTGCCGCCGCGTCCCCGTGAGACAATCAGCCCCATGACCGATCAGATTCCCTCTCCCGAGTCCGGCGAGACGCAGCCCCCTAGTGAGACACACAGCGGGTTCGTCGCCATCGTCGGCAAGCCGAACGTCGGCAAGAGCACGCTGCTGAACGCCTTCCTGAACACCAAGGTCGCGCCGACCAGCCCGCGGCCGCAGACCACCCGCCGGGGCGTGCGCGGCATCTACAGCACCGACACGCACCAGATCGTCTTCGTGGACACGCCCGGCCTGCACAGGCCCAAGGACGCGCTGGGCAAGTACATGAACCAGGAGGTCCACAGCGCCCTTGCGGACGTGGACGCGATTCTCTGGGTGGCGGACCTGCGCCACCCGCCCACCGAGGAAGACGAACTGGTGGCCCGCCAGGTGCGCGACCTGCCCAAGCCCCTCTTTTTGATCGGCAACAAGACCGACGCCGCCAAGTACCCCGACGAGGCGATGAAGCTCTACCGCGCGCTGCTGGAGGGCCGCACGGGCGAGACGCACGACCTGATGCTCAGCGCGCAGAACAATCCGCAGGCGGTCGCCACGCTGCGCGAACAGGTGCTGGACACCCTGCCCGAGAACCCCTTCTTCTTCCCGCGCGGCAGCGCGTCGGATCAGACCCGCGAGCAGTGGGCCGCCGAGATCATCCGCGAGGAAGCGATGAAGAAGCTGCGCGACGAACTGCCCTATGCGGTCGCCACCCGCGTCACGAGCTGGACCGAGCGCGAGGACGGCCTCCAGCGCATCGAGGCCGAGATCATCGTGGAGAAGAACGCCCACAAGGGCATGGTGATAGGCGCGGGCGGCAAGATGCTGCGCGAGATCGGCCAGGCGGCCCGCAAGCAGCTTGAGGTCTTCCTCGACCGCAAGGTCTTCCTGGGCCTGGAAGTCATCGTGATCCCCGGCTGGCGCGAGGACGAGGAGGCGCTGCGCGAACTGGGGTACGAGTAAAGCCGTCAGCCGACAGTGGTCAGCTTTCAGCAGAGGGGCGGGCGCTCAGGCGTTCGCCCCTGCGGCTTCCGACCCTACACGCAGCCTCGTCCACTCCCGCAGCGCATCCTCGCAAAAGAGTTTGGTCTGGGACATGCGAATCTGCCCGGCCTCGTACAGCGCGGCGAACTCCTCGCGGCTGACATAACGGGCCTCGGCCACCTCGTGCGCGAAGGTGGGCCTGGGGGTCTGCCCGGGGAGCGGTTCGGCCAGCCAGACGGTGCGGAGGATGTGGACTCCGTCCGGAAAGCGGCCCAGGTAAGCGTTCAGGAACTTCACCAGGCGCACGCGCAGGCCGGTTTCCTCGCAGGCCTCTCGCAAGGCGGTGTCCTGCGGGTTCTCGCCCTCCTCCACACTTCCGGAAGGGATATGCCACAGCCCAGCTTTGGCCGGTTGATCCGGCGCTCCCAGCTCCCGCACCAGCAGGATGTCGCCGCCTTCATTCAGGATGACCACGCCGCTCGCGCGTAGGGTCACGGGCACGTGCATCTTCTCGCCGTACTGCATCAGCCCGTCACCTGCCGGATATGGGCCAGGTGATGCCGCCCGTGCCAGGCGTACATGGCGGCCAGCGTATCCACCGTGAAGGTCTGTCCCTGCGCCGGGTGGGTCCATTCCCGCGCCCACTGTCCGGGCGTGAGGGCGTCCAAGAGCGCGGCCCAGCGCGTATGCAGCCCGTCCAGCAGGCTCAGGCTGGGTTCGAGCGGCAGGCGGGTGTCGGGCAACTCGGCCCAGTCCCCCTCCTCGTAGGGTTTCACGGTGGGGTTGTCCTCGGTCAGCGCCAGCTTCAGGCGCACCAAGGCGTTGAGGTGGCTGTCCGCGAGGTGATGCACCACCTGCCGCACGGTCCAGCCGCCCTCGCGGTAGGGCGTCTCCAGCAACGTGTCCGGCTGGCCTTCGACCAGCGCGCGCAGTTCGGCGGGCAGGGCCCGGATCGCCTGGACCGCCTCTGACCGCTCCTGCGGCGTGAGGGCGAGGCGTTGTGGCATGGGTCCGAGGGGATAACGCGCGTCCGTCATTCCCCCGCCTCCTTGCGCGTCCACCGCTGTGCGTCGCGCGTCTCGATCTTCTGCATCATGCGCTCGAAGCCGCGTTCCAGGCTCAGACCGCGCTCGTTCGCCAGACAGATCATCACGAACAGCAGGTCGGCCAGTTCCATCTCCAGGTCGCCCGCGTCCTCGCCGGGCTTGGGCGTCTTGCCGTGCTGGTGGGCCAGAACGCGGGCAATCTCGCCGGTTTCCTCCGTCAGACGGGCGAGCAGCAGCAGCGGCGGGAAGTAGCCTTCCTCGAACTGGCCGATGTAGGCGTCCACGCGCCGCCGGGCTTCCTCGAAGGTCAAACTCATGCGTCCCAGGGTAAGAGAAAACCAGCCGCGCGGGGGCGACTGGCTGAAGGCTGAGCGTTGGCCGCTTACCGGATGTAGAAGTACGTCTCCTGCACGTCCCGGTCGGCCTGCGCGTAGGGCTGCACGTACTGCGTGGTCACGGTGTTCCAGCCATTGACGTCGTACACGCCGCTCAGCACCAGATCGGTGGTCGGGCGCACGCGGGTGAAGATCGCGCGGACGCGCTGGAGGCCGGTCGGCGGCGCGACGTTGTAGGTCACGGCGTCCTGCGCGCGCGGGAAGACGGTGGTGCCCGCCGGGACGTAGGCGTTGCGAATCAGCGTGCTGGCATAGCCGTTGGGCTGGAGCGCCACCAGCGTGACGTAGCCGGGGGCACGGGTGGTGACGCTGATCCGCACCGGCTCCCCGATGTAGTAGGTGGCGCCCGCACCCCGGTCGGGGCGGACATCGGCAATCAGGTTGCTGCTGCTGCCCACCAGGCCCAGATTCGAGCGAACGGAGACGGTGCAGGCGCTCAGCCCCAGGGCGAGCGCGCCAAGCAGAAGAGCAGGACGCATAGAGTCAGCATAGTCACCCTGCCTGACGGAAGGCTGAGGGAAAGGGCAACGCGCCCCGAGCATTCCAGATGCCCGCCGGAAGGTCACGTAACGCAGGGTAGACCCCGCCATTCCCGGCGTAGCATGGGGCATGCCTCGTCTGCTTGCCGTATGGACGGCGTTTCTGCTGCTGGCCGCACCCGCCGGGGCGGGACAGGTGGGGGTGCCCCCGGCCGCCAGTTCGCCGGAGGTGCTCAGCGCCCCGGCCCAGGCTCCAGGCCAGTCCCCGGTTGACCTGTACGGGAGCGGGACCTACACCACCAACCGCTTTTTTCAGGACCTGAAGGCCGGAGAGGTGGAGTCGGTTACCCTGGACGGCGCGGGAAATGCGTCAGTCAGCCTGCTGAACGTCACCAAGCCGCAGTCGGTGGTCGTGCCGCCCGACGCCGCTACCCTGACGCGGCTGCGGGAGGCGGGGGTGCCGGTGCATATCCTGTCGGGCACCTCCCCCTTCGGCTGGGTGGGGCAGGTGCTCCCGCTGGTGCTGACGGCCCTGATCCTGCTGGTGCTGTGGCGCACGCTGCGTGGGGCCTCCGGCGGCGCGTCGGCGGGCAGTTTCGGGAAGTCGAAGGCGGCGGTGATCGCGGAGGGACAGGTCAAACTGACCTTCCAGGATGTCGCCGGGTGTGACGAGGCCAAGCAGGATTTGCAGGAAGTCGTCGACTTCCTGCGCCACCCCGAGCGTTACCACCAGCTCGGCGCCCGCATCCCCCACGGCGTCCTCCTCGTCGGCCCCCCCGGCTCCGGCAAAACCCTGCTCGCCAAAGCCGTCGCGGGTGAAGCCAAAGTCCCCTACTTCTCCATCTCGGGCAGTGACTTCGTCGAGATGTTCGTGGGGGTGGGCGCCGCCCGGGTGCGTGACCTGTTCGAGCAGGCGCGCAAAAGCGCGCCCTGCATCGTCTTCATCGACGAGATCGACGCCGTCGGCCGCAAGCGTGGCGTCAACCTGCAAGGCGGCAACGACGAACGCGAACAGACCCTCAACCAACTGCTGGTCGAGATGGACGGCTTCTCCAGCGGCCAGGAAGTCATCATCCTGGCCGCCACCAACCGCCCCGATGTGCTGGACGCCGCTTTGCTGCGTCCGGGACGCTTTGACCGTCAGGTGGTGGTGGACGCCCCCGACGTGCGGGGGCGTGAGATGATCCTGCGCATTCATGCCCGCAAGAAACCGCTCGATCCCAGTGTGGACCTCGCAGTGATCGCCCGGAGGACGGCGGGGATGGTGGGGGCGGACCTGGAGAACTTGTTGAATGAGGCGGCGCTGGGGGCGGCGCGGGCGGGACGGTCACGGATCGTGATGCGGGATGTGGAGGAGGCGCGGGACCGGGTGTTGATGGGACCGGAACGGCGCTCACTGGTGGTCCGGGAAGCGGACCGCAAGGTCACGGCGTATCACGAGGTCGGTCATGCCCTCGCCGCGCAGTTGCTCCCCCATGCCCACCGGGTAGCGAAACTGACCGTGGTGCCGCGGGGGCGGGCGGCGGGGTTCATGATGCCGGACGCGGACGACCGGCTGCATGTCACGCGACCGGCGCTGGAGGACATGATCGCGGTGGCGCTGGCGGGCCGCGCCGCTGAGGAGGTCGTGTACGGCGAGGTGACGACCGGCGCGCAGAACGACTTCCAGCAGGCGACCGGCCTGGCCCGGCGCATGGTGACCGAGTGGGGCATGTCGGGCCGGATCGGCAAGGTCGCGCTCGCCACCGACGAGGGGGCCTTTCTGGGCGGCGGCCCGCAACTGCTGCCCATGAGCGAGGCCACCGCCTTTGCCGTGGACGAGGAGGTCCGTGACCTGATCGACGCCGCCTATGACCGGGTGCTGGCCCTGGTGCGCGAACATCTGCACCGCGTTCACGAGGTCGTGACCGTCCTGATGCGCCGCGAAACCCTCAGCGGCGAGGAGTTCTCCACCCTGCTGGCCGGGGGCACGCTGGAGGACGGGCGGGCGGACGGCCCCGCGCCCTCTCCCCTGCCTGCCTGAAGGGGCGTGGGGCAAGAGCCGCAGGCACTGCCCCCTTGCCTCCTACACCTCCTCTTCCTCCGGGTCGCGGGTGAGGCTGGGTTTGACCGGGGCGTGCGTGCGTTCCTGGGTGTCGCGCAGGTCGCGGCCTTCCGGTCCCTCCCGGGTGAGCTTGATCTCCAGGGGGGCGTTGCCCAGCGTGATGGTGCGCTGCGGGGAGGGGATTTTGATGCCCGCCTGGTCCATCGCGATCTTGATGCGGCGGTTGAACTCGCGCCCGATCCCGTACTGGCTCTTGGGCTGCACCTTGAACAGCGCGCGCAGGGTCACGCCGTCCGGGGCGAGCTGGGTCACGCCCTGAATCTCGGGGGCGTCGAGGAAAAAGCCCCGCCACTCGGGGTCGGCGTACAGTTCCTGGCTGACAGCCTCCAGCACCCGCAGCGCGTCGTTGATATTCGCCGCGTAGGTCACGTCCACGGTGGCGACCACGCGCGACCAGTCCTTGCTGCTCACGCTGACGGTCTGAATCTGGCCGTTGGGGATGATGTGGACGGTGCCGTCCAGCGCGCGCAGCACGGTCAGGCGCAGGTTCAGGCGCTCTACATTGCCGCTGAGCTGCCCGGTGTTCACGGTGATCACGTCGCCCACCCCGTACTGGTCTTCCAGCAGGATGAAAAAGCCGGTGAACACATCCTTGATCAGGCTCTGCGCGCCGAAGCCCACCGCCAGGCCCAGCACCGACACCCCCGCCAGCAGGCTGGTCGCGTTCACGCCGAGCGCCTGGAGGCCCGCGATCAGGCCGATGATCACCACCACAGCCTTGAGGGTGCTCTCGACCACGCCCTTGAGCGTCTGCACCCGCACCGTCCGGCGGTTGAACTCCTCCTCCGCCACGATGCGCGCACTCAGGCTGCCAATCAGGTTCCAGGCGATCAGCGCCAGCGCCAGGATCACCAGCACCTGTCCGGCACTGTTGCGAAACCCGTTCTCGATGTCCTGCCCCAGATCGAACAGGACCGGGACACTGGGCAGATAGGCGATGTGGGTGGCAACCGCCAGCCAGGACACGGCGACCACCAGCAACCACAGTCCCTTCAGAGCGGTCAGCAGCGGGCCGCGCACGTAGCCCTCCAGCGGGCGGAGCAGGATTCGCCCGAAACGGTACAGGGCGTAGGCCACCAGCAGCGTCAGGCCGAGGCCCAGCCAGACCTGGGGCTTTTGCAGTTGAATCATCAGTTCGTCAAGCACCTCCCCAGCCTCTCATGAGGACGTGAGGAAGGGCAGAACAAACGCCCCCACCACGGCGGGGCGGGGGCGAACAGGCAGAAGTGGTCCCCTACTGGGGAGCCAGGGCCGCCTCCAGCCGCCCGATCAGGTGGGCCTGGTGGGCGCGGGACGCCCGCAGCAAGGCATTCTTGACCGCGCGGGCGTCGGCGCTGCCATGCCCGATAAAGGCGAGGCCGCGCACGCCCAGCAGGATGCTCGCGCCGTAGGTGCTGGGGTCCATCCGCTCGGCCAGGCCGCGCAGCGCCCCGCGCACCAGCAGGCCGCCCAGCCTGGTCTGGAGGCTGCTCCCCAGCGCGTCACGCACCCAGCCGAACAGCACCTTCGCCTCCCCCTCCGCGAGCTTCAGCACCACGTTGCCGGTAAAGCCGTCGGTCACGACGATGTCGGTGGTGCCCTGGAAGATGTCGCGGCCCTCCACATTGCCGTAAAAGCGGAGGCCGCGCCCGTCCTGCTCGCGCAGCAGCGCGTGCGCCTCCAGCACGAGCTGGCTGCCCTTGTGTTCCTCCTCACCGATGGAGAGCAGGCCGACCGTGGGGTCCTCCTTGCCCTCCACGACCCGCAGGTACACGGTGGCGAGCCGCGCCCACTGCGCGAGGTACACCGGTTTCACGTCCGCGTTCGCGCCCACGTCGAGCAGGGTCACGAAGCCCGTCTTGCTGGGCAGGTGCGTGAGGATGGCGGGCCGGTCCACCCCCCGGATGCGCCCCAGGGTCAGGAGCGCCGAGGCCATCGTCGCGCCGCTGTGGCCCATGCTGACGGCGGCGGCGGCCTGGCCCTCCTTCACCAGCCGGGTGCAGATGTTGATGCTGGCCCCGCTGCGGCTGCGGACATCGCTGGCGTGTTCGTCCATGCCGATCACGTCGGGGGCGTCCACCACCGTGAGGGGCAGCCCCGCGCTCCCGGCGTGCTTGCCCAGTTCGGCGTGCAGGGCCACCCGCGGCCCCACCAGCAGCACCGGCACCCCGGCGCGGGCTGCCTGCACCGCGCCCTCGACATTGGGGGCGATCCCGTGATCCCCGCCCGCCGCGTCGAGCGCGATGGGCAGCGCCGCGGGCGGGTCGGGGGCCTCAGCGTTCATCGTTCTCCATCAGGGGCGCGGTCACGTAGTACGGCCGGTTGTCCGCGCTGCGCTGCTCGCTGGGCAGGCGGTAGCCGGGGCGCTCGACATGCTCGCGGATGGTGCCCAGGTCCACGTACTCGTCGGCGGCGTTCCGCAGCTCGTAGCTGGTCATCTCGGGAATGCTCGCCACCACAACGCGCTTGCCGCGTGCCCGCAGCACCTCCACCGGCCGCTCGAAGTCGCCGTCGCCGGTCAGCAGCACGGCGGTGTCGAAACGGCCCTCGGTGGTCAGCAGGTCCGTCACGATCTCGATGTCCAGGCTGGCGCGGCGGTGCGTGTCACCGTGTTCGTCGGTGCTCTCGCGCAGCGGGCGGGTGCGGACCGTGTAGCCCATGTACGTCAGCGCGTCGATAAAGCGCTTCTGCTTGTCGTCCAGCGGCAGCGGAACCGCCGTGTAGTAGAAGGCGTTATGCAGCGTCCCGTAGCCCCGGAAGTACTCCAGAATCTTGCGGTGGTCGAAGTTCCACCCCAGCCGCTTGGCGGCCGCGTACACGTTGGCTCCGTCAATAAAGAGTGCGATGCGTTCCATCATGGTCCTGCCTTTCCTGCGCGGGCCTTGCTGGCCCGTGGCCCCCTCTAGGATACGGGGGCGCGGGAGGCGCCTCAATCCACCCCCGCTTCATCCGCCGCGAGCAGCCGGGGCCGCCGGGTGGGGTCGTGCAGCGCGGCCCACACCTCGGCGCGCAGGCGGGCCAGGTTCACTCCGCCGTACTCGGCGGGGAGCCGGTCCAGATATCGCTCGGCCTTGTGGTAGTTGCGGTGCGTGAGGCTGCCGTGGTGCCAGCGTTTGTGCAGTGCGGCGGCCAGCAGGATCAGCGCCTGGACGAAGTGCCGTTCGTCGCTGGTCGCCCGGCTCCAGGGTCCCTCCCAGGCCTCGTGCGCCTCCCACCACTCGCCCGCGTCGAACAGGGCCGCTCCCGCCCGCAACTCCTCCCGCAGCATGCGCGTAGCCTATCCCTCCGGGGCATGAAAGGCGCGTTAGCCTCTGTCCATCTGCCGCATATCCGCTGTTGCCCCCCAGGGGTATAGTCCAGCTATGAAGCCTGTGGAACTGACGGACAGCAACTTCCAGACTGAGACAGGACAGGGCCTGACGCTGGTCGACTTCTGGGCACCCTGGTGCGGCCCCTGCCGCATCATCGCGCCGGTGATCGAGGAACTCGCCAGCCAGTACGAGGGCCGCGTGAAGGTCGGCAAGCTCAACGTGGACGACAACCCCGGCATCTCCGGCCAGTACCGCGTGATGAGCATCCCCACCCTGATCCTCTTCAAGGACGGCCAGCCGGTCGAGGGCATGGTCGGCGCCCAGCCCAAGCGGGCCTTCGAGGCGCTGCTCGACAAGTACGCCACCCCCGCCGCCACGCACTGAACCCCGGCAGGAAGCGGGCCGCATCCATTGTCGGTGCGGCCTTTCTTCTTGCTTCAGAAGCGGGTGATGTCCGGCGGGGTCCAGGCGTGCAGCGCCTCCGAGAGCAGCACCTCGCCCTCCGGCCACTCGCCGTGACCGCTCTCGGTGTTGATGTGCCCTGCCTCCCCCGCCGTGACGAACTCCGCGCCCCAGGCATCCGCGAAGGCCTGTGCCCGCTCGAACGTCGCGTAAGGGTCGTTCTCGCTGGCGACCACCAGCGCCGGGAAGGGGAGCGGGCCGGTGGGCCACGGGACGAAACGGCGGACCTCCTCCAGGGCGCCCTGGCGTTCGGGGTCGGGCGGGGCGACCAGCAGGGCGCCGCGTACCCGTTCGGGCACGTCGAAGCGGGCGGCCCAGTGCGCGACGGTCGGCACACCCAGGCTATGCGCCACCAATACCAGCTCGCCGGGCGTAGTCCGCACCACCTCGTCAAGACGTGCCGCCCAGCATTCCGGGTCCGGTTGGTCGGGGTCGTCCTGGCGCACGCGCGCCGCGCCGTACTTCCGCTCCCAGAGGGACTGCCAGTGCTCCGGCCCGCTGTCACCGAGGCCGGGCACGAGGATGAGGGTGGGGGTCATGCCCGCCAGCTTATCCCGCCACCCAGCGGAATTCGTTCAGGCGGTCCTGAACCGTCAGCAGGTCCGGCAGCACGTACTCCCGCAGGGTCGAGAGAGTGTGGGCATCTTCCTCAGGTCGGGTGTGTTCGTGCAGGATCATCTGCACGTCCACGGCGAGGTCTTCCAGCACCCGGCGGCACACGTAGAAGGCCAGCGTGCCGAAGTGCAGCCCGGCCGGGCGTCCCAGGGCCGTCTCGTAGGCAGGCAGAACGTCCTTCAGGTGACTGCCCAGCATCCACAGGTCATGTTCCGGCGGGGCGAGGCGGGCTGTCTCCCAGTCGATGAGCCACAGCCGCCCGTCCTCGTCACGCATGACATTCCCGCCGTGCGCGTCCGTGTGGCACACGGCGAACGGCACCGGACGTGTCCGGGTGGCCGCCTGATACCTCCCGGCTTCGTCCAGCAGACCCTCGATCCTGCCGAGGTGAGGGGTCAGCACCTGGCGCAACTTTGCCATCCCCGCCCGGCTCCCGGCGGGAAGCGCCTGGAGGTGCCGGAGATTCCGGGTGAGTTGCTCCGCGAACGGGAAGGCAAACTCCTCGGGGGGAGTGGGCAACTGCTCGATTCGCGCCATGATTCTCTCCGTGGCCCCGTGGAGTCGCCCCAGCAGCGGCGCAAGCCCGGGGAGGGCCGCCTGCCACTCCAGGCCGAGGTTGCGCGCCTCGATCCACTCGTAGAGCAGCATGGGGTGCCCCTCCACCCAGGCGAGATCGCCGCCAGACCGCGTGAACAGCGGCCGGGGCACCCGCTCCAGCGTCTCCTCCCGCAAGGCCAGCAGGAGCGGCACCTCCGCCCGCACGCGTTCCAGCATCTCCTGTCCGTACTCTCCACCCGGCACCAGTTTCAGGAAATACGTCCCATGTGGTCCCTCGGCCCGGTAGGCATGCGCCGTCCCCGCGTCCAGGTAGGACAGCCGATTCAGGTCGAGGCTGTACTGCTCGTCCAGCACGCGGAGAATCAGGGCGTGGGGAATGAGGGGTTCACGGCTCATAGGGGAGCCCCAGTATCCCCTATCGGGCGGGGTTGTGCATTGTGCCGAGGAGGCTCTGGGGAATGAAAAACCCCCGCACCGGGCGGGGGCGGTTGGTCTGTTTCGCTCAGACCAGTTCGATCAGGGCCATCGTCACGCCGTCACCGCGGCGGGTGCCCACGCGCAGGATGCGGGTGTAGCCGCCCTGGCGCTCGGCGTAGCGGGGGGCCACCTCGTCCATCACCTTGCGGACCACGTCCTTGTCGTGGATGTCGCGGGCGACCAGTCGGAGGGCGTGCAGATCGCCGCCCTTGGCGGTGGTGATCAGCTTCTCAACGTAGGGGCGCAGCTCCTTGGCCTTCGTGAGGGTCGTCTGGATGCGGCCCTCGCGCAGCAGGGCGGTCGCCTGGGCACGGGCCAGGGCGACGCGGGCGCTGCTGTTGCGGTTGAGCTTGCGACCGGCTTTGCCGTGACGCATGGGAATCTCCTTGGGGAATCAGGCGGAGGTGAGGCCGCGCTGGAAAGTGAGTCTCGTGGGGCTTAATCGCGCAGGGCCAGGCCGAACTGGGCGAGCTGCTGCTTGATCTCGTCCAGGCTGCGCTCCCCGATGCCGGGCACCTTCTTCAGGTCGCGGTCGGAGAGGGCGCACAGGGCGTCCACCGAATCGATGCCTTCCTCCTTGAGGGAGTGCAGCACGCGGGTGGTGAGGCCCAGGCCTTCCAGCGTCACGCGGGGCGTGTCGAGGTCGGCGGGGTACGGCTGGGGGTTGATGCTGAGTTCGGGCTGGCGCGGCAGGTCGTAGCCGTTCGCGACGGGCGCGGCGGGCGTGTACACCGGCTGCACCTCGGGCACGGCGGCGGGCAGCGTCTCCACGTTGCCGAACACGGTCAGCTCGTCCCGCAGGAGCTCGACGGCCTTGTCGAGCGCGTCCTGGGGGCCGGTGCTGCCGTCCGTCCAGACCCGCAAAATCAGGCGGTCCAGGTCGGTCTGCTGGCCCACACGGGTGTTCTCCACGTGGTAGGCCACCCGGCGCACCGGGGAAAACACGGCGTCCACCGGGATCGAGTTGATGCGGTCCTTGGTGGAGTGCTTGTCGGCGGGGACGTAGCCCTCGCCTTCCTCGACGCGCACCTCCATCACCAGCTTGCCGTCCTCGGCCAGCGTGGCAATGGTCAGGTCGGGGTTGACGATCTCGGCGTCGCTGGGGACCTCAAAGGCGCTGGCCTTCACCACGCCCTCGCCCTGCGCGCGCAGGGTCAGGGTCTTGGGGCCGGGCGCGTGGAATTTCACCACGAGTTCCTTGAGGTTCAGAATCAGCCGGATGACGTCTTCCTTGACGCCGGGAATGGTGGAAAACTCGTGCAGGACATCCTCGATATACACACTCGTCACGGCGGTGCCGGGGATCGAGGACATCAGGATGCGCCGGATGGGATTCCCGATGGTGACGCCGTAGCCGCGCGTGAGCGGTTCGAGCACGAACTCGCCGTAATCACCGTCGACGCGGGCCTTGAGTTGAGGGCGCTTTTGATCCACTGGGGCCTCCCTGATTAACGCGAGTAATACTCGATGATGAAGTTCTCGTTGATCGGCAGCGCCAGGTCCTCGCGCGCGGGCAGGCGCACGAAGGTGCCGGTAAAGGTATCGGGGTTCAGTTCGATCCAGGGGCTGGTGCGGCGGCGCTTCTGCGCTTCCATGTTCTCCTGGATGAAGCCCATCTGGCGGCTCTTGTCGCTGACGCTGATCTCGTCACCCACACGGACGCGGTAGGACGCGATGTCCACCTTCTTGCCGTTCACCAGCACGTGCCCGTGGCCGACGAACTGCCGGGCCTGGCGGCGGGTGCTGGCAAAGCCCATGCGGAAGACGACGTTGTCGAGGCGGCGCTCCAGCAGTTGCAGGAACACCGTCCCGGTCACGCCGGGCACGTTCGCCGCTTCCTCGAAGAGGTTGCGGAACTGCTTCTCGTTCACGCCGTACAGCCGGGCCAGCTTCTGCTTTTCACGCAGACGCACGCTGTAATCGCTGGGACGGCCGCGGCCGCGGCGCTGGCCGTGCTGGCCGGGCGCGTAGGGACGGCGGTCGAGGTACTTCTGGACTTTTTCAGTCTCCGCGAGGTTGATGCCCTCGCGGCGGCTGAGCTTGGTGATGGAACCACGGAAACGACCCATGTCTTGACTCTCCTTGCGGTGCGCCCCTTCTGCGGGCATTCACCGGGTCTGCGGCCCTCTGGTGCCCGCCTCCTCGCCGGTGGTGCGGCTTCAGTGCTCGATAGGCACAGTGGAGGCGGGGCAGGTGGGCGCGCGCTGCGCTCTCAGGCGCGGAACTTTTTCTTGGGGCGGCAGCCGTTGTGGGGCACGGGGCTGTCGTCCATGATCGACTTCACTTCGATGCCCGACGCCTGAATCGCGCGGATCGCCTGCTCGCGGCCCGAGCCGGTGCCGCGCACAATCACGTCCACCACGTTCATGCCGAAGGTCTGCTGGGCCTTTTTCACGGCGTCGGCGGCGGCGAGCTGGGCCGCGTAGGGCGTGCCCTTCTTGCTGCCCTTGTAGCCGATGGTGCCGCCCGAGGACCAGGCGACGGAGTTGCCGTCGAGGTCGGTGATGGTCACGATGGTGTTGTTGTAGCTCGCGTGGACGTACGCGCGGCCCGCGCTGATGTTGCGGCGGGCGCGGCGCGGGGCCTTGCCTTTGGTGGGTTTCGCCATGGCTTACTTCCTCGTCGCTTTCTTCTTGCCAGCGACGGTCTTGCGCGGCCCCTTGCGGGTGCGGGCGTTCGTCTTGGTGCGCTGGCCGCGCACGGGCAGGCCGCGGCGGTGGCGCAGGCCCCGGTACGCGCCGATGTCCATCAGACGCTTGATGTTCTGGCCGACTTCCGAGCGGAGGTCACCCTCGACCTTGTAGGTCCGCTCAATGGCGTCGCGCAGGGCCGTCTGCTCCGCCTCGCTGAGGTTCTTCACGCGGGTGTCGGGGTTGATCCCGGTGCGCGCGAGCACTTCCTTGGACCGGGTCAGGCCGATCCCGTAGATGTAGGTCAGGGCAATCTCGACGCGCTTCTCGCGCGGAAGGTCAACACCGGCAACTCGCGCCATGCTTAGCCCTGCCTCTGCTTGTGCTTGACGTTGGTGCAGATGACCAGCACGCGCCCGTGGCGGCGGATCACCTTGCAGTTGTCGCACATCTTCTTGACACTGCTGCGAACTTTCATGCTTCCTCCTCGCGCCGCCTCACGTCACCGTCCATCATGACGGTGCGCCCGGCAGCGCTCGACCCCCCCGGCCCCTGAGGCCCCGTGCGGGGAATCTGTTGGGTACCTGCGCCCGGACGTTACTTGCGGTAGACGATGCGCCCGCGCGACGTGTCGTACGGGCTGATCTCCAGAACCACGCGGTCCCCCGGCAGAATCCGGATGTAGTGAATCCGCATCTTGCCGCTGATGTACGCCAGAATGTCATGCCCGGTGTCGAGCTTCACGCGGAACGTGGTGTTCGGCAGCGCCTCTTCGACCACGCCCTCCGCCCGCACGACGTCGGACTCTTCCTTCTTACGCTTTTCCCGCTGTTCCGGCATTCTTCGTCTCGCCACGCAACCTCCAGGCTTGATACAAGCCAAAGGTAAAGGTAGCACGTGGCCGCGCCAGGCAGCAAGAGGGGTGGGAGAGGCCCGGACCTCCCCCGCAGGGGCCGCGCTCAGCGCATGGTCTGCATGATGCGGTCGTGCACCTCGTCCAGCGTGCCCACGCCGTCCACATGGCGCAGGTGGCTGCGCGCCCCGTAGTAGTCGATGAGGGGCTGGGTCTGCTCGCGGTAGACCTGCTGGCGCCTCCGGGCGACCTCCTCGGTGTCGTCGCTGCGGACCGGTTCGCCGCGTGCGGCCGCCTGCCGCCCACGCTCCACGATGCGCTCGATCAGCGTCTCGTCGGGCACTTCCAGCAGCGGCACCGCGCTCACGGGCGCGCCCAGTTCCTCCAGCAGCATGTCGAGCGCCTCGGCCTGGGCGCAGGTGCGCGGGAAGCCGTCGAAGATCACCCGCACCGGCTCCATTCCGGCCAGACGGTCGCGGATCAGCGCGATCAGGATGTCGTCGGGCACGAGTTGCCCGGCGTCAAGGATCGGTTTGACCTGCTGCCCGAGGGCGGTGCCGCGCTTCACATGGTCGCGCAGGATGTCCCCGGTGCTGATCTTGGTCAGATTCTGCTCGCGGGCGAGGCGCTCGGCCTGGGTGCCCTTGCCCGCGCCCGGCGGGCCGAGGAAAATCACGACCTTGTTTCTGGGTTGAGTCATCGTTCCTCCTCTAGGCTCTACAGCATAGAGGCCCAGCGTGAAGGCGCACACGTTCCTGCCCAGCCCTGTTCCCGCTGAGGTAACGCGGTGCCGCGCGGGCACAGCAAAAACCGCCCACCGTACAGGTGGGCGGCGGCTGGAGCGGGGTCAGCCGTTCAGGCGGCCCCGGATGCGGCCCTTGCTGATAAAGCCGTCGTAACGGCGCACCGTGAGCTGCGCTTCGAGCTGCTTGAGGGTTTCCAGCCCCACGCCCACGATGATCAGCAGGCCGGTGCCGCTGAACTGGAAGGTCGTGATGCCGGTCACGCGCTGCACGATCTGCGGGATGATGGTGAGGACCACCAGGAAGATCGCGCCCCACAGGCTCAGGCGCCCGCTGATGCCCCCCAGGAATTCGGCGGTCGGGGTGCCCGGGCGCACACCGGGGATGAAGCCGCCCGCCTCGCGCAGTTGCTCGCTGATGCGCCGGGGATCGAACTGCACGCTGTTGTACAGGTACGTGAACCCGAAGATCAGCAGGGCCTCCAGCGCGATGTACCAGGGACTGCCCGCCGTCAGGTGCGTCTGGATGAAGGCGTTCACCGCAGGCGCGCGGGTGGCGGTCGCGCTGGCGATCAGGTTGGGAATGATCAGCATCGCGCTGGCGAAGATCACCGGGATCACGCCCGCCTGGTTCACCTTGATCGGCAGCCAGGTGGCCTGCCCGCCCAGGTTGCGGGCCGCGCCACCGGGGGCGCCGCCACGGGCACGGGCGTAGGTCACCGGCACCCGCCGCTCGCCCTGGTACACGTACACGATCCCGGCGATGGTCGCCAGAATCACGACGGCAAAGGCGACGATCTGGAGCAGCGACACCTGATCGGTGCGGAAGAGCTGCCCGGTCGCCGCGATTTCACGGGGGTAGTTGGCGATGATGCCCACCGTGATGATCAGGCTGATGCCGTTGCCGACGCCGACCTCGGTGATGCGCTCGCCGATCCACATCGTAAAGGCGATGCCCGCCACCTGCGTCAGCACCATCACCAGGACGGTAAAGAGGCCGGGGTCCCAGCCCACCGCGATGAACTGCGAGTTGCTGGTGATGTACAGCGAGAAGAACAGCGCCTGCGCCGCGCCGAGGCCGATGGCCGCGTAGCGGGTGAACTGGTTGATCTTCTTGCGGCCCTCCTCGCCCTCCTTGCTGAGCTTTTCCAGCGCGGGGACGGTGGTGGTCAGGAGCTGAATGACGATGCTGGCCGTGATGTACGGCAGCACGCCCAGCGCGAAGATCGAGAACTGCGAAAGATTGCCGCCCGAGATCAGGCTGATCAACCCAAAGAGGCCACCCTGGGTGGCCTGTTGGAGTTGCGCCGTGTTCACACCAGGCGTCGGAATGGCGCTTCCGAGGCGGAACACGGCGAGGAGCAGCAGGGTGAAGACAATCTTCCGCCGAAGGTCCGGAATGCGGAACGCGTCGCGGAAGGCGCGCAGCATGTTAGCCCGCCTGCTCGGTCTGCTCGGCGTTGTCGCTGCCCGCGCCTGTCAGGACGACCCGGCCACCCGCCGCTTCCACGGCCCGGACCGCCGCTTCGCTGGCGGCGTCCACGTGGACCGTCACCGGACGGGTCACTTCACCGCGCGCGAGGAGCTTCACGGGCCGGTTCTTGCGGCGCACCAGGCCCGCGAGTTCCAGCGCCGTGCGGTCCAGGGTGTCGCCCTCGACCTTCGCCAGTTGAGCGAGGTTGATCACCTCGT
Organism: Deinococcus metallilatus; assembly: GCF_004758605.1. Taxonomy (NCBI): domain Bacteria; kingdom Thermotogati; phylum Deinococcota; class Deinococci; order Deinococcales; family Deinococcaceae; genus Deinococcus; species Deinococcus metallilatus. The sequence continues at coordinate 2,438,143 of NZ_CP038512.1, forward strand.
AGGTCGTGCCGACGTTGTTGAAGCCGCGCTTGGGCAGGCGGCTGATCAGCGTGCTGCGGCCACCCTCGAAGAACTGGCCCTTACCCGCGCCGCTGCGCGACTTCTGGCCCTTGTGACCACGGCCCGCGGTCTTGTCGGTGCCGCCGGGGCCACGGCCGACGCGCTTGCGGTCCTTGCGGCTGCCGGGCGCGGGCGTCAAATCGTGGAGCTTCACGCTTCCACCTCCACCAGATGCTGGACGGTCTTGATCATGCCGCGAATTGCGGGCGTGTCCGTCAGTTCACGGCTGTCGCCGATTCTTTTCAGGCCGAGCGCCTTGACGGTTTCCACCTGGTTCTTGGGGCGACCGATCACGCTGCGCTTCAGCGTCACCTTCACGGTCGCGCCCGTCGTCGTCGGGGTCGTCACAGGGCACCTCCTGCCTCGGCCGCACCGGCCTGGGTGGTGGCGGACACGGCGCCCGCGCCCACCTCGCCTGCGCGGGGCTGCACGTCCAGGCCGCGGATCGCGCGCACCTGCTTGGCGGTGCGGAGGTTCTTCAAGCCGTCGAACACCGCGTAGGCCACGTTGACCTTGTTGCGGCTGCCGAGTTCCTTGGACAGCATGTTGGTGATCCCGGCCAGCTCGGCAATCGAACGGGGCACGGTGCCCGCGATCACGCCGGTACCGGGACCAGCGGGCTTGAGCAGCACGCGGCTGGTGCTGTTCTCCCCGATGATGTCGTGGGGAATGGTGCCGTTCTCGACCGGCACGGTGATCATGTTCTTGCGCGCGATGGCCTTGGCCTTTTCAATCGCGACCGGCACTTCCTTGGCCTTGCCGATGCCCATCCCGACGCGACCGTTGCGGTCACCCAGGATCACCAGCGCGGCGAAGCGGAAGCGGCGGCCCCCCTGATAGGTCTTGGACGTGCGGTTGACGAACAGCATCTTCTCTTCGAATTCGCTGGTTTCGCGCTCGCTATTGCGGTCATTCCGACGGTTAAAAGTCAAGGCCACCCTCCCGCGCCGCTTCCGCGAGCGCCTTCACGCGGCCGTGGTACTTGTACTGGCCGCGGTCGAATACGACCTGCTTCACACCCCTGGCGGCGGCGGCTTCGGCGAGTGCCCGGCCGACCGCGGCGGCGGTGTCGGTCTTGGTGCCCGTCTTGACGGCGCTGCTGCTGGCGGCCGCGAGGGTCGTGCCAGTCGAGTCGTCGATGATCTGGGCGTAGATGTGCTTGCTGGACCGGAACACGCTGAGGCGGGGACGTTCCCCGGCGACGACGCGGACCTTGCGGCGGGCGCGCAGCTTGCGCCGAACGGCAGTCTGGGTGGCCATCACTTCTTCCCTTTCCCGCCCGTGGCACCGGCCTTACCGGCCTTGAGGGCGATCTGTTCGCCGACGAAGCGCACACCCTTGCCGTGGTAGGCGTCGGGCTTGCGGACCTTGCGGACATTCGCGGCCACCTGGCCGACGAGCTGCTTGTCGATGCCGCTCACGTCGATGCGGGTGGGTTCGGGCACCGTAAAGGTCACGCCTGCGGGCGGCTCGATCACGACCGGGTGGCTGTAGCCGATGGTCAGTTCGAGGTTCTTCCCGGCGAGGCGGGCACGGTAACCGACGCCGCGCAGTTCCAGATTGATGGTGTAGCCGTCGCTGACGCCCTTGACGGCGTTGGCGACCAGGGTGCGGGTCAGGCCGTGCAACGCGCGGTGCTCCTGGCGGTCGCTGGGCCGGGTCACCAGCAGTTGACCGTTTTCGTTGCTGATATTCAGGGCCGGGTTGTAGGGAACCGTCAGTTCGCCTTTGGGCCCCTTGACCGTGAACACGCCGTTGTGGGCATTCGCGGTCACGCCGCTGGGCACGGCGATGGGTTGTTTACCGATGCGGGACATGGTTGTCCTCCTGGGGTCCTTAAATTCGTGAACCGCGGCCGGGCCGGGTTCCGAGGTCAGGGAGAGGGCTTGAGCGCGTCTTACCAGACGACGCAGACGACTTCGCCGCCGACGCCCTGCTTGCGGGCTTCGCGGTCGGGCAGCAGGCCCTTGCTGGTCGAGACGACCGCCAGGCCCAGGCCGCGCTGGATGCGGGGCAGGTTCTCGGCACTCACGTAGGCGCGGCGACCGGGGCGGCTGACGCGCTCGATGTGCTTGATGACCTGCTCGCGCTTCTGGCCGTACTTGAGGGTGAGGCGCAGCACGTCGAACTTCTGGCCTTCGGGGCGGGTACGCTCGACCGAGGCGACGTAGCCTTCCTGCACCAGCAGGCGGGCGAGCTGCTCCTTGAAGTTGGAGGCGGGGATGTCGACGCTCTCCTTGTGGGTGCGCGTCGCGTTGCGGATGCGCGTGAGCATGTCGGCGATGGGATCACTCAGCATGATGCCTCCGGGGGCGCGGGGGCCCCGGGCGGGGGGGAAGCTGCCTTTCTGACAGCCTCCCGAGTCTTCCCAAAGAACGTGGTCCAGCCCAAGCGGGCGGGCGCTTCTTCTGTTGGGTCCTTCTCCCTGTTCCGGACGATCACCCCTCAAAATGGAGCGGTTCGTATCCGGCAGGGGCTTACCAGCTTGCCTTCTTGACGCCGGGCAGTTCGCCCTTGTGTGCCAGCTCGCGGATGCAGATGCGGCACATGCCGAAGAAGCGGTAGTAGCCACGGGCGCGGCCACAGCGGGCGCAGCGGTTGTAGTTCTGCACGGCAAACTTGTGGCCGCGCTCCGCCTTCACAACTTTAGAGGTATTCGCCATTCGCCTGTCCTTACTTGCGGAACGGAAGACCCATCGCCTGGAGGAGCGCGCGGGCTTCTTCGTCGGTTTTCGCGGATGTTACGATGGTGATGTCCATCCCGCGCACCTTATCCACCATATCATAGGTGATCTCGGGGAAGATCAGCTGCTCTTTGATGCCGAGGTTGTAGTTGCCGCGGCCATCGAAGGCATTGGGGTTGATCCCGCGGAAGTCGCGGATGCGGGGCAGGCCGATGTTGATCAGCTTCTCCAGGAACACGTACATGCGCTCGTTGCGCAGCGTGACCTTCACGCCGACGGGCATGCCCTGACGGAGCTTGAAGTTGCTGATGCTCTTCTTGGCCTTGGTGATGATGGGCTTCTGGAGGGTGATCAGGCCGAGTTCCTTGGCCGCCTTGTCGATGGCCTTGCTGTCTTCCTTGGAAGAACCCAGGCCCTCGTTGATCACGATCTTCTCGATGCGGGGCACGGCCATCACGCTGGAGTAGCCGAACTGCTGCATCAGCGCGGGCCTGACCTGCTCGTTGTACTTCGCTTTGAGCGTCTGCATGCTTGCCTCTCTTCGGGCGGACTTCGTCGCCCGGGATCACGCTTCACGCGTGGCCCAACAATCAGTCGATGACCTTGCCGCTCTTGACGGCGACGCGGACCTTCTTGCCGTCCACGATAGCCTTGCGCACGCGGGTGGCCTTGCCGGTTTCGGGGTCGACCAGGGCGACCTTGCTGGCGTGCAGGGCACCTTCGCGCTGCTCGATGCCGCCCTGGGGGTTGGCCGCGCTGGGCTTGACGTGCTTGGTGACGAGGTTCACGCCCTCGACGACCACCTTCGCGTCACGGGGCAGCGCGAGCAGGACCTTGCCGGTCGCGCCCTTGTGCTTGCCGCGCAGCACGACGACGGTGTCGCCCTTCTTGACGTGCAGCTTGTCGCTGTGGTGGCTTCCGGCGCTGGGACGGGGCATTACAGCACCTCCGGGGCCAGGGACACGATCTTCATGAAGCGGCGGTCGCGCAGTTCGCGGGCGACCGGCCCGAAGACGCGGGTGCCGCGAGGCTCGCCCTGGTTGTTGATGATGACGGCGGCGTTCTTGTCGAAGCGGATGGTGGAGCCGTCGGCGCGCTTGATGGCGTGGCTGGTGCGCACGACCACGGCCTTGACCACGTCACCGGCCTTCACGGCGCCGCGCGGGGCCGCGTCCTTCACGCTGGCGACGATGATGTCCCCCACGTGGGCGTAGCGCTTGTTGCCGCCGCCACCCGTGGTGAGGCCCTTGCCGCCGATGCCGCTGTTCAGCACGCGGATGCACATGATCTCGCGCGCGCCGCTGTTGTCCGCCACGTCGAGGCGGGTCTGGGGCATGATCATGCTTGGCCGCCTTCCGTCTCGACCGCCGTCGTCTCGATGCCGCGCGGGCGCTCGATCAGGCGGGTGACCTTCCAGGTCTTGGTCTTGCTGATCGGGCGCACCGCGATGATCTCGACGCGGTCCCCGATCCGGTACTCGTTGGTTTCGTCATGCGCCGCGTACTTCTTGCTGCGGGTCACGACCTTGCCGTACAGGGGGTGCATGAAGCGGCGCTCGACCTTGACGCTGACGGTCTTGTCGGCCTTGTCGCTCACCACGACACCCGTGAAGGTCTTTTTCATTGCTGCTCTCCCGACAGGGCGCTCACCCGCGCCGCGCGGTCCTGCTCGCTGCGGATGGTGTTGAGCTGGGCGACTTCACGGCGGAGCTGCTTGACACGGTGCGGCTGGGCAAGCTGGCCCATCGCCGCCTGGAAGCGCAGCTCCATCAGTTCCTTCTTGCGGCTCTCGATCTCGCGGGCAAAGTCGGCCGCGGACAGCGCGCGCATGTCACTGGGCTTCATCGTACACCTCGCGCCTCACCATCTTGGTCTGGATCGGGAGCTTGTGACCGGCCAGGCGGAAGGCTTCCTTGGCCTGCTCCTCGGTCACGCCGGACACCTCGAACATCACGCGGCCGGGCTTCACCACGCTGACCCAGTACTCCACCGCGCCCTTGCCCTTCCCCATTCGGGTTTCGGCGGGCTTCTTGGTGACGGGCTTGTCGGGGAAGATGCGGATGTAGATCTTGCCGCCGCGGCGGAAGTGGCGGCTCATCACGATGCGGCACGCCTCGATCTGGTTGCTCTTGATCCAGGCGGGTTCCAGGGCAACCAGACCGTAGTCACCGAAGGCGACGTAATCGCCGCCCTTGGCGTCGCCGGTCATGCGGCCGCGGAACTGCTTGCGGTACTTGGTGCGCTTCGGAAGAAGCATCACTCACCTCCGGGGCGGCGCCGCGCGGTCGGACGGCGGCGGTTGGGACGGTCACCGTCTTCACGGCGGCGCTCGTCGTTGCGGCGGGGGGGACGGGCGAGCGTCTCGGTCTTGCCCCCGATGACTTCACCGTTGAACACCAGCACCTTGACGCCCAGGATGCCGTAGGTCGTGCGGGCCAGCGCGGTGCCGTAGTCGATGTCGGCGCGCAGCGTGTGCAGCGGCACGCGGCCTTCGAGGACCTTCTCGGTGCGGGCCTGCTCGGCGCCGCCCAGGCGACCCGACAGGATCACCTTGACGCCGCGGGCGCCCGACTCCATCACGCGCTGCGCGGCCTGCTTCATCGCGCGGCGGAACGCGAAGCGGCGCTCGATCTGCTCGGCAATGCGCAGGGCCACGAGGGGCGCGCTGATGTTGGGGTTGGGAATCTCGGCGACGTTCACCGCGACGGTGCCCGCGCTGACGAGGCGCTCGATGTCACCGCGCAGTTGCTTGATGCTCTCGCCGCCCTTGCCGATCACGATGCCGGGCTTGGCCGCGGAGATGATCACGTTGACCTGCTGGCCCGCGCGCTCGATCTCGATGCGGGCGATCCCGGCGGCGGCCAGCTTCTTGCCGACCAGCTTGCGGATCTTCTCGTCTTCCTTCAGGAGCTGGCTGTACTGCTTCTTGCCCGCGTACCAGCGGCTGTTCCAGCCCTTGGTGATGCCCAGGCGGAAGCCGTTGGGGTTGATCTTGTTGCCCATTATCTGCTTCCCTTCCGGCCAAGGCTCTCGCGCTCGCCCACGATGATCGTGATGTGGCTGGTGCGCTTCTTGATGATGTTGGCGCTGCCGCGCGCGCGGGGGATCAGGCGCTTGAGTGTCGGACCCGCGTCGACGTAGGCCGCCTGGACAAAGAGGCGGTCTTCGAGCATCTCGTCGTTGTTGATCGCGTTGCTCTTGGCGCTCTTGAGCACCTTGGCGACGGGTTCCGACGCGCTCTTGGGCAGGAAGCGCAGCAGGTCCTCGGCGTCCTGCACGCTTTTGCCGCGGATCACGTCCACGACCAGGCGCACCTTGCGGGGGCTCATCCGCACATACTTGGCCACAGCGTAGCCGGGGCGGCGCAGCTTGACCTGCTGCTTGCGCTGCTTCTTGTTGCGGAAGCTCAGTTCAGTGGTGGGGATGCTCATTTCTTCTTGCTCCCCTTGGCGTTCTTGTCGGCGCCGTGCCCGCGGTAGGTGCGGGTGGGGCTGAACTCGCCGAGCTTGTGGCCGATCATCTGCTCGTTCACGAAGACCGGCACGTGCTGCTTGCCGTTGTGGACGGCGATGGTGTGGCCGATCATCTCGGGCACGATGGTGGAGCGGCGGCTCCAGGTCTTGATGACGCGCTTGTCCTTGCGCTCGTTCTGGGCGTCCACCTTCTTCAGGAGGTGGTCATCCACGAACGGCCCTTTCTTCAGGCTACGGGGCATAACTGACCCTCCTTACTTCCCGCCGCGGCGGGCGATGATGAAGCGGTCGGAATTCTTGCGCTTCCTGCGGGTCTTGAGGCCCTTGGCGGGCTGACCCCAGGGAGACACGGGCACGCGGCCCGCGCCAGTGCGGCCTTCACCACCGCCGTGCGGGTGGTCCACCGGGTTCATCGCGCTGCCGCGCTGGTGCGGCTTCTGGCCCAGCCAGCGGCTGCGACCGGCCTTGCCCAGCACGATGTTCTTGTGCTCGGCGTTGCCCACCGTGCCGATGGTGGCGTAGCACTCGCTGTGGACGCGGCGCAGTTCGCCGCTGGGCAGGCGCAGGATCACGTAGTCGCTTTCCTTGCCCTGCACCTGGATGCTGGTCCCGGCGCTGCGGGCGAGCTGGGCGCCCTTGCCGGGGACCAGTTCGACGGCGTGAACCACCGCACCGACCGGCACGAAGCGCAGGGGCAGCGCGTTGCCGAGCTTGGGATCGGCCTCGGGACCCGCGTTGACGATCTGACCGACCGCCAGGCCTTCGGGCGCGAGGACATACCGCTTCTCGCCGTCCACGTAGTGCAGCAGGGCGATGCGGGCGCTGCGGTTGGGGTCGTACTCGATGGCGGCGACCTTCGCGGGCACGTTCGCCTTGTCGCGGCGCTTGAAGTCGATGATGCGGTAAAGGCGCTTGTGGCCCCCGCCGATAAAGCGGCTGGTGATGCGCCCGTGGTTGTTGCGGCCACCGGTCTTGGGCAGCGCAGTGGTCAGCGCCTTTTCGGGGCGCTTCTTGGTCAGTCCGCTGAAGTCCGCCGTCGTCATCTGGCGACGCGACGGGGTGTAGGGACGGTATTTCTTGACGGCCATGTTCCAACTCTCCTTAGGCCTGGCCCTCGAGGGCCTGGATGGTCTGGCCTTCGGCGAGGCGCACGATGGCCTTCTTGCGGTCGGCACGCTGGCCGACGAAGCGGCCCACGCGCTTGCGCTTGCCCGGCACGTTCATGGTGCTGATGCCCACGACGGTCACGCCGAAGACCTGCTGCACGGCCGACTTGATCTCGGTCTTGGTCGCCTTGGGGTCCACCCAGAACGAGTAGACGCCGCGCTCCATGCCCGCGTAGGCCTTCTCGCTGATCACGGGCTGCTTGATGATGTCGTACTGGCTCACAGCGAGGCCCCTTCCTGCACGTTCCCCTCAAAAGGAACGATTTCCAGTTCCTGGGCAGGTTCCAGCGCGACCGCGTCGATCACCAGGCGCTCGTGGCGCAGGATGTCGTAGGCGTTGAGGCCCGCGACGGGCAGCACCGTGGCCCAGGCGACGTTGCGCGCCGCGCGGCGGGTCAGCTCGTCGTCGGTGACGATCAGCACGCGCTCGCTGCCGTCGAGGCCGTTCTGGGCGGCCCAGTTGATAAAGCTCTTGGTCTTGCCGTCGAGGTCGAAGCCGTCCACGGCGGTCAGCTTGCCGGTGTTCTGGCGGTCGGCCAGCGCCATCGCCAGGCCGAGCTGCCGCACCTTGCGGGGCAGGGTGTAGCTGTAGGAGCGGGGCTTGGGGCCGAAAGCGACGCCGCCGCCCACGAAGGTCGGCACGCTGCGGTCGCCGTGACGGGCGTTGCCGGTGCCCTTCTGGCTGAACATCTTCTTGCCGGTCTTGCTGACCTGCGCGCGGGTCTTGGTGCTGGCGGTGCCGCGGCGGCGGCCCGCGAGCTGCCAGGTCACGACCTCGTGCAGCACGTGCGGGTTCACTTCCGGCAGGTCGAGGTCGATGCTGCGGCCCCCGTTCTTGCCGATGACGTTGATCTGCGCCATGTCTTACTTGCCTCCCTTGGCGGCCTGGCGCAGCATCACGAGCCCACCGTTCGCGCCGGGGATGGCCCCCTTCACGAGGATGATGTTCTCACCGGCGCGCACCTCGACCACTTCCAGGTTCTGCACGGTGACGCGCTCCATGCCCATGTGGCCCGCCATCTTCTTGCCCTTGTACACGCGGCCCGGCGTCTTGCGCTGGCCGATGGAGCCGGGGCGGCGGTGCCACTTCTTGGAGCCGTGGCTGGCAGGACCGCCCTTGAAGTTCCAGCGCTTCATCACGCCCTGGGTGCCCTTGCCCTTGCTGGTGCCGGTCGCGTCGATCTTCTCGCCTTCCGCGAAAATGTCCACGTTCACGGTGTCGCCGTCGGGGCTGAAGCCGCGGAACTCGCGCAGGAAGCGCACCGGGGCAACCCCGGCCTTCTGGAAGTGGCCCATCTGGGGCCTATTCACGCGCTTCTCGCTCTTGGGCGCGAAGCCGAGCTGCACGGCCTCGTAGCCGTCGGTCAGCGCGGTCTTGCGCTGCACGACGGGGCAGGGGCCAGCCAGCACGACCGTCACCGGAATGGCGCGGTCGCCCTTCCAGATCTGGGTCATGCCGATCTTGGTGCCGAGGATGCCCTTGGTCATGCCCGGCCCCCGACGGTCTTGATCTCGATGTCCACGCCGGTGGGCAGATCGAGGGTCATCAGCGAATCAATCGTCTTCTTGGTGGGGTTCATGATGTCCACCAGACGGTTGTGGGTGCGAATCTCGAAGTGCTCGCGGCTGTCCTTGTACTTGAAGGGCGAGCGCAGCACGGTGAAACGGCGGATGCGGGTGGGGAGCGGCACGGGACCGCTCACGTCCGCCCCGGTGCGCCGGACCGTGTCCACGATCTTGCTCGCGGACTGGTCCAGCGCCTTGTGGTCAAAGCCACGCAGTTTGATACGAATCTTCGGGGCAACCATGTTTGTTTACTCCAGGACCTTGGTGACGACGCCCGCGCCGACGGTACGGCCGCCCTCGCGGATGGCGAAGCGCAGACCTTCTTCCATGGCGATGGGCTTGATCAGTTCCACCGTGAAGGTCACGTTGTCCCCGGGCATCACCATCTCCACCCCTTCGGCCAGTTCCACCACCCCAGTCACGTCCGTCGTCCGGAAGTAGAACTGCGGGCGGTAGCCCCCGAAGAACGCCGAGTGACGCCCGCCCTCATCCTTGCTCAAGACGTACACGCTGGCCTCGAACTTGGTGTGCGGCTTGATGCTGCCGGGCTTGGCCAGCACCTGTCCGCGCTCCACGTCGTCGCGCGCCACGCCGCGCAGCAGCACGCCGACGTTGTCCCCGGCCATGCCCTGATCCAGCAGCTTGCGGTGCATCTCGATGCCGGTCACGGTGGTCTTGCGGGTATCCGCCAACCCCACGATCTCGACTTCGTCCTGCACCTTCACCACGCCGCGCTCCACGCGGCCGGTCGCGACGGTGCCGCGACCGGTGATGGTAAACACATCTTCGACCGGCATCAAGAAGGCCTTGTCGGTGTCGCGCTCGGGGGTGGGGATGTAGCTGTCGATGGCGTCGAGCAGTTCCCAGATCTTGTCCACCCACTGGTTTTCGCCGCGGGCGGTCTTGGGGTTGGCCTGGAGCTGTTCCAGCGCCTGCAGGGCGCTGCCCTTGATCACCGGCAGGTCGTCACCCGGGAACTCGTAGCGCGAGAGCAGCTCGCGCACTTCCATCTCGACCAGTTCCAGCAGTTCCTCGTCGTCGACCATGTCGACCTTGTTCATGAACACGACGATGTAGGGCACGCCGACCTGACGGGCCAGCAGGATGTGCTCGCGGGTCTGGGGCATCGGGCCGTCCGCGCTGCTGACGACCAGGATGGCGCCGTCCATCTGGGCCGCGCCGGTGATCATGTTCTTGACGTAGTCGGCGTGACCGGGGCAGTCGACGTGGGAGTAGTGCCGAGCGGGGGTGTTGTATTCGACGTGGGCGGTGTTGATGGTGATGCCGCGGGCCTTTTCCTCGGGGGCCTTGTCGATCTGGTCGTAGGCCAGTTTTTCGACGGTGGGGTCCATCGCCGCCGCCGTGAAGGTGATCGCCGCGGTCAGCGTGGTCTTGCCGTGGTCCACGTGCCCGATCGTCCCCACGTTCACGTGGGGCTTCGTCCGCTCAAACGTTCCTTTTGCCATGATGTTTCTCCTCCAAGCGGTGGAAGACACGCCAAAAAAACCCTTTGATCGGGCTGTGGGCGCGCTCCCACATTGGGTTGATTCCCGCCAGGGCGGTGTCCCGCCGTGCTGGCACGTTGCGCGGGAGCCTGAACCTCAGGGCACGGACTCCCAGCGCACCGACTTGTTAGGGTACTAAAAAATCAAGCGGTCTTCAAGACCTCCAGACGCGCCCCGCGTCAGCGGCTGGTGTAGGCCTGCACGTCCCGGTCAAAGGCCCCGATCAGCATGATGATGCCCAGTACGGTGCCGACCGGAAAGAGCAGCAGGCTCAGCACCGCGATCACGATGCTCGCCACCCGGCCCCAGCTCCGGCCTTCCAGCACGGCCCGGCGGGTGAAGTACAGCAGCAGGATCAGTCCGGCGGTCAGAAAAAAGGACAGCCACAGCACCGTCATGATCTGTGCCTGGGACAGCGTGACCGGGGGCTGGCCGGAGGCCGCGCCCAGCTCGCCCAGCAGGGTGTTGAGCGTGTCCCCGGAAAAGGGCAGCGTCAGCAGCGAGATGGCGTTATAGATCAGCCCGATCATCAGGGGCACGGTCAGGAACGCGAGGCGTGGGGGCCTGCGGGTGGGTGGGGCAACAGGTGAAGACATGCGTGCAGGCTAGCGCGGACGGGCGGGGCACCCCCCGACGCCAAAAGAAGCGGGGAGGAAGCCCTCCCGGACCTCCTCCCCCGAACCCCGCAGGATTTACTTCTTCATCAACTGCTGCGCCAGGTTGTTGGGCACCTGGCTGTAGTGGTCGAAGAACATGGAGTAGCTGGCGCGGCCCTGCGTCATCGAGCGCATGTCGGTCGCGTAGCCGAACATCTCCGAGAGCGGCACGAACGACTTGACGATCTGCGCGTTGCCGCGGGCTTCCATGCCCTGAATCTGGCCGCGGCGGCTGTTCAGGTCACCGATGATGTCGCCCATGTACTCCTCGGGCACCGTCACCTCGACGCGCATGATGGGTTCCAGCAGCGCCGGGGCGCCCTTCTGCACGGCTTCCTTGAGCGCCATCGAACCGGCGATCTTGAAGGCCATTTCGCTGGAGTCCACCTCGTGGTAGCTGCCGTCGTAGACGGTGACCTTCATGTCCACGACCGGGAAGCCCAGCATGGGGCCCGACTGCATGGCTTCCTCGATGCCCTTCTGGGCCGGGGCGATGTACTCGCGGGGCACGGTGCCGCCCACGACGGCGTTCTCGAACACGAAGCCCGCGCCGGGTTCCAGCGGCTCGGCCTTGATCTTCACGTGGCCGAACTGACCGCGGCCGCCGGACTGACGCACGAACTTGCCTTCCACGTCCACCGGCTTGGTGATCGTCTCGCGGTAGGCCACCTGGGGCGCGCCCACGTTGGCGTCCACCTTGTACTCGCGCTTCAGGCGGTCCACCAGGATCTCCAGGTGCAGCTCGCCCATGCCCGCGATGGTGGTCTGGCCCGACTCCTGGTCGGTTTCGACCTTGAAGGTGGGGTCTTCTTCCGCCAGCTTCTGGAGGCCGACGCCCATCTTTTCCTGGTCGGCCTTGGTCTTCGGCTCGATGGCGAGCTTGATGACGGGCTCGGGCACGTCGATGCTCTCCAGCAGCACGCGCGTGTCACCGTCGCCGATCAGGGTGTTGCCGGTGCCCGCTTCCTTGAGGCCGATCACGGCGCCCAGTTCGCCCGCCTTGAGCTCGGAGACTTCCTCGCGGCTGTTGGCGTGCATCTTGAGGAGTCGGCCCACGCGCTCGCGGCGTTCCTTGGAGGCGTTGTACACGTAGGAACCGCTCTGGAGGGTGCCCGAGTAGATGCGCACGAAGGTCAGGCGGCCCACGTAGGGGTCGGCCATGATCTTGAACGCGAGCGCGGCCAGCTTGCCTTCGGGGTCGGCGGGGTACTCGACCGTCTCGCCGTCCTCGGTCGTGCCCTTGATGGCGGGCACTTCCAGCGGGCTGGGCAGGTAGTCCACGACCGCGTCGAGGAGGAGCTGAACGCCCTTGTTCTTGAGGGAGGAGCCGCACAGCACCGGGAAGATCTTCTTCTCGATGGTGCCCTTGCGGATGGCGTTGACGAGCTGCTCGGCGCTGGGTTCCTCGCCTTCGAGGTACATCATCATCAGGTCTTCGTCGACCTCGGCGGCGGCCTCGATCAGCTGGGTCCGCATCTCGGCGACCTTGTCCGCGTACTCGGCGGGGATGTCGTGTTCCTCGATGTCGGTGCCCAGGTCGTTGGTGTAGGTGTAGGCGCGCTGACGCACCAGGTCGATGATGCCCTTGAACTCGTTCTCCTGGCCCATCGGGTACTGGATGGGGGCGGGGATCGCGCCCAGGCGCTCGCGGATGTCGTTCACCACGAGTTCGAACGAGGCGCCCGTCTTGTCCATCTTGTTGGAGAAGGCGATGCGGGGCACGCCGTAGCGGTCGGCCTGACGCCACACGGTTTCGGACTGAGGCTCGACGCCCTGCGAGGAGTCGAACACCGCCACCGCGCCGTCCAGCACGCGCATGGAACGCTCCACCTCGATGGTGAAGTCCACGTGGCCGGGCGTGTCGATGATGTTGATGGTGTATTCCTGGTCGGTGCCGGACCGCTTCCACTTGGCGGTGGTGGCGGCGGCGGTGATGGTGATGCCGCGCTCGCGCTCCTGCTCCATCCAGTCCATCGTGGCGGCGCCGTCGTGCACCTCACCGATGTTGTGCGTGCGCCCCGTGTAGTACAGGATGCGCTCGGTGGTGGTGGTCTTCCCGGCGTCGATGTGCGCGGCAATCCCGATATTGCGGAAGTGGGTGAGGTAGCTCTGGGCTTTAGTCGTCATAAGACTCCCTGTTTCTGGCGGATGACGTGTCCCGTCACCGGAAGGTCTACCGTTCCTGTGGCAGCGAAACGGGACAGCAGGCGCAGAAGCCGCTGTCCGGTCACACTCTTCAGCGGTGCTGGTTTACCAGCAGTGCTGCATTACCAACGGTAGTGCGCGTAGGCGCGGTTGGCTTCCGCCATGCGCTCCACGTCGTCTTTTTTCTTGATGGCGCCGCCACGGCCCTGCGCGGCGTCCATGATCTCGCCCGCCAGGCGCTCGATAGCCGTGCGCTCGGGGCGGCCGTCCACCGCGGCCAGCATCCAGCGCAGCGTGAGGCTCTGCTTGCGGCGCTCGGTCGGCTCCACCGGCACCTGGTAGGTGCTCCCGCCCACGCGGCGGCTGCGGACCTCCACGCGCGGCTTGACGTTGTCGAAGGCCTGCTTGAAGACCTTCAGCGGCTCCTGGCCGGTGCGCTCCTGCACCAGGCGGCAGGCGCCGTAGAAGATGCGGCTAGCGAGGTTCTTCTTGCCGTCTTCCATGATGCGGTTGATCATCGCGCTGACCAGCACGTCCTGGTAGACCAGGTCAGGCTGGAGCTGGCGCACTTCTGCTCTGCGGCGACGTGCCATGTTGACTCCTTGAACACTAGAGGTTCTGCTGCATTGGCCTCACCCCTTCTCGGGAAGTGGCCTGGACCGCGCGGGGCGGCGGGGGCCAGTTCCTCCCCCGGCGCCGGACGCGGGGGATTACTTCTTCTTGGCGCCCGCGGCGGCAGCGCCCGCCTTGGGCTTCTTGGTGCCGTACTTGGAACGGCTCTTGTTGCGGTCCTTGACGCCCTGGGTGTCGAGGCTGCCGCGCACGATGTGGTAACGCACACCCGGGAGGTCCTTCACACGGCCACCGCGGATCAGCACGACGCTGTGCTCCTGGAGGTTGTGGCCTTCGCCGGGGATATACGCGGTCACTTCAAAGCCGCTGGAGAGCCGCACGCGGGCGATCTTGCGGAGCGCCGAGTTGGGCTTCTTGGGCGTGGTGGTCTTCACGACCGTGCAGACGCCGCGGCGGAAGGGGCTGCCCTTGAGCGCCGGAACCTTGCTCTTCTTCTGGAGGGTGGTGCGCCCCTTGCGGAGCAACTGTTGGGTGGTAGGCAGGGTGAATCACTCCTCGTCTTGGCAGATTTGCTGGGGGTCCCGCCCACACGGGGAAACACGGACAGGGGGGCGGGGTCGGGTTGGCAGTGAAGCCTGAGGTAATCAACGCATGTCACCTTCACTGTCAGCATCAGCGCGGGACATGGCGTGCCGAGAAACTTCCCTGGTGCAACCCTGTACCGGGCAGTTTTCAACCGCAGTAGCATAGCGCGCGGGAGGGGAAGAGTGCAAGGATGCCCCGCGTTCGGTCGTGGCTTTTAGCGGAGGACGGGGGTTTAATGAAGTATGAACGACCCGGTCTGCCCCAGGTGCCATGGCGTTCACATCGTCAAAAATGGGCAGGCCCACACGGGGAAACAGCGCTACCTGTGTCGTGAATGCCGGTACCAGTTCACCCCTGACGCCACCTGGCACCGCATTTCGCCTGAAAAAGAGGCTGAAGTAGACCGCCTGCTGACCGAACGCCTCTCCCATCGCGGCATCTGTCGGGTTGCCGGGGTCAGTCGTTGCTGGTTCCGTCTTCACCTCAAAAAGCTTAAAAAGACCGTTTTGCACAGCATTCCTGAAGAACAACCCCAAGCAAAAAAAGCCTGAGCATTCCAGCACCAGCCTCGCTGGTGCTGGAATGCGATGAGTGATGCACCTTCGTCGGACGCCAAGACCGACGGCTGTGGATCTGGCTGGCCATGGACCGAGCTTCCCGACGGATCGTCGGCTGCTTTTTCGGGCAGCGTGACGCAACAGGTGCCTTTGGCCTCTGGCAGAGCCTCCCCACACCCTACCTGGATGCGGTCTGTCCTACAGACCGCTTGTCGGCCTACAAAGGGGTGGTCTTCGGAGGACTGCATCGGATTGGCGGAACTCAGCACATCGAGCGCTTCAATGCCACCCTCCGTGCCAAATTGCCCTTCCTGGTCCGCAAAAGTCTCTCGTTCTGCCGTCAGCAGGCCAACCTCGAACTCATCGTCTGGCTCTTCCTCCACCGCGACAACGCGTCATTACCCTGAAACCACTACCCCGCGTTCAGGGCGCGGCGCGCAGGACTTCCGCCCCGCCGTCCTCGCGGGCGCGCAGCCGCGCCGCCCCAAATGTGACGGGCAGCCTGACCGTCTCCAGGTAGGCCCGCAACCGCTCGGGCAGTTCGGTGAGATGGAGTGGTGTGCGCGGCGCGGCCACCAGCCGGTACACCCCCGCCTCCCCCGGCACGTGGTCATAGACGTAGGCGCCCCGGCGCTGCGGCGGCGTGAGATGTTCGTCAAAGCCGCCCGCCGGGGCGTTGGCCTCCTCGGTTTCCGGGCGGGTGTCGATCCAGACGTGCAGGGCTTCGAGGAGTTCTTCCGAGGCGAGAGCCGCTTCGGGCACATGCGGGTCACCCGCTGCGAGGAACTGCGCCACCTGCCCCCGCTCGTCGGTGGCGAACCAGTCGAATTCCACGCCCGTGATCTCCTCGCGGGTGATGACGGTGTGCCCTTCGGTGAGGCTCACTCGGCCCCTCCCGCCTTGAAGGCCGCGTCCACGACCTCGCGCGCTTCAGCCAGGACCTCGCGCAGGTGGGCCTCGCCCTTGAAGCTCTCGGCGTAGATCTTGTACACGTCCTCGGTGCCGCTGGGGCGGGCGGCGAACCAGGCGAAGTCGGTGGTCACCTTCAGGCCGCCGATGGGTTCCCCGTTGCCGGGCGCGCGGGTGAGCTTGGCCGTGATCGGATCGCCCGCCAGGGTGGTGGCCGTCACCTGTTCGGGGCTGAGGTTCGCCAGCACCTTTTTCTGGGCGGCGTTGGCGGGCGCGTCCTGGCGGGCGTAGGCGGTTTCGCCGTACCGTTCCGTCAACGCGGCGAAGCGTTGCGAGGGCGTCTGCCCGGTCCTCGCGGTGATCTCGGCGGCCAGCAGCCCCGCGATGATGCCGTCCTTGTCGGTGCTCCACGCGCCGCCGTCCATCCGCAGGAAACTCGCCCCGGCGCTCTCCTCGCCACCGAAGCCGAGGGAGCCGGTCAGCAGCCCTTCCACAAAGTACTTGAACCCGACGGGCACCTCCACCAGCCGCCGCCCCAGCCCCGCCGTCACGCGGTCGATCAGGGCGCTCGACACCACCGTCTTGCCCACGCCCGCCTCCGCGCTCCAGCCGGGGCGGTTCTGGAAGAGGTAGTCGATCATCACCGAGAGGTAGTGGTTGGGATTCATCAGACCGTCCACTGTCACGATGCCGTGGCGGTCGGCGTCGGGGTCGTTGCCGATGGCAACGTCGAAGTCGCCCTTCAGGCGCAGCAGGCTCGCCATCGCGTAGGGGCTGGAGCAGTCCATCCGGATCTTGCCGTCCTTGTCCACGCTCATAAAGGCGAACTGCGGATCGATCCGGTCGTTCACGATGGTGAGGTTCAGGCCGTGCGTGTCGCGGATCGCCTCCCAGACCGGCAGGCTGGAGCCGCCGAGGGGATCGACACCCAGGCGCACCCCGCTTTGCCGGATGGCGTCCAGGTCGATCACCTGATCCAGTTCCGCGACATACGGCGTGATGAAGTCGAAGGGGTCGAGGGCGGCGAGGGCGTCCGCCAGCGAAACGCGCTTCACGTCCCGCAGCCCACCTTCCAGCAGGGCGTTCGCCCGGTTCTGCACGGCTTTGGTGATGTCGGTGTCGGCGGGGCCGCCCGAAGGCGGGTTGTACTTGAAGCCGCCGTCCTGCGGGGGGTTGTGGCTGGGCGTGATCACGATACCGTCCGCCACGTCGCCCACGCCCGCCCGGTTGTGGTTGAGGATCGCGTGGCTGACGAGGGGCGTGGGGGTGAAGAAGCCCGGCTGCGCCCGCACCCGCACACCGTTGGCGACCAGCACCTCCAGGGCGGTGATCCAGGCGGGTTCGCTGAGGGCGTGGGTGTCGAGGCCCAGGTAGAGCGGCCCGGTGATGCCCGCCGCCGCGCGGTGCTCGGCCACCGCCTGGCTGATCGCCAGGATGTGCGCCTCGTTGAAGGAGCCGTCCAGTGACGTTCCCCGGTGCCCGCTGGTGCCGAAGGCCACGCGCTGGGCCGGGTCCTGCACGTCCGGGCGCTTCTCGTAGTAGTACGCAATCAGGCGGGGAACGTTCGTCAGGAGGGACTGTGGAGCCATTTTCCCGGCCAGAGGACTCAGCGTCATAGGGGCAGTGTAAGCAGAGCGCCGGGAAAAGCAGAACCGCCACCCCATTCAGGGACGGCTCATTCACGTGACCGGCCACCCGGACAGCCTCTCCCCCACCCGCTACCCTGTTCCCATGCGCGAGTTCCTCAACGACTGGTGGCGCCTGGGCAAGCTGATTGCCGGAGTGATCGCCCTCCCGCTGCTGCTGTGGCTGCTGCTGGTGTGGGCAGGCGTGCTGCGGTAGCCTCCGCCCCTTCCCCTGGAACCGTTCCCAGCCGCCTTTTTCCTTCCCAGCATGGTACGTTGCCAGCATGAGCGGCAAAGGGCAGGGGACGGCAGCCAGAACGGACAACTTCGAGCACGCGCTGGTGCTGGAGACGGCGCGGGTGACCGAGGGGGCGGCGCTGGCCGCGAGCCGCTGGGTAGGCATGGGCGACAAGAACGCGGTGGACGGCGCGGGCACCGAGGCCATGCGCGAACTGCTGAACAGCCTGGATATCCGGGGCACGGTGGTGATCGGCGAGGGCGAGATGGACGAGGCGCCCATGCTGTACATCGGCGAGCAGCTCGGGCAGGGGCGCTACGAGGTGGACATCGCGGTGGACCCGGTGGAGGGCACCAACGTGACCGCCAAGGGGCTGCCCAACGGCCTGGCGGTGATCGCCCTCTCCGAGCGCGGCGGCCTGATGCACGCGCCCGACTGCTACATGGAAAAACTGGTGGTGCCGCCCCCCGCGGCGGGCCGGGTCCACCTGGAGTGGCCGGTGGAGGCCAACCTCGCCGCCCTCGCCCAGAGCCTGGACCGCGGCGTGGAGGACCTGCTGGTGACCATCCTCGACCGCGAGCGGCACGAAGGGCTGATCCGCCGGGTGCGGGCCGCCGGGGCGCGCGTCAAGCTGATCGGGGACGGGGACGTGGTGGCGAGCCTCGCGGTGGGCGTGCGCGGGACGGGCGTCCACGCGCTGATGGGGTCGGGCGGCGCGCCGGAAGGGGTGCTGTCGGCGGCGGCGATGAAGTGCCTCGGTGCTGAGATCCAGGGCCGCTTCATCGCGGAGGACGACGCGATGCGCGAACGCTTCCAGGCGATGGGCGTGGACGAGAACCGGGTGTACAAGACGGACGAACTCGCCTCCGGCAGCCAGATCGTCTTCAGCGCGACCGGGATCACCTACGGTGAACTGCTGAACGGCGTGCGGCGCTTCGGCGGCGGCGCCCGGACGCACACGCTGGTGATGGGCTATGCCAGCCGCGTGGTGCGCTTCATCGACACCGTTCACCTGGAAAAAGAGGGCGCGCGCGTCACCATCCGGGTCTGATCCGGAAAGGTCAGGGTGAACTCCGCCCCTCCCCCGGGATGGTTGCGGGCGGTGAGCTGGCCGCCCTGCGCCTCCACCAGCGCCCGGGCGATGGCGAGGCCGAGGCCGCTGCTGGCCCGTCCCTGGGGATCGCGGGTGCGGCTGGCGTCCGCACGGTAGAACCGCTCGAAGGCGCGGGCCAGGTCGTCCGGCTGAAACCCCGGGCCGTGATCGCGCACGCGCAGGTTCGCCCCCCGGTCGTCCGCCCAGGCGCCGAGTTCGACCGGGCCGGGCGCGGCGTACCGCAGGGCATTGTCCAGCAGGTTCTGGAGGGCCTGCCGCAGGCGGTCCGGGTCCGCCTGGAGGGGAACGGGCGCGGGCGCCTGAACGCCGAGGGCCGCGCCCACTTCCGCCGCACGGGCCGCGTAGGCTTCCGCGAGGCCCCGCAACGCCTCCCCGCCGTCCAGGGTCCGGAGGTCCAGGCTCAGCGCCCCGCTTTCCGCCAGGGACAGGGTCCGCAGGTCGGTCACCAGCCGCGCGAGCAGCAGCACCTCGCCGTGCAACCGGGCGAGGGCGGCGGCGTCCGTGGCCTGCACGCCGTCCTGCATGGCCTCGATCTCCGAGCGCATCACGGCCAGCGGCGTGCGGAGGTCATGGGCGATGTCCGCGACCAGGCCGCGCCGCCACGCCTCCTGCCGCGCCAGGCTGGCCGTCAGGTCGTTGAAGGTGAGGGTGAGGTCGCGCAGCTCGTCCCGGCGGGGGGGGACCGGCAACTGCACGCTGCGGTCCCCCGCCTGGAGCCGCCCCACCCCTTCCGCGAGGCGGGCCAGCGGGCGCGTGAGCTGCCGCGTGACCAGCCCGGCGATGACGGTGGCGAGCAGCGCGCTCAGCAGGGCGGCCTGCACCGCGCTGCGAACGATGCTGCGCCCCGCCCCACCCGCCACCTGCTGCCAGGTCGCCGCGTCCCAGGTGGTCCCGGTGCCGACCTGCGAGCCTGCCTGGGGGCCGAACTGCGCGAGGACACGGAAGGTCGCGCCCACCGTCAGCACGGTCGTCAGCATCACGGCGAGGAGGGCGACCAGGGCAAACATCCGCGTCAGGCGGGCGCGCAGCCCGGAGCGTGGGCGGCGGCCTGGCCGGAAGCCCCGCCCCCCCCAGGCACCGGCAGGCCGCCGGGGTCCCCTCATGACACCTTCAGGCGGTAGCCCACGCCGCGCACGGTGTCCAGCAACTCGCCCCGCGCGCCGAACTTGCGCCGCAGGTTCTTGATGTGGGCGTCCACCGTGCGTTCGTCGGTGCCGCGGTCCAGCGCGCCCAGCGCCGCCAGCAGTTCCGCGCGGGTGCGGACCACCCCCGGCTCGCGGGCCAGCAGGGCCAGCAGCCGGACCTCTCCCGCCGTCAGGTCCAGGGGACGCCCGGCCAGGTCCGCCTCGTAGCTGGCGGTGTCCACCCGCAGCGGCCCCGCGTGCAGGGTGGAAGGCGGGCTGGCGTTCCCCCCGGCGCGGCGCAGCACGGCCTTCACGCGCGCCACGACCTCACGCGGGCTGTAGGGCTTCACCACGTAATCGTCGGCGCCGATCCCGAGGCCCACCAGCCGGTCCACCTCCTCGTCGCGGGCGGTGAGCATGATGATCGGCAGCTCGGACTCGGCGCGGACGCGGCGGGCCACTTCCAGACCGTCCAGGCCGGGCAGCATCAGGTCCAGCAGCATCAGGGCCGGGCGGGCGGCCCGCCACAGTTCCAGGGCGCGGGGACCGCTGGCCGCCCGTTCGGTGTGAAAGCCCTCGCGCCGCAGGTACTCCTCCAGAATCTCCGCCAGGCGCGGTTCGTCCTCGACGATCAGGATGGTGGTCATGGGCTGGCCCCATTCTCCCCGATTCCGGGTCACCTCCGGCCGTCCACGGGGGAGGGCCGGAGGCGGCGCGGGAACTTCAGAGGTCCTGCCGGGGTTCGTCCCGGCCTTGCGGGGCGCGCGGCCCTTCATCCATCAGCGTCCGCCGCAGGGTTTCGTACTCGTCCGCGTTGATCTCGCCTTTCGCATAACGTTCACGGGCAATCTCCAGCGCGTGGCCCTCCAGAAAGCGTGCCCGCCCCCGCCGGAAGGTGGCGCGGACCTCCTCCCCCAGTCGCCCGCCGTCCGTGAACTGCGGGCGGTGCCTCCAGCCCCAGCGGCGCAGGAAAAGCACCGCGCCGATGATCAGCAGGAGGGGGAACAGGAGGAAGCCGCCGTGCAGCCCAGGCCCATACCCCGGACCGTAGCCGTAGGACCCGGGCGGATACGGCCCACCGTAGGGCTGGGGGATGACCTGCACCGGGGTGCCGGGCGCCGCGTTGTTGATGATCACGTCCACAAACATCACTGCTCCTTTCCGAAAAGGCGGGGAAAGTCTGTCCCTCACCTGCCCCGAAGGTAGGTCCGGCCCCGTGAAGCGCGGGCGGAGGCCCTGTGAATCCCGTGTGAAGGGTCAGCTTTCGCTGAAAAACGTTTAATGTTGAATAACCTGAAGGTAAGGCGTACCATCGGCCCATGACGAACCCTTCCCCGGTCAAGCTCGCCATCGTCTACTACTCCACCTACGGCACGAACTACCAGATGGCCCAGGCCGCCGCCGGGGCCGCCCGTGAAGCCGGGGCGGAAGTGCGGGTGCTGAAGGTCAGGGAAACCGCCCCGCAGGCCGTGATCGATACCCAGGACGCCTGGAAGGCCCAGCAGGAGCGCATGGCCGACGTGCCCGAGGCCACGCCCGCCGATCTGGAATGGGCGGACGCCTACCTCTTCAGCAGCCCCACCCGCTTCGGCGGCGCGGCCAGCCAGATGCGCGCCTTTATCGACACGCTGGGCGGCCTGTGGGCCACGGGCAAGCTCGCCAACAAGACCTTCAGCGCGATGACCAGCGCGCAGAACCCCCACGGCGGACAGGAAACGACCCTCCTGACGCTGTACATCACGGCGATGCACTGGGGCAGCATCATCGTGACGCCCGGCTACACCGATCCGGCGATCTTCGCGGCGGGCGGCAACCCCTACGGCGCGAGCGTGACCGCGAACGGCGAGCCGCTCAGCGAGGCGGACCGGGCCAACATCCGCTACCAGACGCAGCGGCTGGTCGAGATCACGCGGAAGCTGAAGGACTGAAGCTCAGCGGCAGGCACGCGCTCCCAGGTAAAGCGGGGGCGCGTTGTGTTCTGCCGTGGGAAAGAGGCCAGCCCTACGCGCCCCGGCTGTCAAAGGTGCCCGAGCGCAGCAGCTCGCCCTCCCCCGGGCCAAAAGGCGAATGTTCCTCCGACCAGCGCACGGCGGCCCCGATGTCGTAGGGCACCGCGCGAAAGTCCACCGCCCAGCCCTGCGGCCCGCGCGTCAGCAGCGTCCAGCGGGCCCGCGGGTCGCCGTCCACCTGATCACTGACCGCGCCCGCGTTGACCACCAGCGTGTCGCCCACACGGGTCGCGCCGGGACGGTGGGTGTGGCCGCACAGCACGACCTCCGCACCCAGCGGTTCGACCAGGGCGCACAGTTCACGCGGTTCGCGTGCCCGGTAGAACCCTCCGCTCTCCCCCTCCGGCTGCCAGACCCACAGCAGGCTGTCCCAGGCACTCGTCGGCGTGCCGTGACAGGCAAAGAGCGCCCCGTCCAGCGCGCGGGCCGTGAGGGGCAGGGCCGCCAGCCGCGCCAGCTCCCCCGGGTCCACCTGCGTCCCCAGCCAGGCCCCGTACTCGCGGGCGAGGGGGGAGCGCCGCCCGCCCGGCCAGAGCTTCTCCTCGTTGTTGCCCCGGACCTCCAGCGCCCCCTGGCGCGCGAGGCCAAGTTGCAGGGCCGCTGCCCGCGCCGGGTCCGCCGACCCCTCCACCTGATCGCCCAGGTTCACGGTCAGGTCGGGGGCCGCCGCCCGAAGCTCGCGCAGCACGGCCTCCAGTGCAAAAGCGTTGCCATGCACGTCACTGATCACGGCCACCTTCATACGGGCAGCCTACCGCCCGGCGCCCGGCCCGCTAGCATGCGGCCCATGAGCATCCTCCCGGACTGGCGCATCCGTGAACTCGCCCGAGCTGGCATGATCGAACCCTTCGAGGATCGCCTGGTCCGCACTGCCGAAAACGGGCATGTCATCAGCTACGGCCTCTCCAGCTTCGGCTACGACCTGCGCTGCGCCGACGAGTGGAAGGTGTTTACCAATGTTTACGGCGCCCTGGTGGACCCCAAGAACTTCGATGAACGCTCCTTCGTGGATATTCAGGCGAATGAAATTATCATTCCGCCCAACAGTTTTGTATTGGCTCGCAGCCTGGAATACATGCGAATTCCCGAGAACGTGATGGTGGTGGCGCTGGGAAAAAGCACGTATGCACGTTGCGGCATCGTCGCAAATGTGACGCCTTTAGAACCCGGCTGGGAAGGCCACGTCACCCTGGAGTTTTCCAATACAACGCCCCTGCCCGCCAAGATGTACGCCAATGAGGGCTGTGTGCAGCTCCTCTTCTTTGAAGGTGAGCGGCCTGAAGTGACGTATGGGGACCGTGGGGGCAAGTATCAGGGCCAGCAGGGTGTGACGCTGCCACGCCTGTGATCCGTGACCGAATTGGGAGCGATTTCCCGGCACTGGAGCGGGCGCTGCGGGAGGTCCATGAGACGGACGGCTATCCCTCGGTCTGGCCTGCCGACCCACGGGCATTTCTCGCGCCGCCCCTGACGGTGAGCGGGTGGGTGGCCGAATTCCGGGGGGAGGTGGTGGGCCAGGTCCTTTTACGCGGGGTGCCCGAACAGGTGCCCGGCTGGATGAGCGCCGCAGGCCTTCCGGCGCCAGAGGTGCTGGTCCTCTCACGTCTTTTCGTCGCTCCGGCGGGCCGTGGCAGGGGCTTGGCCCGCAGGCTTTTCCGGACAGCCTGGGCCGGGGCGCAGGCCCTGGGCAAGCGTGCCGTTCTCGACGTTCACCACAGGAATCTGGCCGCTATCCGCCTCTACAAGAGCGAGGGCTGGCAGTGCGTCGGCACGGTGGACGGCGACTGGCTCGACCCTGGCGGGCGCGTGCCGCGCGTCCACGTCTACGTCGCGCCTTGACCACGCCATCTCTTAACGTCTGCTGGGCTTCCTCTCGCCTTACGGCACCGGACATCTGAAAAGCTGCCGACATGCCGGACAAAGACGACAAGAACAGCGGCCACACCAGCCTCCCCCGCCAGTACGAGCGCGACAAGAAGGAAGTGGAGGAGATCGAGGACGGTCATAAGCCCTCCTTCAAGTCTGCCAACGACCGCGAGGCGAAGGCGGCGCGCAACGAGCAGGAGAGCCGCAAAGAGTCCCGGGATGTCGAGGAAGCCCGCAGTGTCCCCGCCACGGAGCAGGGCTGAGCAAGTCATCTGTGCAGGAAGGGTCGGGCGAGAGGCCCGGCTTTTCGTTTTGCCGGATTCACGCGCCCTTTATCTCTGAACCGGGCTTCAGCGTCTCCGGGTGCGTTTGAGAGCAAGGGCTGTCAGGCTCGGACTATGCCAGACCAGGACGAGAAGAAGAGCGGCCTCAGCAAACAGGCAGAGCAAAAGATGGAGGAGGTGGAGCTGATCGAGGACGATCACCGGCGCACCTTCACCGGCGGCGGCGCCCCCTACGACCGGCGCGGCCCGGAGGACAAAGACGAGCGCAGGTCGGACGCTGAAAACGTTCCGGCCATCAACCAGGACTGAGGACAACTCCCAGCAAAGGGTCGGGCGAGAGGTCCGGCCCTTTCTCCATGCTGGAAAGGAACAGCTATGCCCACAGAAGAACTCCAGAAACCCACGCCCGGCGTGCTGCTGCTGACCGCCCTGTTCGCCTTCGCGGGCGTCCTGCATTTCGTGAGGCCGGAGCCGTTCGACCGGATCGTGCCGCCCCAGCTCCCGCTTCCCGCCCGCACGGCCACCCTGCTGAGCGGAGCGGCGGAAATCGCGGGCGGGCTGGGACTCCTCCATCCAGCCACCCGGCCTGCCGCCCGCTGGGGGTTGATGGCGCTGCTGCTGGCGGTCTTCCCGGCAAACGTCTACATGGCCCAGCACGCCGAACGCTTCCGGCCGCTCCCCGTCTGGGGCCTCTGGGCAAGGTTGCCCCTGCAACCCCTGCTGATGCTGTTCGTCTGGCGGGCGGGGCGGCGGGCGGACTAGGCTTGTAGACCCTCCAGCGCCGCCCGCAGCACGCCCGGAAGCTCGACCGGGCGCCGGGTGGCCCGGTCCACGTACACATGGATGAAGTGGCCCTGCGCGCAGGCCGTCTCCTCCCCTTCGCGGAACACGGCCAGTTCGTAGCGCACGCTGCTGCGCCCCAGGTGGGCCACCCGGACGCCGACGCTGAGCAGCTCGGGGAAGGCTGCCGGGGCGAAGAAGGCGCAGCCGGTTTCGACCACGAGGCCGATGACTTCACCCGCCTGGAGGTCCAGTGCCCCCCTTGAGGCAAGGTAGGCATTCACGGCGGTGTCGAAGTAGGCGTAGTAGGTGACGTTGTTGACGTGCCCGTACACGTCGTTGTCGGCCCAGCGCGTCGGCGTGGGATGGTGGTGGGGGTAGGCGCTGCGGGGCTCGGGCGTGGGGCGGGTCATGCGGGCAGCGTAACGGAAGGCCGCGTTCCGGGCACGGTGACGGGAGGTGTGACGGGGGGCCAGCACCTCCCCGCTAGACTGCGGGCATGGAAACTCTGGTCATCACGGCGGCGCGGCGCACGCCGATCGGCACCTTCATGGGCAGTCTCTCGGACGTGAGCGCGGCTGACCTGGGCGTGGCAGCGGCGAAGGCCGTTCTGGATGGCGTGCAGCAGGACGATGTGGCCGACGTGATCGTGGGGAACGTCCTTCAGGCGGGCCAGGGGATGAACGTCGCGCGGCAGGTCGCCCTCAAGGCCGGGCTGGCGGACCACGTGCCGGGCCTGACGGTGAACCGGGTGTGCGGCTCGGGCCTCCAGGCGGTCATCAGCGCCGTGCAGGGATTGCGGGCGGGGGACGGCAAGCTCTACCTGGCGGGCGGCACCGAGAGCATGAGCCGCGCACCCTACCTGCTGCCCGGCGCACGCAAGGGCTACCGCCTGGGGAACGCCGAGGTGCTGGACTCAATGCTGGTAGACGGCCTGACGGACGTGTTCAACGACTACCACATGGGCATGACCGCCGAGAACATCGCCGCGCAGTGGAACCTCACGCGCGAGGAGCAGGACGCCTTCGCGCTCGAAAGCCAGCAGCGGGCGGCGCGGGCCATCGAGAGCGGGCACTTCCGGGACGAGATCGTGCCGGTGGAGGTGCCGGGCAAAAAGGGGCCGACCGTCTTCGACCGGGACGAACACCCGCGCGCCACCAGCCCGGAAGCCCTCGCCAAGTTGCGGCCCGCCTTCAAGAAGGACGGCACCGTGACCGCCGGGAACGCCAGCGGCCTGAACGACGGGGCGGCGATGCTGACCGTGACCACCGAAGAGTACGCGCGGGCGAACGGCCTGCCCGTCCTGGCCGAAATCGCCAGTTACGCGGCCATCGGCGTGGACCCGAAGATCATGGGCATCGGTCCGGCAAAGGCGGTGCCGATTGCGCTGAAAAAGGCAGGCATGTCCGTGGCGGACGTGGACCTGCTGGAGCTGAACGAGGCCTTCGCCGCGCAGAGCCTCGCCGTGGTGCGCGATCTGGGCGCGGACCCCGCCAAAGTGAACGTGACGGGGGGTGCGATTGCGCTGGGGCATCCCATCGGGGCGAGCGGCGCGCGGGTGCTGGTCACGCTGATCCATGCCCTGCGCCGCGAGGGCAAGGAGACGGGCGTCGCCAGCCTGTGCATCGGCGGCGGGATGGGGATTGCGATGGTGGTTCGGGCACGGTGAAAGGCCCAGTACGGTCGAAATCCCGACACACACGTCACCTACCCGCCTTCACCAATCGCAAGAAAGTGAGGGGCGGCAAACGACAGATCAGGCGTGTTCAGCGATGGCGGGAGGCTCGTCTCGAACCCGACCTCAACCATTTGCGCCGCTTCGGGCAGGAGTATGTCAAGCTCACCATCGACCCCTGGTATCGCCTGGTCAAGCGTCAGCCCCCCGTCTGGCTTAGACGTGAGATGACCTTGGCTCTCCTAGATGTTTACGAATCCTGGCGCCGAAAGGTCGAGGCGTTACCGGAGGTTGAATACCTCCGCGTGTGGCTGAGTTGGCCGAACTTCATAGACTCGCAGGTCGTCATGGCGACGGGCCGACAAGCTCAACATTACCAAGACGTTTTTCTTCCTGTCGCAGAGCCGAAGGGCTTGCCATCCGAGCTGGGACCGCAGTTGCTCGCTCGCCTCTCGGAGTTCGAGTGGCAGGAGTGCCTGAGTGAGTATCCCGTGTATAAGGACGACCTCACAGCAGATGAGTTGCATTGGCTCTTCAAACGCCGTTACCGTCCTGGCCGTCTGT
The DNA here is from genome assembly GCF_004758605.1 of Deinococcus metallilatus. Lineage (NCBI taxonomy): Bacteria > Thermotogati > Deinococcota > Deinococci > Deinococcales > Deinococcaceae > Deinococcus > Deinococcus metallilatus. Next base: position 2,465,300 of record NZ_CP038512.1, read on the forward strand.
ACGATGGAACAGAGGTGTACTGGATTGAGCAGGGTCGGGTCTGGGTCGGCCAGAAGCTCACGAACAAAGAAGCGCCTAGCATGAACCTATGACCACCGACTCAGCCAACGATCTCTTCGCGGCCATTCACGCGAACAACCCCGAGGGCGTGCGCCTCCTCATCACCGCTGAACCGCGCCTGCTGGAGTCCGTCAGTCCGTCCGGCCTCTCCCCCGTCCTCTTCGCCACGTACTACCGGCGGCCCCAGATCATGCGCCTGCTGATCGAGGCGGGCGCGCCGCTCAGCGTGTTCGAGGCGGCGGCGACCGGCGAACTCGCGGCCCTGCGGGAACATCTGGACGCCCAGCCGGACCTCGTGAACGGCGTGAGTCCCGACGGGTTCACGCCGCTGGGTCTGGCCGCCTTCTTCGGGCGGGAGGAGGTGGCCGCCGAACTGCTGGCACGCGGGGCGGAGGTGAACAGGGCGAGCGCGAACGCGATGCGGGTCCAGCCGCTGCACTCGGCCGCCGCAGGGAATCACACGGCCCTCGCGCTGCGGCTGCTGGCGGCGGGGGCGGACGTGAACGCGGTGCAGCACGGCGGCTTCACGCCGCTGATGAGCGCGGCGCAGAACGGGAACGTGAAGCTGGTCGAGGCGCTGCTGGCGGCGGGGGCAGACCCGGCGCTCACCACCGAGGACGGGCAGAACGCGGCGGCACTTGCCCGGGAGGAAGGCCACAGCGCGGCGCTGGCGATTCTGAGCGGCGCGCGGCACGAGGCTGAAGAAAGCCGGAATGCGCCGCCCGCGCCCAAGCGGGAGACTGGGGCATGACTGATCCCCTCCGAGATGGCAAGCCCGACCGCGCTCCAGCCGACGGCGAACAGGTCAACGAGCTGACCGAGCAGCCGGATTACCGCACCGGCTACCAGATGCCCGACCCCAAGGACGACCACCAGCGCCACTACACCACCACCCCCCCCGAAGACCGGGTGGGCAGTGCCGACCACGGCGTTTACCAGCCGGTCGAGGCGCAGGACCCCAAGGAGATCACCGGGCAGTTCGACCATCTGGCGACCCGTGACCCGGTGGCGATGGAACATGCCCCGCAAAGGGCCGAGTTCGCGGGGGCGCAGACGGTGGAGGGCCTGGGTATCAACACCGACACGCCGATGGATCTGGTGGCCCCGATGGCCGTCGGCATGGCCGTCACGTCGAGCATGGCGACGGCCGAGGAAACCGAGGTGGAACTCCGCGACCCCAACCGCAACTATGTCCCGCCCGGCAAGGAAGTGGTCCCCCACGTCCCCGAGGAACCCGGCGACCTGCTCCCCGGCACCCCCCCCGAGATCAAGGCCGAGGTCGCGGGCACCGAGGACAACGACGACCGCCTGTAAGCGCAGCCCGCCCAGCCGAAACCCCCGCCACATGGACGGGGGTTTTCACTTTCTTTTGCTGTCTGCTGAGGGCTGAGCGCTCTTTACAGCGAGATCAGGAACGGGTCTTCCAACGTCTCGCTGATGTAGCGCAGGAAGCGCGCGGCGTCGGCGCCGTCGATCAGGCGGTGGTCGTAGGTCAGCGAGAGGGGCAGCATGTTGCGGGGTTCGAAGCTGCCGGTTTCCCTGTTCCACACCGGCTCCATGCTGCCGCGCGAAACGCCCAAGATGGCGACTTCGGGCGCATTCACGATGGGGGTGAAGCCGTATCCGCCGATCCCGCCGAGGTTGGAGATGGTGAAGGTGGCGCCCTGCATCTCGCCCGGGCTCAGCTTGCGGTCGCGGGCCTTGGCGGCCAGGTCGTTCAGCTCCAGCACGATCTCGGTGATGCTCTTGCGGTCGGCGTCCTTGAGGACCGGCACCAGCAGGCCCTGGGGCGTGTCGACCGCCACACCCAGGTTCACGTAGTCCTTGTAGACCACCTGCTGCTGTTCCAGGTCGAGCGAGGCGCCGAACTTGGGGAACTTCCGCAGGGCGTTCGCCACGACCTTCATCAGGATGTGGGTCATGGTGAGCTTGCCGCCCGCCTTCTCGACCCGGGCGCCAAACTGTTTGCGGACTTCCTCCATGCGGGTCACGTCGGCCTTGTCGAAGTGGGTGACCATCGGGATGGTGGTCCACGACTGGGTCATGGAGCGCACCGTCGCCTTGCGGATGCCGCTCATGTCCTCGCGGCGCACTGGACCCCACTTCTCGAAGTTGGGGAGGGGCTGGGCAGCCACAGCAGGAGCCGGAGCGGTCACGGCCTGACTGCTGGCCGCTGGCTGCTGGCCGCTGGCCGCCACGCTGGGCGTCCCCGCCGCCCGCCGCACGTCCTCCTCGCTGATGCGTCCGGCAATGCCGCTGCCGTGAACGTCGTGGATGTCCACGTGCAGCTCCCGGGCCAGGCGGCGCACGCTGGGCGCGGCGGGAATCACCTGGCGACCGTCGAAGGTCTGGGGGTTGTAGGTGCCCTGCGATTTGGGAAACTCGGGCTTGGGCTGCTCGCCGCCCGGCATCGCCGCTTCACGCTGCGCCTCCTGCTGGGCCTGGGCGACCCGGTTGGCCGTGTCCGGGCTGGGCGCCGCAGCACTGCTCCCGGTCGCGGGAGCGGTGGCAGTTCCCGACTGGCCGCCGGCCGCTGGCGCCTGAGCCCCCTGCCCCGCCAGCGTCAGGATCAAGCCGCCCACCGGCACGGTGTCGCCCTCCTTCACCCGCACGTCCTGCACGGTCCCGGCGGCGCTCGCGGGCACCTCCACGACCGCCTTGTCCGTCTCGATCTCAATGACCGGCTGCCCTTCGGTGATCTGGTCGCCGGGCTTCACCAGCACCGTCACGACCGTGCCCTGGGAGATGTTGTCGCCCACGTCGGGGAGGGTGACCTGCGCCCCGCCGCCCGCCTGGCCCGACGGCTGGCCGACCGGGGCCTGGGGCTGGCTGCCGGACTCCGCCTGCGCCTTCTGCGCGGCCTGCTGCTCCTGCGCGACGCGGTTGGCGGTGGCGGGGTCGGGCGCGACGGTGGTGCTTTCCGGGATGACGTTGGGAACGGTGGTCCCGGGGGCCGGAGCCGCGGTCTGCCCGGAAGCCGGGGCACTCGCGCCACCTGCCAGCGTCAGAATCGTCCCGCCCACCGCCACGCTGTCCCCGACCTTCACGTTCAGGGCCTCGACCGTGCCGCCCTGCGAGGCGGGCACCTCCACGACCGCCTTATCCGTCTCGATCTCGATGATGGGCTGCCCCTCGGTGATCTGGTCACCGGGATTCACCAGGACCGTCACGACGGTGCCCTGCTCGATATTGTCGCCCACGTCGGGCAGTTTGAGTTCCGTAGCCATTGGCAGTCACGCTCCTTGATTGAGAGGGCCATCAGCGTTCAGCTATCAGCCTTCAGCATAGAGGGCTGGCCGCTGAAGGCTGATAGCTGACGGCTTAACGCAAGACCGGCGCTTCCCGCTCGGGGTCGATGCCGAGGTCGGCAATCGCCTTCGCCACCACGTCCCCCTTGATCTTGCCTTCGCGCTGGAGGGCATAGAGGGTGGCGAGGGTCACGTAGCGGGCGTCCACCTCGAAGAAGTCACGCAGTTCGGGGCGGTCCTCCGAGCGGCCGAAGCCGTCGGTGCCCAGCGTCCAGAGCTTGCGGTCGAGGTGCCCGTTCAGGCCGTCGGCGCCCAGCTTCACGTAGTCGCTGACCGAGATCAGCACGCCGGGGGCGTTCTCCTGGCTGAGCTGCCGCGCCACGTAGGACACGCGGGGTTCTTCAGTGGGATGCAGCATGTTGTGACGCTGGGTCAGCAGGGCGTCCTGGTGGAGTTCCTTGTAGCTGGTCACGCTCCACACGTCGGCGGCCACGCCGTAGGCTTCCAGCTTCTGCACGGCTTCGAGCGCCGCGCCCATCGCCGGGCCACTGGCGAGAATCTGCGCCCTGAGCTTGGCCTTGCCCTTCCCATCTGACGCCGCGCCGCTCTTCTGGAAGCGGTACATCCCCTTGAGGATGCCGTCGTGGATTTCCTGGTGGCTGCGCCCGTCCTCCGGCATGGGCGGCTGCACCTCGTTCTCGTTGTCGATGGTGACGTAGTAGAACTCGTCGATGTTGTCCACGTACATGCGCTGGATGCCCGCCTCGACGATCACCGCGAGTTCGTAGGCGAAGGCCGGGTCATACACCTTGAGGTTGGGCACCACGTAGGCCTGGAGCAGGCTGTTGCCGTCCTGGTGCTGCAATCCCTCGCCCGCCAGGGTGGTGCGGCCCGCCGTCGCGCCGAACAGGAAGCCTCGTGCGCGCTGGTCGGCGGCGGCCCACACCAGGTCCCCGATACGCTGCATGCCGAACATCGAGTAGAAGACGTAGAAGGGGATGGTCGGGACGCCGTGGTTGGCGTAGGCGGTGGCGGCGGCGATCCACGAGGACATCGCGCCGTCTTCCGTCAGACCCTCTTCGAGCATCTGCCCGTTGACCGCTTCCTTGTAGACCATCAGGCTGCCCGAATCGACCGGCGTGTACGTCTGCCCGCGCGGGCTGTAGATGCCGATGCGCGGCACCAGCGCGTCCATCCCGAAGGTGCGCGCCTCGTCGGGGACGATGGGCACGATGTACTTGCCGATCTCCTTGTCGCGCAGCAGCTTGCTCATGATCTGCACGGCGGCCATCGTGGTGCTCACCGCGCGGCCCTTGCTGCCCGCCGCGAATTCCTCGTAGAACTCGCCGGTCGGCACGCTGGGGCGCGGATATTCCACGATCCGCTCGGGCACGAAGCCGCCCAGCGCGGCGCGGCACTCCAGCATGTACCTGATCTCCGGGCTGTCGGGGCCGGGGTTGTAGTAGTCGAGGTGTTCGACCTGCTCGTCGGTGAGGGGCAGTTCGAGGAGGTCACGCAGGTCCTTCATCGCGTGGAAGTCCAGCTTCTTGACCTGGTGGGCCACGTTGCGCGCCTGCGCCGTCTCGCCCAGGCCGTAGCCCTTCACAGTGCGGGCGATGATGACGGTCGGCTGGCCCTGGTGCTTCACGGCGGCGTCATAGGCGGCAAACACCTTCTTGACATCGTGCCCGCCGCGGTTGAGCAGTTCGAGGTCGGCGTCGGTCCAGCCCTCGATGAGAGATTGGAGTTCGGGCGTGTTGAAGAACTTCTCGCGCAGTTCCTTGCCGCCGAAGGCCGCGTACCGCTGCGATTCGCCGTCCACCAGCGCCTCGAAGCGTTTGACGATGGCCCCGTTGTAGTCCTTGGCGAGCAGCTCGTCCCACTTGCTGTCCCACACGACCTTGATCACGTTCCAGCCCGCACCGCGGAACAGCGCCTCGAACTCCTGAATCACTTTGGAGTTGGCGCGCACCGGCCCGTCGAGGCGCTGAAGGTTCGCGTTCAGCACGAAGACGATGTTGTCGAGGTTCTCATAGGCGGCGAAGCGCAGGGCGCCCACCGACTGCGGCTCGTCCATCTCACCGTCCCCCAGGAAGGCCCAGACTTTCGCGTCGCCCCTGGCCTTCAGCCCCCGGTTTTCGAGGTACTTGATGTAGCGCGCCTGGTAGATCGCCTGGATCGGGCCGAGGCCCATGCTGACGGTCGGGAATTCCCAGTAGTGGGGCATCAGCCAGGGGTGCGGGTAGCTCGATAAGCCGGGGCCGTCGGGGCTGAGTTCTCGGCGGAAGTTGTTCATCTGCGCCTCGCTGAAGCGGCCTTCGAGGAAGGAGCGGGCGTAGATGCCCGGGCTGGCGTGGCCCTGGAAGAAGATCAGGTCGCGGTTGACGCCCGCGCCGTGCCCCCGGAAGAAGTGGTTGAAGCCCACCTCGTACAGCTCGGTGGAGGAGGCGTAGGTGGCGAGGTGGCCGCCGATGCCTTCCGCCCGCTTGTTGGCCCGCAACACCATCACCACCGCGTTCCAGCGCACGGCATTGCGAATCTTGCGCTCCAGTTCGAGGTTGCCGGGATATTCCGGCTGCGCCTCCACGTCAATGGTGTTGATGTAGGGCGTGTTCTGCTTGAACAGGATCGGGGCGCCGTGGAAGTAGGCATAGTGGTCCAGCTCTTCCAGCAGGTGCGCGGCCCGGTCGTCGCCCGCGTTCGCCAGGACGTAGGCGAGCGAATCGAGCCATTCCTGCGTTTCCAGGGAGTTGAGCTGTTCACGCTCCTGCGGGGACAGGCCCCCGCGCGGTGGCCCCTTCGGCGGTACGTTGGTCATGCCCGTAGTGTATGCCCCCGCATTGACTGCTTCCAACAGGCAAAATGAGGCGATTCACCACGGGGGATGGTGAGTGTGCCAAGCTGGAGGAAGGTACGCGGGACGCGGGAAAAAGAGGAGCTGCCGCGACTCCTCCCGCTTCTGAAGTCCGGAAAGCGTCTGCGCCCTCACCGCGTCCTCCCCCGAAAGGACCCCCATGGAACTCCGCCACCTCCGTCATTTCGTCGCGCTGGCCGAGGAAGAACACTTCGGGCGGGCGGCGGAGCGCGTGTTTGTGGTGCAGCAGGCCCTCAGCAACTCGATCAAGAACCTGGAAGACGAGGTGGGCGTGCCCCTGGTGCTGCGGACCACCCGGCGGGTGCAGCTCACCCCGGCGGGGCGGGAGTTCCTGGTGGGGGCGCGGGAGACGCTGGCGCAGGCGGCGCAGACGGTGGAGCGGGCACGCCGGGCCGCGCGGGGCGAGGTCGGGCGGCTGACGGTGGGCTTCGTGAGCGGCCTGGCCTTTGGCGGCCTGCCGGAGATCGTGCGGGCCTTCCGGGAGCTGTACCCGAATGTCAGCGTGGACCTGCGCGAACTCACCGCCCAGGAACAGGAGGCCGGGCTGCGCGGCGGACAGATCGACGTGGGGCTGATGCTGCTGCCGGTGCGCGATCCGGGGCTGGACTCGCAGCCGCTCTGGCGGCAACCGCTGGTGGCGGCCCTGCCCGCCGGGCATCCGCTGGCCCGGAGGCGACGCCTGCGAATCGCCGACCTGCGAGACGAACGCTTCGTGTTCTTTCCGCGCCATCTGCGCGCCACCTATTTCGACCAGGTGATGCGCTGGTGCTCTGGAGCAGGCTTTACCCCAAACGTGGTGCAGGAGGCCATCGAGATTCCCACCCTGCTGTCCCTCGTCGCGGCGGGCGTCGGCGTCTTTCTGCCGATCCAGTTCTTCGAGCGCCTCTCGCTGCCGGGCGTGGTGTACCGCCCGCTGGAAGACGCGCCGCTGATCGACATCGTGGCCGTGTGGCGGCGGGAGGAGGAGGAGGAGGGCGGCCCCATCGTGCGGGCCTTTTTGAAGGTGGCGCAGGAGGCGCTGGGGGCGCAGGCGGGGGGGTGAGCCAGGCGGGAGAGTTGGAAAAGTTCCTATGTCGCAGACGAACAGAGAGGTGATATTCAGCCGTGAAGACTCATTTGCTCGCCCGCGCTGTCATTCAGGACGCCGGGCATGTGCTGGTGGCCCAAGCACGTGGCTTTAGCCATACCTTTCTGCCTGGCGGCCACATCGAACCCGGTGAGGGGATGAAGGCGGTCCTCGCCCGCGAACTCTCCGAAGAGTTGGGCCTGAGCGTGGAGGTGAGCCGATTTTTGGGGGTTGTGGAGTTCTGGTGAACAGACCAGCAGGGGCAGGAACACCACGAACTCAGTCACCTCTTCTCCGCCACCTCGCCCCGGCTCCGGCATGACCTGCCCGTGGCATCACAGGAGGCGCATCTGTCGTTCGATTGGGTGCCGCTGGAGCAACTGGACACCCGACAACTGGAACCCTTTCCCGGGCGGAAACTGATACGGGAAGCAGCAGCGCACGCCTGGTTCGCCTCCGCCGTGCAGTGAACCTCGCTTGACCTCCGCCATCCCGCTTACCTTCCCCTTACGTTATAGGCGTAAACTGGAAAGATGCTCAGGGTCAAGTCCGACTTCAAACCGTCCGGGGACCAGCCGACCGCCATTCGCAGCCTGGTGGACGGGCTGGAGTCGGGCCTTCGGTTTCAGACGTTGCTGGGGGCGACGGGGACGGGCAAGAGCGTGGCCTGGCACGAGCCGGTCACCGTCGAGGTCGCGGGGCACGTCTGCCGCCTCCCCATCGGTGGGCTGATCGATGGCGTATTCGGCAAGCCCACGCAGGACGAGGAATCGCTCGAACTGCCACCTCTGGAACCCACGCGCGTCCTCGCGTGGGATGCGGAAACGGGCCGGGTGGACTGGCGGGACGTGACCGCCCTCAGTCGCCACCGCACGCCGGAAACGTTACAGCGCCTAACCACCGCCTGCGGGCGTGACGTGACCGTAACCGCCGACCACAGTGTCTGGGTCCTGCGCGGCGGGCAACTGCACCTGATTCACGGCGACGCGGTGCAGGAAGGCGACGCCCTGCCGGTGCCGCGCCGCGTGCCGGAGCCGGGGCAGACGCTAACACATCTGAACACGCTGGAGGTTCTGGACGGGCTGCCTTTTCAGGTGTCCGCGCCGTACGCGGCCGAGCAGGACAGCGAATGGCGCGAACTGGTGGAGGCGCATTACCCGCAGCCGCCCAGCAAGTTGCACGCCATTCGGCACGGCAAGAAAGCGGGCCGCCTGCACATCCCGGGGGCCAGGGCGGCCATCGCGGGCGGGCTGATGACCTTGGAAGAAAGCTGTGTTTCCGCGCGGACAGCCGATCTTCCCGCCGCCCTGCCGTTGAATGCACCACTGGCGCTGCTGCTGGGGCACTATCTGGCCGAGGGGCATTCCGCCGACAGATTCGCCCTCATTTCGGTGCGTGACCCGGAGATTCAGGGGCAGGTTGAGGAGGCGCTGAAGGCGCTGGGCGCTGGCTTCTTCCGCCGCAGGGACGGGGACTTCGTGCTGGGCGGGCGCGTGTGGCATGAACTGCTCTCGCGGCTGCTGGGCAGAAACGCCCACACCAAGCACCTCCCAGAGAACTTCGCGGCCTTCCCGAACGCTTTTCTGGCGGGCCTCCTGCGGGCCTACTTCGAGGGTGACGGGGGCGTGGAGAGGAATGCAGTCACGGCGGTCACAGCGAGCAAACGGCTGGCTGGGGAAATGATCGAGGTGCTGCTGCGTTTTGGCGTCTGGACACGGCTGCGCGAGGTGCAGAAGAAACGGCCAGATGGCACGTATGGCACGTATCACAAGCTGACGATCTCCGGCGCGGAGAACTTGGGGCACTTCCAGAGTGAAATCGGCTTCCTGAGTGGGCGGAAGCAGAAGCTGCTCGCTGAAGCCGTGGAGCAGGCCGGGCAGGGCAACACGAACGTTGACCTGATTCCCGGCGTGGGGCCGAGGCTGCTGGCCGAACGCGAACGCGCGGGCCTCAGCCAGCGGGATGTGGCGGAGCGGGCGGGCTGTACCCGAACCATGATCTCGGCCATTGAGTGTGGGATTCGCGCGCCGAGTGCCGCACTTTTCCGGCGCATCTGCACGGCGCTGGGGATTCAGGACGCGGCCTTCACCGGCCTGGCGGATGTGCATTGGTCAGCTATCGTGGGGGCGGAGCAGACGACGCCGCAGACGCCGTTTGTCTACGACTTCAGCGTGGACGGCTTCGAGACGTTCCTGACCGGGCGCGGGGGCCTCTTCGTCCACAACACCTATAGCATGGCCAAAGTCATCGAGGAAACCGGCCGCCCCGCCCTGATCATGGCCCCCAACAAGATTCTGACCGCCCAGCTCGCCTCCGAGTTCCGCGAGTTCTTCCCCGACGCTGCGGTCGAATTCTTCATCTCCTACTACGACTATTACCAGCCCGAAGCCTACGTGCCCGGCAAGGACCTCTTCATCGAAAAGGACGCGGCCATCAACCAGGAGATCGAGCGGCTCAGGCACTCCACCACCCGCAGCCTGCTGACGCGGCGGGACACCATCGTGGTCGCGTCGGTGTCATGCATCTACGGCCTGGGCGACCCCGCCGAGTACCGCGCGCTGAACCTGATCCTGAAGGTGGGCGAGAAGGTGGGCCGCGACGAGATCCTGGGCCGCCTGGTGACCATGCAGTACGAGCGCAACGATATCGAACTCGCGCCGGGCCGCTTCCGCGCGAAGGGCGACATCGTGGAGGTGTGGCCCAGCTACGACGAGCAGCCGCTCCGCATCGAGCTGTGGGGTGAGGACGTGGACCGGATTCAGGTGGTCCATCCGCTGACCGGGGACAAGCTGGCCGACCTCGACGCGACCATCGTCTATCCCGCCAAGCATTACGTCTCCAGCGCGGGGAACATCGAGCGGGCCATCGTGACGATTCAGGAGGAACTGGATCAGCGGCTCGACTACTTCAAGTCGGTGGGCAAGCTGCTCGAAGCGCAGCGCATCAAGGAACGCACCCTCTACGACCTGGAGATGCTCAAGGTGCTGGGCTACTGCTCGGGCATCGAGAACTACTCGCGGCACATCGACGGGCGCGCGCCGGGGGCCACGCCGTACACCATGCTGGACTACTTCCCGGACGACTTCATCACCTTCATCGACGAGTCGCACGTGACAGTGCCGCAGATCGGCGGGATGGCGAACGGCGACCGCGCGCGCAAGCAGACGCTGGTGGACTACGGCTTCCGCCTGCCGTCGGCGATGGACAACCGCCCCCTCAACTTCGACGAGTTCCTGAGCAAGACCGGACAGCTCGTGTTCGTGTCGGCCACCCCCGGCCCCTTCGAGCGCGAGGTCAGCGACTCGGTGGCCGACCAGATCATCCGCCCGACGGGGCTGGTGGACCCGCCCGTCTCCATCCACCCCATTCAGGGGCAGGTGGACGATCTGCTGGGCCGCATCCGCGAACGGGCGGCACGGGGCGAACGGGTGCTGGTGACCACCCTCACCAAGCGGATGTCAGAGGACCTGACGGAGTACCTGCTCGAAAAGGGTGTGAAGGCCCGCTACATGCACTCGGACATCGACAGCGTGGAGCGTCAGGTGATCATCCGCGACCTGCGGCTGGGGCACTATGACGTGCTGGTGGGGATCAACCTGCTGCGCGAGGGGCTGGACCTGCCCGAAGTGTCGCTGGTGGCGATTCTGGACGCGGACAAGCCGGGCTTCCTCAGGTCCGAACGCGCGCTGATCCAGACCATCGGCCGCGCCGCCCGCAACGTGAACGGCGAGGTGGTCCTCTACGGCGACACGGTCACGCCCGCGATGCAGAGCGCGATGGAGGAAACGGCCCGCCGCCGCGAGAAGCAGCTCGCCTACAACGCGGAACACGGCATCACGCCGACCACCGTGGTCAAGGGCGTGCGCGACGTGATTCGCGGCGAGGAGGTGGCGGAAGCGGCAGACCCCGCCGACCTCGGCGACGACCGCGACGCCCTCACCACGCAGCTCACCGACCTCGAACTGGAGATGTGGCAGGCGTCGGAAGACCTCGACTTCGAGCGCGCCGCCAGCCTGCGCGACCAGATTCGCGCCATCGAGGCCAAGCTCCAGGGCAAGGAGTTCAAGCAGGCGACGGTGCCGGGGCAGAAGCAGAGGACGCGGCGGAAGGGGGGGGTGCGGTGAGGGCGCACCTGTACCATTGACCCATGAGCGACCCCGCCTTCAAACGCATGAGCGTGGAGGAGTATCTCCGCACCGAGGAGAAAAGCCCGTACAAGCGCGAGTACGTGGGCGGGTTTGTGTACCCACTGCACGCTCATGCCGGGGCGAGTGAGGAACATGTCCTGATCAGCAGCAACATCATCGCCGCACTACATGCGGACGCCAGACGGACGGGCTGCCGCCTCTACCAGTCGGACATGAAACTCTTCATTGAGGACAGCAGCACCTTCTTCTACCCGGACGTGATGCTGGTGTGCGACCGGAACGATACGGAAAGGTACTTCAAGACTGCGCCCTGCCTCCTCGTGGAAGTGCTGTCCAGCAGCACGGCCTCACATGACCGGGTTGCCAAGTACGCCACCTATACCGCCATTCCCACCCTGCAAACGTACCTGATCGTCGAGCAAAACGAGCGGCGCGTGTACGCCTACCAGCGCGAGGGCGGCAAGTGGGAACTTCAGGAACTCGTGGGGCAGGGCAGCCTTCCCTGCCTGGGGCGAACGCTGACGCTGGACGAGATTTACGCCGGGGTGTTGTGAGGCCCACAGCCCACAAGAAGAAGTGGGGCCGCTCCGGTGGGATGGGGCGGCCCCACTTCTTGTGAGGGTCAGTGCAACACCCGCTCCGGTTCCCTCTCCCCCGCCCCGTCCACCTCCACCTTCTGCGCGGGCAGCAGCAGGTTCGCCACGATGCCGACGAGCGCGGCCAGGGCCATACCGTGCAGTTCCAGGGTCGTCCCTGCCGCGTGAATCGGGAAGGAGGCCCCACCCAGGCCCAGCACCAGAATCACGCTGACCACGATCAGATTGCGCGAGTGCGCGAAGTCGATCCGGGCCTCGGCCAGGGTGCGGATACCCACAGAGGCGATCATGCCGAACAGCAGGATGGACACGCCGCCCAGCACGCCCGGCGGCAGGCTCTTGAGGACGGCGGCCAGCTTGGGCGAGCAGCCGAACAGCATGGCGAACACCGCGCCGATGCGGAGGATGGCCGGGTCATAGACTCGCGTCAGGGCTAGCACGCCGGTATTCTCCGCATAGGTGGTGGCGGCGGGACCGCCCAGCGCCGCGCTGGTCATGTTGGCGACGCCGTCGGCAAAGAGCGTGCGACTGAGGCCGGGGTTTTGCAGGAAGTTCTGCCCCACGACGCGCCCGTTCACGATCACGTCCCCCACATGCTCGATAAAGGTGACGACGGCGACGGGTGCGATGATGGCAACCGCCCGCCAGTCCAGCGCGGGCGCGTGAAAGTCCGGCAGGCCCAGCAGCGGCGCGGCGCGGATGGCGTTCAGCGCGTCTGCCCCGATCTGCCCGGTGGCGAGCGCGACGAGGTAACCGACGACCACGCCTACCAGAATCGGGATCATGCGGAAGAGGCCGCGCCCGTACACGCTGGCGATCACGGCGGCGACCAGCGTGGCGAGCGCCAGCCACCAGTTCGACTTCGCCTGGTTCACGGCCACACTGGACAGCCCCAGCCCGATCACGATGATGACCGGACCCGTCACGACCGGCGGGAAGACGCGCAGCAGCCGCGCGGTCCCGAACAGCTTCACCAGACCGCTGAACAGCAGGTACATCGCCCCGGCGGCGATCAGGCCCCCTCCAGCGGCGGCGGGGCCGAATTCCTTCACCACCAGCGCGGTCGGCGCGATAAAGGCGAAGCTGGACCCCAGGAAGATCGGCACGCGGCCCCCGGTCAGCAGGTGAAAGAGCAGGGTGGCGACGCCCGCACCGAACAGCGCGACGCTAGGCGGCAGCCCCACCAGGATCGGCACCAGGACGGTCGAACCGAACATGGCGATGGCGTGCTGGGCGCCCAGGACCAGGCGGCGCTCCGGACGGGCCGGGCTGGGGGGCGGGGCGGCGTTGGCGGTCTGGGTCATCGGGCCTCCGGAGGCGCGGCAGGGGGGAACCAGGATCGCCTGGGGGCGACACTGGGCGCGCGTTGTCTCCGGGGGCCGAGCATACCGCTTCCCCTGCCGGGGAATGGAGGGCAGGCGCACGCTACGCTGGGGCCATGAATCCCAAGGGCGACCTGATCGCGCGGCTCACGGCGCTGGGCCTCGGCACCCCCACCTTCGACGCGACGGCGGAAGGTCCCCCGCACGAGCGCGTCTTTCACGTGACCGTCTCGGCGGGTGGGCGCGCACTCGGCCAGGGCGAGGGCCGCAGCAAGCGCGACGCCGAACGCGGGGCGGCGGAAGCGGCCCTGGCGGCCCTGGACGCGCAGGAGGGGGACCAGTCAGTCCAGACACAGTTAGCCCAGCCGCGCGGACGCTGGCCCATCTACGCGGCGGTGCTGGAGGGGGCGCTGGAGGCCGCGCTGGAACTCGCCCCCGAGGACGCCACCCTGGACGACGTGCGCGAGGATGCCGCCCGCCTCTACCGCGACCTCCTGGCCGACCTCGGACACGGACCGGAGGAGGCGTGACCCTGGCCCTTCCCGGTCACCCGGCGGGCGTGCTGTTCGATATGGACGGCGTGCTGATGACCAACAACGCCTTTCACCGCCAGGCGTGGCAGGAGGTCGCCGCCGACCTGCTGGGCCTGAACCTCACCGAGCACGACCTCAATACCAAGGTGGACGGCGGGCGCAACCCCGAGATCATCGAGCGGCTGACGGGCCAGGCCCCCGACGAGGCCCTGATCCGGCGTTTCCACGAGGCGAAGGAGAGCCGTTACCGCAGCCTCGCACGCGGGCAACTGCGGGAAGTTGCGGGCCTGAGCGCCTATCTGGACGCCCTGGAGGCGCGGGGAATTCCTTTCGCCCTGGTCACGAGTGCCGACGCCGTGAATGTCGAGTTCGGCATGGAGGCGCTGGGCTTCGGCGGGCGGTTCGGGCCGCGCGTGCTGGGCGAACACGTGACGCGGGGCAAGCCGCACCCGGAACCCTTCGAGCGGGGCGCGGCGCTGCTGGGCCTGGACCCCCGCGCCTGCCTGGCCCACGAGGACGCGGTGAACGGCGTCCGCAGCGCGGCCGGGGCAGGCTGTACGGTCGTGGCCCTCACGACCACGGCTCCCGCAGAAGCGTTGCTGGCGGCAGGAGCCGTGCTGGCCGTCCCCGACTTCACCCGCTGGGAAACCTGGCTCGCGTGAAGGGCGCGGACGCCGAGGCCCGCGCCGCTGCCCACCTCGCTTCCCTGGGCCGGGAGGTGGTGGCGCGCAACTACCGCATTCCGGGCGGTGAGATTGACTTGATCACCCGTGACGGAAACGTGCTCGTCTTTACCGAGGTCCGCCAGCGCCGGAATGCCCGCTTTGGGGGCGCCGCCGAGAGTGTCACCCCGCGCAAGCTCGCGCTGATGCGGCGGGCGGCCCTGGCCTACCTCGTCCGGGAGCACGGCCGCGATGATCTCCCCTGCCGCCTGGAAGTGCTGACCATCGACGGTCCCGCCGAGACGGGCAGTCTCACGCTGATTCCGCTGGACGGCTAGAACGTGGGGGGAGTGGACGTACCCGCGCTGTTCGGATCGCCGCCATTCTGCCAGAAGCCATCGGGCGGCAGGGGCAGGTCGCCGCTGCCCTGTTGGGACGGGTCGGGGACGGGCTGCGGCTCGGTCGGGGAGGCTTGCGGGGCCAGGTCGCCGGATGGGGCTTCCGGGGGGGCGGGCGTGAAGGTGTCCCCCGCGCCGTCCTGAGGCACGCTCCCCTCCTGCGGGGCGCCGTAGGGGTCCTGGGGAGACGTTTCCTGTGGGGAGGACGGCTCACTGGGCACCGGCTCCGCAGGCACCGTATCCAGCGGCCCCTGCGGATCGGGGACGGGCTGATCGGGCGCGGCCTGGTCGGGGACCTCCTGCGTCGGCGCCTCGGTCAGCGGGCCGGGCTGGGAGTTGGGTGCGGGGACGGGAACAGGTGCGGGCGGGCGTTGGCGGCGGCCGAAGAAGCCCCCGCCACTGCTGTCCCCGCTGCCGTCGCGGGCCACCGGCTCCTGGTCGGCCTCCTCCTGGCGGAAGGCCATCTCGACCTGCCGCACCACGCGGTAGGTGATGCCGCCCGGTTCGGTGAAGGTCTGGTGGGGTTGCCCGGCCAGTGCTCCCGCCACCGCCTGCTGCCAGACGGGCGTGGGAATCTCGCCGCTGTAGGCCCAGTTCGGCAGGGCGCCGCCCGCCTGCTTGCCGACCCACACCGCTCCCGCGACCGTCGGCGTGACCCCGGCGAACCACAGGTCCTTGACATCGTTGGTGGTGCCGGTCTTGCCGCCCACGTCCCAGCCGGGAATCTGCGCGCGGGTGGCGAGGCCGCCCTGGTACTCGGTCAGGTCGTTCACCACGCCGCGGATCATGTCCAGCCCCAGCCAGGCCGCCCGCGCGTCCCACACCCGTTTGCCCTGCGGCGCGGGCCGCTGGTAGAGGGTGCGTCCACGGTCATCCTCCACCTTGCGGACCAGGGTGGGCGCGTAGTACAGGCCGCCGTTGGCAAAGGCCGCGTAGGCGGCGGCCATCTGAAGCGGGCTGGCTTCCAGCGTGCCGATGCTGAGCGACAGGCCCGCGTCGGGCGGCGGCGTAAGGCCGAGTTCGCGCAGCTTGTCCTCGAAGGCGTTCACGCCGACCTCCTGCGCGATCCGCACGGTGGGAAGGTTCAGGCTGTGGTCGAGCGCGTAGCGCATGGTGACGTAGCGGCCCGTCCAGCGCCCGTCGTAGTTCTGCGGCTGGTAGTCGCCCGCGAGCGGCGCGTCCAGCACGGTATCGCTCTGCTTCCAGCCCTTCGAGAGCGCCAGGGTATACAGCAGCGGCTTGATCGAGCTGCCCACCTGCCGCTGGGCCTGGACAGCGTTGTTCCAGTCCCCCGGCCGCCCCCCCGTCAGCTTCTGCCCGACCAGCGCCAGCACCTCGCCGTTCTTGGGGCTGACCAGCGCCAGGCCGAGCGTCGCGCCGTCGGGGAGGCGGGCGTTCAGGCTGGCCTGCTCCGAAGCCTGCTGGGCCTGGAGGTCCAGGGCGGTGTAGACCTTGCCGCCGCCGAACAGCGCCTTGCGCCCGAGTTTGGGAATCAGTTCCTTCTCGACCGCCTGGAGGTAGTGAAAGGCCGTCTGCACCGGGGGGGGCGGCATGTTCTCCTGCAACCGCTCAGGGCGTTCCAGCACGGCCGTGCGGACAGTGCCGTCGCTGTTCCAGCCGATGCGCCAGCCCGCCGGATAG
Organism: Deinococcus metallilatus; assembly: GCF_004758605.1. Lineage (NCBI taxonomy): Bacteria > Thermotogati > Deinococcota > Deinococci > Deinococcales > Deinococcaceae > Deinococcus > Deinococcus metallilatus. The sequence continues at coordinate 2,481,849 of NZ_CP038512.1, forward strand.
ATCGGCGTGCGCCAGGCGGCGTCAGCCTCGGCCTGGGTGATGCGGCCGTCCTCCACCATGCGGCCCAGCAGGTCCTTCATCAGCGGGCGGTACGCCTTGAAGTCCTTGTATCGCTCGTTGGGTGCGGGCACCAGGGTCGTGAGGTACACGCTCTCGGCCAGGTTCAGGTCCGAAGCCGACTTGCGGAAGTACGCCTGCGCCGCCGTCCCCGCCCCGATGATGTCGCTGCGGCCCCCGTCGCCCCAGTAGATGACGTTCAGGTAGGCGTTCAGAATCTGGTCCTTGTTGAAGCTGCGCTCCAACTGGTAGGCCAGCAGGGCTTCCTTGAACTTGCGCTCGGGGGTGCGGGCGCTGTGCAGGTCGGCCAGCAGGGTGTTTTTCACCACCTGCTGCGTGATGGAGGAGCCGCCCTCCAGATCGTTTTTCAGCACACCCTTGAGGAGCCCGCGCGCGATCCCGATGTAATCCACGCCGTGGTGCTTGTAGAAGCGGCGGTCCTCGCTGGTCACGATGGCCTTCTGGAGCCACGGGCTGATCTCGTTGAGCTTCAGCAGGTCGCGGTTGACACTCTGACCGCTGCTCAGGCTGGGGGTGAGGGTGCCGACCAGGGCACCGTTGCGGTCATACACGCGGGTCTTGCCGCTGAGTTCCAGCACGTCCAGGTCCTGCACACTGGGAAGGTCGCGCCCCCACAGCCACCACATGGCGCCCGCGCCCCCCACACCCAGTAACAGGAGGACACCCAGGCCCGTGAAAAACCGCATGACGTTCACTTTAGCGGCCTTTCATGTGACCGCTGGGGGGAAAGGTCACGGTAGCGGGGGGGCGAGGTCAACATCTCGCCGTTCAGGGTACGGGTTACCACGCGGCCTGTCGTCAGCCGTTAGCATGACGCCCACTTCGCGCGCAAGATGCGGGAAGCTCCCAATCATGACCAAGACTGCCTCCTCTGACCCCACCCTGCTGTTTCCGCCGCTCGTCAAGGGCGCGGCGCAGGCCATCACCGACTACCGCATGATCGAGGAGGGGGACCGGGTGATGGTCTGCCTCTCGGGCGGCAAGGACAGCTACACGCTGCTGGACATCCTGCTGCACCTCCAGAAGCGCGCGCCGATCCACTTCGAGGTGGTGGCCGTCAATCTCGACCAGGGCCAGCCGGGTTTTCCCACCCACGTCCTGCCCGAGTACCTGACGCGGCTGGGCGTGAAGTTCGATATCCTGACGGAAGACACCTACAGCATCGTCAAGGAGAAGACGCCGGAGGGCAAGACCACCTGCGCGCTGTGCAGCCGGTTGAGGCGGGGCATCCTGTACGCCCATGCCCGCAGGATCGGCGCGACGAAGATCGCCCTGGGCCACCACCGCGACGACATCCTCGAAACGCTCTTCATGAACATGTTCTTCGGCGCGCGCCTCAAGGCCATGCCGCCCAAGTTGCAATCCGACGACGGGACGAACGTGGTGATCCGCCCCCTCGCCTACCTCGCGGAGCGCGACATTCAGCGGTACGCCGAGGCCAGAGGCTTTCCGATCATCCCCTGCAACCTCTGCGGCAGCCAGGAAAACCTCCAGCGCAAGATTGTGGGCGAGATGCTGGAAGGCTGGGAGCGGGAACATCCCGGCCGCCTCCAGAACGTCCTGCGTTCGCTGACGCGCGTGACGCCCAGTCATTTGCTGGACCGTGACCTGTACGACTTCGCCTCTCTAAGCATCGCACCCGCCGAGGGCGACAAGGGCTTCGACGGCGAGGAGTACCCGGAGCGGGAGTTTCTGGCGGGACTGGGGGAGTTGACGATGCTGGGGTGACGTTCTCCTCGTCCGCTAGCCTGACGCCATGCGCCAGACCATCCTCACCACCCAGCGCCTCACCATCACCACCTGGGAACCGGAAGACTTCGCGGACTTCCAGGCGCTACACGCCGATCCCCTGACCATGCGTTTTTTCGCCAGCGGCCCTTACGACCAGGCACGGGCCGCGTCGCGCTTCGCGGACTTCCGACTTGAGCAGGCGGAATGGGGCTGGACGAAGTGGCGGGTGCAGGACAGCAGCGGCAGGACCATCGGACGCGGCGGCTTCGGCCTGAGCGAGGAGGGCCAGCCGCGCGAACTGGGCTATCTGCTTGCGCCAGAACTCTGGGGACAGGGACTGGCGACCGAACTCGCCCGTGCCCTTGTGGACTGGCACTTCGCGCATCCCGACCCGCGCCTCAGCCGCGACCTCCTCGCCTTCGCGCATGTGGAGAACGGAGCCAGCCGCCGCGTGCTGGAGAAGGTGGGCTTTACGCCAACGAGCGAGCGCGACTGGCAGGGGCAGCCCCACGCCTTTTACCTGTTCCCTGCCGACTGACGTTCACAGCAGCCGCCCCTCCTCTCCCGGCTCCGGCGTCCGGACCGGCACTCCCCGCGCATTCAACGCCTCGCGCAGCATCGGGATGTTCTTCAGGGCGTGGCCCCTGGTCGTATTTTCAAAAAACACGTACAACTCAGACAGATCATCCGCCACCAGCGCGATTTTCTCGGCCCACTCGTCCATCTCGGCGCGGGTGTAGAGGTAGTCGTGGCGTTCGGACGCGCTCTGACCTTCCCACCAACTGCCCTTGTTGCGGCCGTGCAGGCGCAGGTAGCCGACATCGGTGGTGACGTGGACCTGGGGCTCAGGCATGCCGCCCACCGGGGGATAGTCGGGGCTGACCCAGATCAGACCGTGCTCGGCCATCCCCTCGCGGACCTCGGGCTTGTCCCAGGAGGCGTGGCGCAGTTCGACCGCCAGTTCGTGCCCGGCGAACCGCTCGGCCAGGCCCAGCAGGTACTTGCGGTTGTCGCCGGTCCGGTGGAAGGAGTAGGGGAACTGGGCGAGGTAAGGCCCCATCACCCCGGCTTCACGCAGCGGCTCGGGGCTTTGCAGCATCCGGTCGAAGTCGGCGTCGGTGGGGGTCCGCTCGTGGGTGAAGACCTTGTTCAGCTTGACGGCGAAGCGGGTCCGGCCTCCCGACTTGCGGACCATCCCCTCGAAGGCCTTGATGCCGGGAATGGCGTAGAAGGAGGAGTTCAGCTCCACAGCATCGAAGTAATGCGAGTACGTCTCCAGATAGGCGTCCTTCTTCACGCCCTCGTAGATCAGGCCGGGGGCCGTCCAGTCGTCGTTGGTGTAGCCGCCGCAACCGATCCATACGCGCATAGGGTCAGGCTAGCGGGCAAGGGTGAGGAGAGACGCGCGGGTGAACGCCGCCTCAAGGCGGAAGGGCGTTCAACCCACACGCGGGCGGCAGTTCAGGTGCGCCCAGAAGGCCGTGATGGTGTGCATCGCCTCGCGGAAGCGGGTGAAGTCCAGCGGTTTGATGACGTAGCCGCTCGCGCCGTGCGCGTAGCTGTCGCGGATGTCGCGCGCCTCGTCACTGGTGCTGAGCATGACCACCGGGAGGTCACGGGTGCGAGTCTCGCTGCGGATGGCGTCCAGCACGGCCAGACCGTCCATGTGCGGCATCTTCAGGTCGAGCAGGATCAGGTCGGGGAGCGGTGCCGGACCGCGCAGCACCGTCAGGGCCTCGGGGCCGCTCCCCGCGACGGCGATCTCACAACTGCTGCCCCCGTCCTCCTGAAAGGCGTTCAGGGCCAGTTCCACGTCGTGCGGATTGTCGTCCACCAGCAGGATCCGTCGGCGCTCCACAGGTCCCTCCCTTTCCCTTCACCCTAGCTGACTGGATATGAAAATTTCATCAATTCTCGGTCATGGCCTGTGACCCATGTGTGACCTGTTGCGCTTGTCCTTCAGGGGGAGACGCAGGCAGGCGGCGGAGAGGGCCACAGCGGAAAACGCCCGTCCTGACGGCGGTTTCGCCAGCCCCGGCTGTCTGCCTGACCGGAAGGAAGGCGCAGGCGGGCGGGGTAGACTGCGCCCGTGTTGACGAAGCGGATCATTCCCTGTCTGGACGTGCAAAACGGGCGGGTGGTCAAGAACGTGCGGTTCTTCGAGAACCACCGCGACGCGGGTGATCCCCTGGCGCTCGCCCAGGCTTACGAGGCGCAGCAGGCCGACGAACTGGTCTTCTACGACATCACCGCCACCTTTGAAGGCCGCTCCCTCATGCTGGACGTGGCCGCCCGCGTCGCGGAGCAGGTGATGATGCCGCTGACGGTCGGGGGCGGCGTGAATGCCGTGTCCGACTTCCGGCAACTGCTGCTGGCCGGAGCCGACAAGATCAGCGTGAACAGTAGCGCGGTGCGGCGGCCCGAGCTGATCCGCGAGGCGTCGGACCATTTCGGCGCGCAGTGCGTGGTGTTGAGCATCGACGCCAAACGGCGGGCGGACGGCAACGGCTGGACCGTACATGTGGGAGGCGGCCGGGTGGACACCGGCCTGGACCTGCTGGAGTGGGCCGAGCGGGGGCAGTCTCTCGGCGCGGGCGAACTCTGCCTGAACGTGATGGACGCCGACGGCACCCGCGCGGGCTTCGACCTGGAAGCCACCCGCGCGGTCGCCTCGGCGGTGGACCTGCCCGTGATCGCGTCAGGCGGGGCCGGGCAGCTTTCGGACTTCCGTGACGTGCTCACCACGGGCCACGCCGACGCCGCTCTGGCCGCCAGCGTCTTTCACTTCGGAGAATTGACGGTGCCGCAGGTGAAGGCGTACCTCCGGGACGAGGGGCTGCCGGTGCGCCCGGAATGGCGGGAAGCATGAGCCTGCTCGAAAAGCTGAAGTTCGGCCCGGACGGTCTGATTCCGGTCGTCACCCAGGACGCGCGCACCGGCGCCGTGCTGATGCAGGCATATGCCGACCGGGCCGCCATCGAGCGCACGCTGGAAACGCGCGAGGCCACCTACTACAGCCGTTCACGCCGCGAGCAGTGGGTCAAGGGGGCGACCAGCGGCCACACGCAGCGGGTGGTGAGCGTCCACGCCGACTGCGACGGTGACAGCCTGCTGTACCGTGTGGAACAGACCGGCCCGGCCTGTCACACCGGCGAGTATTCCTGCTTCCACGCGCCGCTCCTGGCAGAAGAGCCGCCCTCTACCGGACTGGACGGCACGCTGGAGCGCGTCTACGCCACCATCGCTGAGCGCCTCGCCACCCTGCCCGAGAACAGTTACGTGGCGCGGCTGCATGCGGGGGGTCTGGACCGCGTGCTGAAAAAGATCAGCGAGGAGGCGGGCGAGGTGCTGCTGGCCGCCAAGAATGGCGACCGGGCCGAACTGGCGACCGAGGCCGCCGACCTGCTGTTTCACACCCTCTTTGCGCTGGCGGAAGTGGGCGTCTCTCCCGCCGACGTGGCCGCCGTCCTGCAAGGGCGCGAGGGCAAAAGCGGGCTGAAGGGGCCGAAGGAAGTTGGCTGACACGCTGCTGCCGCCCCCGCCCGCCCATGCCCCGAAAGCGGAGTGGCGGGCCTGGGCACGCGAGGTGCGGGCGGGACTGCCTGACCTCTCCGCCGAAATCAGCGCGCACCTCGCCGCCTTCCTGGGGGAGCGGGGGGTGCGGTGCGTGCTGGCCTACCGTGCCCTGCCGGGTGAGCCGGACGTGGCGGCCCTGGCCGGGTCCTTCGAACTGCTCACCACCCGCGCCCGCTTCCGGCCCGAGCCGCGCCTCACGCTGCACCCCTGGCACACCGCCACCGAGCCGAGCCGCTTCGGGGCGCTGCAACCCCCGGCCGACGCGCCGCGTGTCGCCCTGGACACCGTGGACGCGGTGCTGCTCCCCGCCCTGGCCTTCGACTGCCGGGGCGTGCGGCTGGGGTATGGAGGCGGCTTCTACGACCGGCTGCTGCCGGGCTTCAGGGGGCTGACGGTGGGCGTGGTCGGGGAGGCCCTGGTGGTGGACGCACTCCCCAGCGAGGCGCACGACCTGCGGATAGGCTTTCTGGCGACGGAAACGGGCGTGCGAAGCGTTCAGCCCTGAGCTGCGTCCGTCCCCAGCGGCCAGGCCTCCTGCGGCACGTACAGGCCCCCCGGTCCGGGCTTCCGCATCAGCCACACTTCCCGCGCCGTGAACGTGAGCGGCCGGGTGTCGAGGTCGGCAAATTCCGCCTGGGCCGCAGACAGGACCGCACCCATATCCACTCCACGCCGGTTCAGCGCGAGCGTCAGGTGGGGCGTCATGTGCGACCCCTCGTAGCCAAAACGCGCGGGCGGCTTCAGCGCGTCCAGCAGCCGGACATGCAGGGCCACGGCCTCCGGGGAGTGGACGGCGAGATACACGGCGCTGCCGCCACGAAAAGCCCGCGCACCCCCGAGATGCAGGGTGACCGGCGCACTCGCGGCGACCACTGCCCGCGCCACCGGGAGCCAGGCGAGATCGGCGTCCAATCCACTCCGCGCCTTCACGGTCACGTGCGGGGCACTTTCCCGCAGGCGCAGCCGCGCCCGGAAGACCTCCACCCGTGCGGTGAGGCCAGCAGGCGGCAGCAGGCCCAGCAGAAACGAGGGCGTCACTTCGCCTCCGTGGAGCGGAGAGTCCGATGCAGACGCGCATTTCTGCTTCCCGGCATACCCCACTGTAGCCTGCCGAACGTCCAAGCCTGCCGGACGCGAACCCGCTGACCTCCGGTACAGTTCAGGGGTGACCAGCACTCCTGAGACGCCGCTGAGGCGGACGCCCCTGCACGCCGCGCATCTGAAGGCCGGTGCCCGGATGGTGCCCTTTGGCGGGTGGGATATGCCCGTGCAGTACGCGGGCGTCAAGGCCGAACATGACGCCGTCCGCACCCGCGCGGGCGTCTTCGACGTGTCGCACATGGGCGAGTTCCGCGTGCAGGGCCCGGACGCGGGGGCCTTCCTCCAGCGCGTCACCACCAACGACGTCATGAAGCTGAAGCCGGGCCGCGCCCAGTACAACTGGCTCCCCAACGAGGCGGGCGGCCTGGTGGACGACATCTATGTCTACCGTGTGGGCGAGCAGGAATTCCTGCTGGTCGTGAACGCCAGCAACATCGGGAAGGACTGGGCGCACCTCCAGCAGCACGCCGCAGACTTCAGCGTTCAGCTCAGCGACGAGTCGGACCGCTGGGGCCTGCTGGCCGTGCAGGGACCGGAGGCGGAGGCGCTGCTGCAACCCCACACCGACGTGAACCTGAGCGCGAAGAAGAAGAACGCCTACTTCCCCGCCCGGCTGCTGGGATTTGACGTGTGGCTGGCCCGCACCGGCTACACCGGCGAGGACGGCTTCGAGGTCTTCGTGAAGGCGGACGAGGCCGAGGCGCTGTGGGACAGGCTCCTGGCTCTGGGCCTCACCCCGGCGGGCCTGGGCGCGCGCGACACGCTGCGGCTGGAAGCGGGTTTTCCGCTGTACGGCCACGAATTCGCGGACGACCTCCACCCCCTCGCCAGCACGTATACCTGGGTGGTGAAGGACAAGGAGCATGTGGGCCGCGCAGGGATGCAGGCCGCGCCGCCCGTCAAGCTGATCGGGCTGGCGCTGGAGCGCGTCCCGGTGCGTGAAGGTTACCCGGTGCTGCTGAACGGCGAGCGCGTCGGCCAGGTCACCAGCGGCACCAGCAGCCCCACCCTCGGCCACCCGATTGCGATGGCGCTGGTCCAGAGTGACGCCGCGCAGGCCGACGCCTACGAGGTCGAGGTGCGCGGCAAGGCGCATCCGGCGCGGCGGGTGGAGTTGCCCTTCTACAAGAGAGCGTAGAACGGTGGCTCCCGGATCGTAGGGCTGGCCCTCAACGATCCCCAAATCCCACACTTCCCCCCTCCCCGATACAGGAGAATCAAATCCATGCAGACCCCCACCGAACTGAAATACGCCCCCTCCCACGAATGGCTCGCTCCCGACGGCACGGTCGGCATCAGCGATTTCGCGCAGGACCAACTGGGCGACGTGGTGTACGTCGAACTGCCCGAAGTGGGCCGCGTGGTCACGGCGGGCGAGACGGTCGCCGTCGTCGAGAGCGTGAAGACCGCCTCCGACATCTATGCCCCCGCCAGCGGCACCATCATCGCCGTCAACGAGCAGCTTTCCGGCAGCCCCGAACTGGTCAACAGCGGCCCTTACGAGGGCGGCTGGCTCTTCAAGCTGGACGTGACCGGGGAAAGCGGCGACCTGATGGATGCGGACGCCTATGCTGCCGCGAACGGCTGAGCAGCGATCAGGGTCAGCCATCAGCAGCTTGGGCCAAAGCTTCAGCCTTCTGCTGACGGCTGAGAGCTGAAAGCTGACCGCTTCCCAAGGAGAACCCATGCGCCCCCTCAACGAACTCCTCCAAACCGACGATTTCACCCGCCGCCACATCGGCCCCAGCCAGGCGGAACAGGCCGAAATGCTCGCCGCGCTCGGTGTCGCCAGCCTGGACGAACTGACCGAAACCACCCTGCCCGAGAGCATCCGCTTCGGGGGCGAGCTGAAGGTCGGCGGCGCGGTCACCGAAGCGCAGGCCCTCGCGGACCTCAAGGCCGTGGCCGATAAGAACAAGGTCTTCCGCTCCTACATCGGCATGGGCTATTACGGCACCCTCACGCCGGGCGTCATTCTGCGGAACATGCTGGAAAACCCCGGCTGGTACACGGCCTATACCCCCTACCAGGCCGAGATTTCGCAGGGCCGCCTGGAAATGCTGCTCAACTTCCAGCAGATGGTGATGGACCTGACTGGGATGCCCGTCGCCAACGCCTCCCTGCTGGACGAGGCCACCGCCGCCGCCGAGGCGATGACCCTGGCGAAGCGGCAGGTCAAGAACAAGGGCAACGTCTTCTACGTGGCGGACGACGTTCACCCGCAGACACTGGATGTGATCCGCACCCGCGCCGAGTATTTCGGCTACCAGGTCATGACCGGCCCCGCGAACGGCGACCTGCCCGAAGGCACCTTCGCCGCGCTGGTGCAGTCGCCCGGTACGTATGGCGATCTGCACGACCTCTCCCCTATCGCGGAACGGGTTCACGCGGCGCAGGGGGCGCTGATCGGGGCGACCGACCTGCTGGCCGACGCGCTGGTGAAGCCGCCCGGCGAGCAGGGCGCGGACATCGTGATCGGCAGCGCGCAACGCTTCGGCGTCCCGATGGGCTTCGGCGGGCCGCACGCAGCGTTCCTGGCCTGCCGCAGCGAGTACCAGCGGTCCATGCCGGGCCGTGTGATCGGCGTCAGCAAGGACAGCCGGGGCAAGACTGCGTTGCGTATGGCGATGCAGACCCGCGAGCAGCACATCCGCCGCGAGAAGGCCACCTCCAACATCTGCACTGCGCAGGCGCTGCTGGCGAACATGGCCGCCGCATATGCGGTGTACCACGGGGCGGAGGGGATTCGGACGATTGCCGAGCGTGTCTACCGGCTGACCGCGATTCTCCACCAGGCGCTAACGGACGCGGGCCTGAAGCCGAACGCGACCTTCTTCGACACCCTCACCTTCGAGGGTGACGCGGCGGCCATCCGTGCCCGCGCCGAGGCGAAGGGCATCAACTTCCGCTATGGCCCGACGGACAACGGGGGCAACACCATCAGCGTCAGCCTGGACGAGACAGTGACGGTGGATGACCTGGCCGACATCATCGAAGCCATCACCGGGCAGCGGGTGGACGTGCTGGCGCTGAAAGGCGAAGCTGCTGGCGGCATCCCCACCGACCTCCAGCGCACCTCCGACTACCTCCAGCACCCCGTCTTCAACACGCACCACAGCGAACACGGGATGCTGCGGTACCTCAAGACGCTGGAGAACCGCGATTACAGCCTCGTCCACGGCATGATCCCGCTGGGAAGCTGCACCATGAAGCTCAACGCCACCACCGAGATGATCCCGGTGACGTGGCCGGAATTCGGCAGTCTGCACCCCTTCGCGCCGAACGAGCAGACGCAGGGCTACGCGCAGATGCTGGCCGAGCTGGAAGCGTGGCTGGCCGACATTACCGGGTACGACGCCGTGAGCCTCCAGCCCAACAGCGGCGCGCAGGGCGAGTACGCGGGCCTCCTCGCCATCCGCAAGTACCACGAGAGCCGGGGCGAGGCTCAGCGCACCGTCTGCCTGATTCCCGCCAGTGCGCACGGCACCAACCCCGCCAGCGCCGCGATGCTGGGGATGCAGGTCGTAGTGGTCAAGACCGACGAGAACGGCAACATCGACCTCGAAGACCTCAGGGCGAAGGCCGAGCAGCACGCCGACAAGCTGGGCGCGCTGATGATCACCTACCCCAGCACCCACGGCGTGTACGAGGAACACGTCACCGAGGTCTGCGACATCATCCACCAGCACGGCGGGCAGGTGTACCTGGACGGCGCGAACATGAACGCGATGGTGGGCCTCGCCAAGCCCGGCCTAATCGGCAGCGACGTCTCGCACCTCAACCTGCACAAGACCTTCGCCATCCCGCACGGCGGCGGCGGACCGGGCATGGGGCCGATTGGCGTGAAGGCCCACCTCGCGCCCTTCCTGCCCAACCACGACGTTCGGCCGGTCAACGACAGCCATACCGGGGCCGTGAGTGCCGCGCCCTACGGATCAGCCAGCATCCTGCCCATCAGCTACCTGTATATCCGCCTGCTGGGACCCGAAGGGCTGAAAAAGGCCACGCAGGTCGCGCTGCTGAACGCCAACTACATCGCGCAGAAGCTGGGCGGCGCGTACCCGGTCCTCTACACCGGGCGTAATGGCCGCGTGGCGCACGAATGCATCCTCGACATCCGCCCACTGAAGCAGGCCAGTGGCATCACGGAAGAGGACATCGCCAAGCGCCTGATGGACTACGGCTTCCACGCCCCCACCATGAGCTTCCCGGTGCCCGGCACGCTGATGATCGAGCCGACCGAGAGCGAGCCGAAAGCCGAACTCGACCGCTTCATCGACGCGATGCTGAACATCCGCCGCGAGATTCAGGAAGTGCAGGACGGCCTGATGAAAGCCGAGGACAGCCCGCTGCGGCACGCGCCGCACACCCAGGACGACCTGATGCAAGGCGAGTGGAACAGGGCTTACAGCCGCGAAACCGCCGCCTTCCCCACCCGAGCGCAGAAGCAATGGAAGTACTGGCCCGCCGTGAACCGCGTGGACAACGTGTTTGGGGACCGCAACTTCGTGTGCTCCTGCCCGCCGATTGAGGAATACGCGGAGTTCGAGTTCAGCGAGTAAAGCGAGTCCGGCGAAGAGGGGCAGCCTGAAGAGGCTTGCCTCTCTCCTCTTTTGTACGTGGTCCCAGCCATCCCTTTCCCCCCTGACACAATGGGATCACTCCTCCTCCCAGCCCCCATTTACCGACAAGGAGAACCCCATGCAAAACCCTTCCGACCAGAACCCCCACTCCACCCCGCTCCCCCTCGACCCCGAAACACTGGAATTCTTGCAGGGCGTCTTCGACCTCGTGCGCGCGGGGGACGCTGACCGCCTCGGCCCGCTGCTGGAGCGGGGGTTGCCGCCCAATCTCCGCAACCAGAAGGGCGACAGCCTGCTGATGCTCGCCAGCTATCACGGCCATCTGGAGGTGGCCCGGCAACTGCTGACGCATGGCGCCGACCCCGAACTGTCCAATGACCAGGGGCAGACGCCGCTTCAGGGGGCAGTCTTCAAGGGCGACGTGCCGATGGTCGAACTGCTCCTGGCCCACGGCGCCGATGTGGAAAGTGCTGGGCCGGACGGCAAGACGGCACTGATGATGGCCGCGATGTTCAACCGAATCAACCTCATTGACCTGCTGCTGGCACGCGGCGCGGACCTCCACGCCCGCGACGCGCGGGGCCTGTCGGCGCTGGACGTGGCCCGGATGATGGGCGCACCCGACACCGCGGCACAGCTCGAAGAGCGGCTGGGGCAGACCCAGGCGTGAACGCCCAATCCGCCTTACGCTGCCTCTCAAGCGTGGGGCAGGCCGGTGGCGGACAATACGGGCGGAGGCACCCCTATGACCGATGACCGCCGGGAAATCTACAATCCACCCGTGGATGTCAACCCATCGCCGGGCGAGAACGGCACCACCGAGGGCACCGTGAATGACACCACCAGCCTCGACACGACGCTGGGCACGTCACGCACCGGGGGAATGGGCGGGATGGCGGGCACGATGGACGTGGACACGGACAGGGCGGGAACACGTCCTACCAGCGAGCTCGAAGACCTATAACTCATCCTCGCCGCGCTCTGGCCTGATTCGCAAGGCCTGCCGGGCCAGCAGGACCGCGAGCAGCAACCCGGCGACATGCCAGAACGGGACCTGGGCGGACACGGCAAAGGCCAGGTCCGCCAGGCAGAGCAGGACCGCCAGCCCCAGACCGATCAGCGGCACGCGCCTTTGATGCACCGTGGCATACATGGCGGTCCTGGGGTGGGGGTCAGTCATGGCGTCGCGGGCCTCGACATACCGGATCAGCGTCAGGATGCCGTACACCAGCATCAATCCGGCCAGCAGCATCAGGGCCAGGCCCTCATACCGTCCAGCATTGGTGTAGTCGAGTGCCCCCAGCGTGAAGTGCCACAGGGCCGTCAGCAGGGCCAGCAGCGCCAGGCCCAGCGTGGCCGGAGTGCTGTAGGCGGGAGGAGTACCAAACGGAGGCATGGCGTAGCCCCACGGTACGCCCCGGCGGGAGCAGCAACGGTGGGGCAGCGGCCAAACAGGCTTAGCGGTCGGCGGCGGGGGTATTGACTTCGAGCGCCGTCAGCGTCTCCGTGATGCGGAAGGTGTGCGGCGTGTTGCGCGGGACGCGGTAACTGTCTCCGGGCGCGAGGCTGACCGTCTCACCGTTCACGATCAGGTCCACACGGCCCTCGATCACGTAACCCAGGGTTTCGTAGGGATGGGTGGACATCGGCTTGTCCGCGTTCGGCGCCTCGCGGTGCCACAGGCGCATGCTGCTGCCCTCGCCCCGGATCAGGTGGTGTTCGCCGTTCTCGCCGTGGGTGGTTTCATCCCGGCTGACCTTGTACTGGCTCTGTCGCGTCATGCCTCAGCGTGCGGCGCACGGCGGGCAGGAGGGTGAGGGGAGGCTTCAGGGGCACTTACCGCCGGGACCGGGCAGGGGAGCCGCACCAGCACGGCGTTGCCAGCTTGTGCCAGAAAATCACGTGCTGAACGTCCTTGACAGGGCTTGGCACCCGGGGGCGCGGGAGCGTAAACTGACGGTCTACCGTTGCGCTTCGCAACGTGGCCGGGGGGGTGAGGGGCAAAGGTGGGGACGAAGGAAGACGTGCGCGCACGGCTGAACATCGCGGATGTAATCAGCGAACACGTGCGCCTCTCCCCAGC